>NZ_AP041141.1:0-303750 GCF_055397545.1 Pseudoalteromonas sp. 11L1 | reverse complement strand
CTGACGACTTATACCGCAATGGTTTACAGCGTGCCCGTTTTTTACCGGCTATTGCCTTAGTAAATAAGCATACTGAAATAGTTAATGTAGATTCAGGCGTTGATTACCGATTACGTACTCTTGAACAAGCTGAAATTTTTCATAGCCCGCTTGATGAACAAGCTGATAAAAACCTATTCGAATATTTTGACAAGCTCTCGCCAGAAGTCGGTAAACTAGACACCCCAATAGAAATTGAAGGGCGGATGATCAAAGCCCGTAAGGTATCTGACTGCATCGTTATGTTTGAATTTAGCGAACTGTGTGAAACTGCCCGTAGCCAAGTTGATTACATGGAAATAAGCCGATTATATAACACGGTGATTTTATCTAATGTAAAACAGCTTGGGCAAAATAATGATGACGCAGCAAGGCGCTTTATTGCGTTAGTAGATGAATTTTATGAGCGTAATGTAACGTTAATTATCTCTGCAGAAAAACCGATTACCGAGCTCTATACACAAGGCAATTTAAACTTTGAATTTAAACGCTGTATTAGTCGCTTACAAGAAATGCAATCGTTAGAGTATTTGGCCCGAGAGCATTTAGCTTAAAATACGAAGGTTAGCGGGCGACGGGCTGCGGGTCTCGAGCAAAACATCTAACTTCTAAATAAAAAACCTTGCGATGTTAACCGCAAGGTTTTTTATTTCTCGAACCTCGAACCTCGAACCTCGAACCTCGAACCTCGAACCTCGAATCTCGAACCTCGAACCTCGAACCTCGAACCTCGAATCTCGAACCTCGAACTTACCTCATGGTAACAAACTCTTCAGACCCGGTTGGGTGTAATGCTACAACCGCATCAAAATCGGCTTTAGTGGCGCCCATTTTCATGGCGACAGCAAAGCCCTGAATCATTTCATCAACGGTGAAACCGATACCGTGTAAGCCCACAACTTTTTCATCATCGCCTGCACACACTAGCATCATGTTACATGCTTGGCGATGCTGAGTAACTGCGGTGTACATAGCCGCAAAGCTTGATTTATATACTTTGACATTTTCGCTGCCGTACTGAGAAATAGCTTCTTGCTCAGTTAAACCAATTGTGCCGATAGGTGGGTGGCTAAATACTACGGTTGGTACTAGGCTGTAGTCCATTTTTAAATCGTTCGGCAATTCTTTATTAAATAAACGCTCCGATAGAGTACGACCGGCTTTAACAGCAACCGGTGTAAGCTCAATACCATTTTCGATAATATCACCCACAGCGTATACATTTTCAGCTGTGGTGTTTTGGTATTCATCTACTTTTACATAACCGCTTTCGTTTACTTCTACGCCTGCTGCAGCAAGGTTAATTTTATCGGTTGTTGGCGTGCGGCCTATAGCCCAAATAACCTGATCAACATTTTCGCTGTAACCATTCTCGAAATGAATCGTTAAGCTGCCATCAGCCTCTTTTACCACTTCTTTTGGTGAACACTCAGTGTGCAGTGTTGGGCCTTCTTTTGCCATAATATCAACCAGTGTGTCGATAATGTATGGGTCAAAGGTACGCAGTGGCTTGCTCTTACGAACAAATAAGTGAGTTTGTGTACCTAAGCTGTGCAGCACACCGGCAATTTCTACGGCAATATAACCGGCACCAACAACAGCAACGCGTTTAGGTTGTTCGTTCAGCTCAAAAAAGCCGTTTGAATCAATACCGTGTTCAGCACCTGGAATATTAGGAATAGTAGGGCGGCCACCAACGGCAACTAAAATGTGATCGGCAGTATAGTGTTCGCCATCTACTTCAACGGTTTTACTATCAACAAACTTTGCAAAACCTTTGATCACAGTTACGCCATTTTTAGCTAAACCATTATCATAGCCTTTGTGAATGCGGCCAATATAGGCTTCACGGCTTTCTACTAGCTTTGACCAGTCAAAGCCTTTAACTTCAACATCAAAACCGTAATCAGGAGCATAAAGATTAATTGCTTCAGCAACTTGAGCGCCATGCCACATTACTTTTTTAGGAACACACCCTACGTTTACGCAGGTGCCACCCATGTGTTTAGCTTCAATTAATGCTACTTTTGCGCCACGCATTGCTGCACGGTTAGCTGATGCAATACCACCACTACCGCCACCAATTGCAATGTAATCAAAATGCTGAGCCATGTTTAATCCTCTAAATGTGTTTAACAATGTTTTACCGATAATATCATATGCGATGAACAAGTCACTTGTTCGGGGCTGCTAAAATCTCTACCATCAAACGAAAACCAAGCTAGTTAAGATCAAGGTATTATTAGTCGAGCGTATATTAAGCTAAGAGCTGAACACTTCCCCTTGTATTTACGTATTTTGCCCCAACTTCATTTTTATATTTGCACAAACTGAGAATGATTATGAGCAATGCACAAACAAATCCCCTAATCGGGCTTGAAGGTTTACCGCCTTTTTCAAAAATAAAGCCAGAGCATGTAGTACCGGCATTAAAAAAAGGTATTGAGCACTGTCGCAGTGCAATTGATGATGTATTAGCAAAGCAATCATACACCTGGAATGATTTAGTATTACCCCTTGAAGAAGCTGACGATAAACTATCGCGATTATTTTCACCGGTGTCACATTTAAACTCGGTGATGAACAACGATGAACTTCGCGAAGCTTATGAGCAGTGTTTACCGCTTATTTCTGAATATTCTACTTTTGTTGGCCAACACCAAGGTTTATATGAGGCTTATAGCGCGCTTTATAACAGTGATGAATTTAAAACACTCACTACCGCCCAGCAAAAAACGATTACCAACGCATTGCGTGACTTTAAGCTTTCAGGCATTGCACTAAATCCTGAGCAGCAAAAACGCTACGGTGAAATTAGTGCGCGTTT
The DNA here is from genome assembly GCF_055397545.1 of Pseudoalteromonas sp. 11L1. The sequence goes on along the minus strand of NZ_AP041141.1, from coordinate 300,884 downwards.
ATCAGAGCTTGCTTCAAAATTTGGTAATAACGTGATGGATGCCACGCTTGCATGGCATAAGCATATTACCGATAAAAGCCAACTAGCGGGCTTACCAGAGTCAGCACTGGCATTAGCGGCTGATACAGCAAAAAGTAAAGACTTAGAAGGCTGGGTATTTACTCTCGATTTCCCATCTTACTTACCTATAATGACTTACGCAGACGACCGTGAACTTCGCAAAGAAACATACACCGCGTTTTCTACTCGTGCATCCGATCAAGGTCCAAATGCAGGAGAGTTTGATAACTCGGCGATTATGAGTGAAGAACTGGCACTGCGTCATGAGTTAGCACAATTACTGGGCTTTAATAATTACGCCGAAAAATCGTTAGCTACAAAAATGGCAGAATCACCTGCACAGGTATTTTCATTTTTAGAAGACTTAGCAGCTAAATCCAAGCCACAAGCAGAGCAAGAGCTTAAAGAGTTGCAACAATACGCAGAGCAACAGCACGGTATTAGTGAACTACAGGCATGGGACTTTGGTTATTACAGCGAAAAGCTAAAGCAAGAAAAGTACGCGATTTCAGATGAAGTATTACGCCCATACTTCCCTGCCGATAAAGTGCTCAGTGGTTTGTTTGAAACGGTTAACCGCTTATTTGGTATTACGGTTAAAGAGCAAAAAGACATCGATACGTATCATAAAGATGTGCGCTTTTTTGAAATTTACGATAGCAACAACACTTTACGTGGTCGTTTCTATTTAGATTTATACGCCCGTGACCACAAGCGTGGTGGTGCGTGGATGGATGACTGTATGGGTCGTAAAGTGCGCGCTAATGGTGAACTTCAAACACCAGTTGCTTACTTAGTGTGTAACTTTAATAAAGCGATTGGCGATAAGCCTGCTTTGTTTACCCATAATGAAGTAACCACACTGTTCCATGAGTTTGGTCACGGCATTCACCACATGTTAACTCAAGTAGATGCAGCGCCTGTTGCTGGTATTAATGGTGTAGCATGGGATGCCGTTGAATTGCCAAGTCAGTTTTTAGAAAACTGGTGTTACGAAGAAGAAGCCCTAAGTTTTATTTCAGGCCACTTCGAAACCGGTGAGCCATTACCAAAAGAGCTACTAGATAAACTATTGGCCGCTAAAAATTACAACTCAGGTATGCAAATGCTAAGACAACTTGAGTTCTCGTTATTCGATTTTAAAATTCACCATGACTACGACTCAGGCCAGCCATGTAACATTCAAGCTGTGCTTGATGATGTACGCAGTCGTACCTCAGTCATTAAGCCGCCAGCGTTTAACCGTTTTCAGCATGGCTTTAGTCATATTTTTGCGGGCGGTTATAGCGCGGGGTATTACTCGTATAAATGGGCTGAAGTACTTTCGGCAGACGCTTACTCTAAATTTGAAGAGGAAGGCATTTTTAATCCACAAACGGGTCAAGCGTTTATGCAGCACATTCTTGAAAAAGGCGGCAGCGAAGAGCCAATGGCACTGTTTAAAAACTTCCGTGGTCGTGAGCCAAGTGTAGATGCACTACTGCGCCACAGCGGCATCGCCGCTTAGGGTCTGTTGACCTTTGCGGATTAAAATATAATTACAAAAGCGCCCCAGTGGCGCTTTTTTATTGCCTAAAACACAGTGCTGTTAAAGAATATTTTGAATAAATTTTAGTAGTTTTAACATGGCGTACTATGCTTTGAACAAAGTACTAAAAGGGACTAACGTATGGCAAAGTTAATACTGGCAATTGATGACGATAAATTAATGCACCATATTATTGAAGAATCTTTAGCTGGGTTTTGCAAAGTGATCCACGCCAAAAATGGTGAAGATGGCATAAGACAAGCGATTAAATATAACCCCGATATTATTTTGCTTGATGTTGAAATGCCAGGCATGTCTGGTTATGAGGTTTGCCAAACTATTAAACAAAATAAAGCCACAACAGATATTCCGGTAATGTTTTTATCATCCAAAGTGGGGCAAGCTGAACGTATTAAAGGGTTTAGTGTTGGCGGGGCTGACTACATTTTAAAGCCTTTTAACGCACAGGAGCTGATGGCACGGATTAAAATTCTTTACCAGTACCGCAAGCAGTGTGCAACACTGCAATATGATATAGCAAAGGCCAATAAAACAGCTGAAATGGCGATGATTGAAACCGGTGACATGGGGCGCATTATGCGTTTTGTTTGTCAAAGCTATCATGCCGATAATTTAGAATTATTAAGTGAATACTTTTTAGGTTTTTTTACTCCATTACACCTCAATGTCGTGGTTGTTTTTTGGCAAAATAACCAGGGAATGTTTTATAGCCAAGAAACAGGCGTATGCCCATTAGAGCAAGAGCTACTCATACAGCATAAAAATGCAGAACGCTTTGTTGATATTGGTCATAGTACTATTATTAATTACCCTAATATTTCACTATTAATTAAAAATATGCCTGTAGATACGCCATCACTTTATGGCCGCTATAAAGATTTATTTCCGCATATTTTAGAAGTAACTAACGAAAAAGTAGTTACTATACAGCAGTACCAATATCGACTAATGCGCGACAATGAGCTAACCCTTGCTTTTAAAGATATTGTTGCACAGCTTAAAAATCAAAACGCCATGCAAACGAGTGCAATTAGCCAGCTTACAGAGCAGCTTGAGCAACTCCAATCGCTAATACAAACACTCAACGAGATACCAGCTTCGCAATTTAATGAGCAAATAACTCAGCTTAGTCATACATCACAGCAGCTGGTTGCAACCACTAATGATTTAGCCTTTATTAAGCACCAACTAAAAACAACCACTCAACAGCGTGATGACTTAATTACTCAAACAAAACTAAGTAAACAACAAACGCAGCCAGAACCTGAGAGCGAAAATAACGATATTGAGTTGTTTTAAACTAGAGATCGTATATTGGCTTTGTTTGGGTATAATAACGGTGAAATTTATCATCGGAGTGTGAAGTGGTTATACAGTGTGCGTTTAAAGAGTGTCGACCTTATTTAAATGAGTTAGAAGCACGCTTTGGGCTTGCTCAATGGGCAGAGCAAAGCAGTGGTTTTAGCTTGCATTACGATGATAAAGGACTAAGCCTGTATAAAACTGACGAGCCAAAATTAGGTGCTATTAACGTAGACTTTGTAACTGGTGCCGTTGCACATAGGCGTAAATTTGGTGGTGGTAAAGGGCAATCAATTGCCAAAGCGGTTGGCCTTAATAAGGGCGCAACGCCAGTGGTACTCGATGCCACAGCAGGCCTTGGACGCGACGGTTTTGTGTTAGCCTCGCTAGGCTGTAAAGTAATTCTACATGAGCGCCATCCCGTGGTTGCTGCACTGTTATATGATGGCTTACAACGTGCTTATAACGATAGTGAAATTGGCCCATGGATGCAGCAAAATATGAGCCTTATCTTTGGCTCAAGCCATACCTTACTTGCCCAATGTGACAGCGTGCCCGATGTGGTTTACCTTGATCCTATGTTTCCGCACCGTGAAAAATCAGCACTGGTTAAAAAAGAAATGCGGGTATTCCAAGAGTTAGTGGGTGGCGATACCGACGCCGATGATTTACTCGATTTTGCTTACCCCCTTGCCAGTAAGCGTGTAGTAGTGAAACGCCCCGATTACGCACCATTTTTAAATGATAAAACCCCAAGCATGCAAATCAAAACCAAGAAAAACCGCTTTGATGTGTATGTAAAAGCCGCGATGGTTTAGGTTAAAGAACAGTTTTTAGTCTTCAGCTGTCAGTTGTCAGCAAAAGATTAAGCCAAGTACGGTGTTTGGGTTAAACGTAGGCGGGGCTTTACGCCGCGCAGGTAGTTTGACATGTTGTGAAAGTGCGCGAGGTAAACTCTCACCTATAATATAAAAACTGGGCTTGCATAAGGCTCGGTGTTTTATTTTACTACCTGACCGCTGACCGCTGACCGCTGACCGCTGACCGCTGACCGCTGACCGCTGACCGCTGACCGCTGACCGCTGACCGCTGACCGCTGACCGCTGACCGCTGACCGCTGACCGCTGACCGCTGACCGCTGACCGCTGACCGCGAACTGATCTTTAAGATCTCAACTATTGAATATAGGATCTCAGCGCGTTTTCATGCTAGAATTTGCGCAATTTTTTTGTACTCGATAAGTAGCACTGTAATGATCTTAGATGATATCCGCATCGTTTTAGTAAACACATCACATTCTGGCAATATTGGTTCTGCGGCACGTGCCATGAAAACCATGGGATTATCAAAGTTATACCTTGTAGATCCTGCCTGTGAAATAGATAGCCATGCCAGCGCACTGGCTGCAGGTGCTACAGATGTACTTGGTAATGCTGTTGTTGTTGATACGGTTGCCGATGCCATTGCTGATTGTGCATTAACTATTGGTACTAGCGCCCGTTCGCGTACATTGTCGTGGCCTATGGTTGAGCCGCGTGAATGTGGTGAAAAGCTTGTTGGCGAAGCTGTAAATGGCCCTGTAGCACTTGTATTTGGTCGTGAAAACAGTGGCTTAACAAACGAAGAATTACAACTGTGTAATTACCATGTGTGTATTCCTGCTAACCCAGAATACAGCTCGCTAAATTTAGCGATGGCAGTACAAACCTTATGTTATGAAACGCGTATGGCATTTTTAAATCAACAGCCTAAAGCGGAACAACAAGAAGACGAAACCCTATATCCATCGTCTAAACAAACAGAGCTGTTTTACGAACACCTTGAAGACACCTTGTTTAAAACAGGCTTCATCATTAAGCAGCACCCAGGCATGGTAATGACTAAGCTACGTCGCTTGTTTAATCGTGCTCGCCCTGAAGATGCTGAAATGAACATATTACGAGGTATTCTTACCTCAATTAATAAGTCTATAAAATAGCAATTAGTTATAAATAGCGCCTTTTATTACCCCACTAATACTTGACTAAATTACTCAGGTAATTACAATAGACCCAATACTTGACCAAAACAGTCGGGTATTTCAAGTTTATCGGCAGCCATTTGAGGCTAGCCAATAAGGATAATACTTGACTAATCTACTCTGGTAATTAAAATTTGCACTCTTTTGTGCGGGGGGCGTTATGAAGTTAACATCAAAAGGCAGATATGCCGTTACAGCCATGCTGGATGTTGCACTACATGCAAATATAGGCCCTGTAGCGCTTGCAGATATTTCGCAGCGCCAAGAAATTTCTTTGTCTTATCTTGAGCAGTTATTCGCCCGTTTACGTAAGAATGGGCTAGTGAGTTCTGTTCGAGGTCCTGGTGGGGGCTATTTACTAGGACGTGAGGCCGATGTAATTTCAGTTGGCGATGTTATCAATGCGGTAGATGAATCTGTTGACGCTACACGGTGTCAGCGAAGCAATACTGGTTGTCAAAGTGGTATGCGTTGTTTAACCCATACATTGTGGTCAGACTTAAGCGCACGAATTGAAGAATTTTTAAATAATATTACCTTAGCTGAACTGGTTGAAAAGTCGGACGTTAAAGCGGTCGCTCTTCGCCAAGAAAACAGCGTTAATGATGCAATTAAGCAGTTGGAAAATATTCAAGTAAGCTGTCAACTTTAAGGTTGACCTGCAGCGGAGAGAGAAATGAAGTTACCGATTTATTTAGATTACGCAGCAACTACGCCCGTTGACGAACGAGTTGCCAAAGAAATGATGCAGTGCCTGACTATGGACGGTAATTTTGGTAATCCAGCATCGCGTTCACACCGTTTTGGTTGGCAAGCTGAAGAAGTCGTTGACCAAGCACGTACTGACATTGCCGATTTAATTAATGCAGACCCACGTGAAATCGTATTCACATCGGGGGCAACAGAATCAAATAACCTTGCTATTAAAGGTGCGGCTCAGTTTTACAAGAAAAAAGGTAAGCATGTTATTACCGCTAAAACTGAACACAAAGCGGTTATCGACACATGTCGTGAGCTTGAGCGTCAAGGGTTTGAAGTAACTTATATGGACGTTGAAGAAAACGGCCTACTTGATCTGCAAAAATTAGCAGATACGATGCGTGACGACACTGTGCTTGTAAGCATTATGCATGTAAATAACGAGCTAGGTGTAATCCAAGACATTAACACTATTGGTGAAATGTGTCGCGAACGTAAAATTATGTTCCACGTAGATGCAGCACAAAGCGCAGGTAAAGTTTTAATCGATGTGCAACAAACCAAAGTAGATTTCATGTCATTCTCGGCGCACAAAGTATACGGCCCTAAAGGCGTAGGTGCTTTGTATGTTCGCCGTAAACCACGTGCACGTTTAGAAGCACAAATGCACGGTGGTGGCCATGAGCGTGGTATGCGTTCTGGTACATTAGCAACCCATCAGTTAGTAGGTATGGGCGCAGCATTTAGAATTGCAAAACAAGATTTTGAAAAAGATCACGCACACATCAGTGCGTTACGTAAACGCCTAATCGACGGCATTTTAACAGATATGGACGAAGTGTACTTTAACGGCACACAAGACCAATCAGTACCTGGTATTGTTAATATTAGCTTTAACTTTGTTGAAGGTGAGTCGTTACTAATGGCCGTTAAAGATATTGCGGTATCGTCAGGTTCAGCCTGTACATCTGCAAGTTTAGAACCTTCTTATGTATTGCGTGCATTAGGTCGCAACGACGAATTAGCACATAGTTCAATTCGTTTTAGTATTGGCCGTTTTACGACCGAAGAAGAGATTGATTACACCGTTGAGTTAATGAAAAACTCGATTGGCCGTTTACGTGAAATGTCTCCTCTTTGGGAAATGCACCAAGAAGGTGTTGATTTAGATTCAGTTGAATGGGCGCACCACTAATTAGTGGAGCCCATACCTAGCAGGTAGTGAGGATAGAATTATGGCTTACAGTGATAAAGTAATCGACCACGTAGAAAACCCACGTAACGTAGGTGCTCTAGATAAAAACGATCCGTCAGTGGCAACGGGTATGGTAGGCGCACCAGCATGTGGTGACGTAATGAAGCTGCAAATTAAAGTGTCAGCAGAAGGCGTGATTGAAGATGCAAAATTCAAAACGTACGGCTGTGGTAGTGCAATTGCTTCATCTTCACTGGTAACAGAGTGGGTTAAAGGCAAAACATTAGACGAAGCGTCTACTATCAAAAATACTGATATCAGCGCAGAGCTAGAATTACCACCAGTGAAAATTCACTGTTCAATTTTAGCCGAAGATGCAATTCAAGCAGCAATTGCAGATTACAAAAGCAAACATACAAACTAAGAGATATTCATGGCAGTGACATTGACAGATGCGGCAGCAAACCGCGTACAATCATTTTTAGCAAACCGTGGTAAAGGCATAGGCCTGCGAGTTGGCATTAAAACGACGGGCTGTTCAGGTCTTGCTTATGTATTAGAGTTTGTTGATGAGCTAAACGATGATGATGAAACATTTGCGGCTAAAGGCGTTACCTTAATTGTTGACGCTAAAAGCTTAGTTTATATCGACGGCACTGAGCTCGACTACACAAAAGAAGGCTTAAATGAAGGGTTTAAATTTAACAACCCTAATCAAGCTGATGAGTGTGGTTGTGGCGAAAGCTTTACCGTTTAAGCTCAAACTTGTTTTGAATACCTAAGCTACTTGGGTATAACTAAGCCCTGCCAATTAATGTAGGGCTTTGTCATTTGTGAGAAGTTATGCGTTATTTTGAGTTATTTGCAATTCCCGTTGACTACAATATTGATTTAGCAACGATTAACAAGCACTACTTAGAACTTCAACGTGCTGTTCACCCTGATCGCCATGCTAATGCTAGCAGCCGTGATAAATTAATGGCCGTACAAAGTACTGCCGAAATTAATGATGCACTGCAAACACTCAAGCACCCCGTTAAACGTGCAGAATATATGCTGAGCGAGCTAGGCGTTGATATTCGCGCTGAGCAGCAAACATTGCAAGATCCCATGTTTTTAATGCAGCAAATGGAGCTTCGAGAAGAGCTTGAAGAGTTAGCGACCGCAAGCGATCCGGACTCTGCTATTGATCATTTTGAAAAACAAATAAAGCAGCTTGATCAGCAATACAGTGCGCAATTGGCAGAGCAGTTAGCAAGTAACGATGAGCAGCAATATCAACAAGCAGCAGACAGTATCCGTAAGCTAAAGTTTGTTTATAAGTTACGCGACGAACTTGAACGCATTGAAGACAGTTTATTTGACGATTAATTCACTTGCTGCAAAGCGAGCAACACGAGTTTAAAGAGCATTATGGCATTATTGCAAATTGCTGAGCCGGGGCAGAGCGCGGCACCACATGAACATAAACTAGCAATTGGAATTGACTTAGGTACCACTAATTCATTAGTGGCAACCGTACAAAGCGGCGAAGCTCGTACTATTACTGATGAGTCAGGCGAAGCAATGTTGCCGTCTGTAGTGCGTTACCAAGCTGGTGGCATAACCGTGGGTGCAGACGCGATGCAAGCAGCTACACTCGATCCGGTTAATACACTCATTTCAGTTAAGCGCTTTTTAGGTAAAACCCAAGCCGAAATAGAGCAAAGCTATGGCCAACTGCCTTATCAATTTTGCGATGATAACGGCGCACTTGCGATAGCAACTGAAGCCGGGGAAATCAGCCCAGTAAAAGCATCAAGCCATATTTTAGGTGCCCTAAAAGCACGTGCAGAACAAAGCTTTGGTAATCAAGATATTTTAGGCGCAGTTATTACCGTACCAGCCTATTTTGATGATGCACAGCGCCAAAGCACTAAAGATGCGGCTGAACTTGCCGGCATTAATGTACTGCGTTTATTAAACGAGCCAACCGCGGCTGCCGTTGCTTATGGTTTAGATTCAGGTCAAGAAGGCATAATTGCTGTTTATGACTTAGGTGGCGGAACATTTGATATTTCTATACTGCGCTTAAATAAAGGCGTGTTTGAAGTATTGGCCACTGGTGGCGATTCTAGTCTAGGCGGTGATGACTTTGACTCATTATTAGTTGACTACTTAAAACAAGAAACTGGCGTGACGGGCTTATCTCCTTCGGTATTACGTTTATTCATTAACAAAGCCAAAGCCTGTAAAGAAGCACTCAGCCAATACGAAAAAGTGAATGTTGGCCTTGAGTTTGACGATGAAAAATACATGGTTGAAGTAACGCGAGAGAAGTTTAACGAGCTGGCTATGCCACTGGTAAAAAAAACGCTCCGCTCATGTCGTCGTGCAGTAAAAGATGCCGGTATTGAAAACCAAGAAGTACTACAAGTGGTGATGGTTGGCGGTTCAACCCGCATGCCGTTGGTACGTACTCAAGTTGGCGAGTTTTTTGATAAACAACCACTCACTTCAATTGATCCTGATCGTGTTGTTGCACTGGGTGCAGCATTACAAGCTGACGTATTAATTGGTAACAAGCCAGATTCAGACATGTTATTGCTGGATGTGTTACCGTTGTCGCTAGGACTTGAGACCATGGGTGGCTTGGTTGAAAAAATTATTCCACGCAATACCACTATTCCAGTTGCACGTGCGCAAGAATTTACTACGTTTAAAGATGGTCAAACGGCTATGTCGTTGCATGTATTACAAGGTGAGCGTGAACTGGTTGACGATTGTCGATCGCTGGCAAAGTTCAGCTTAAAAGGCATTCCACCTATGGCGGCGGGAGCTGCGCATATTCGCGTTACCTTTAAAGTAGACGCTGATGGTTTACTAAGCGTATCAGCCATGGAAAAATCAACTGGCGTTCAAGCAGAAATACAAGTAAAACCGTCGTTTGGTTTGTCTGACGACCAAGTTGCTAATATGCTTAAAGAGTCGATGAGTAACGCTAAAGGCGACATGCAAGCGCGTATGCTTAAAGAGCAACAAGTTGAAGCGCTTCGTGTAATAGAAGCAATGGAAGCCTCTTTAGCAGCTGATGGCGATTTACTTGAGCCTGAGCAACTAGCGGCGCTAAAAGTGGAAATAAACGAACTTGCAAAAGTACGCGAGAGTGCACAAGAGCCAAGCGAAATTAAAGCAGCCATTGAAAAAATGGACAATGCGAGTAGTGATTTTGCCGCGCGTAGAATGGATGCATCAATTAAAAAAGCCTTAACAGGCCAGTCAGTAGACAATATATAAGAGAGATTAGAATGCCACAAATTGTTTTTCTTCCCCATCCGGAGTTGTGTCCTGACGGTGCTGCAATAGAAGCGCCCGCTGGCGAAACGGTACTTGATATCGCGCTTAAAAATGGCATTAGCATTCCTCATGCCTGTGAAAAATCATGTGCATGTACAACCTGTCACTTAGTGATCCGTGAAGGTTTTGACTCATTAGATGAAAGTGACGATCTAGAAGACGACATGCTAGATAAAGCCTGGGGTTTAGAACCAGAGTCACGTTTAGGTTGCCAAGCAATTATTAGAGATGAAGACTTAGTGGTTGAAATACCTAAGTACAATCTCAATATCGTTAATGAAGAACACTAGTTTTTAATTAACGACTATTATATTAAAAGCCGCTGTTTAATACCGCGGCTTTTTTGTTTGTATTAAGTAGCAGCGGGTTTACCCCGCGTCTTTTTAAAGGTTACGAGCGACGGGCTGCTAGGTGCGGGTAAATTAAAAAACCTTGTAGCGTTAACCACAAGGCTTTTTAATATATCGAAGCTCGAGGCCCAAAACCCATTTCGGAGGTGTATTTTGAGTGATCTTATTTTTTCAGACTCGTTTATAAACGGTGAATTTTATCAAACCAGCACACGCTTTAGTGTTAATGATCCCGCCACCGAACAAAGTATTGTTGAAGTTAGCGACATTGACGAGCAAGGTGTAAATACAGCTATTAATGCGGCAAAAGGCGCGTTTGTAAAATTAAAAGCAACCAATGCAACCGAGCGAAGTGAAACTCTGATGCGCTGGTATGAGTTGGTGATTAAACATAAACAAACGCTAGCTACACTTATGACCAAAGAGCAGGGTAAGCCGCTTAAAGAATCTCTCGGTGAAATAGATTATGGCGCCGGCTTTATTAAGTGGTTTGCTGAGCAAGCTAAGCGTAGCTATGGGGATGTGATCCCTGCAACCGACAATCAGCATCGCTTAACCAGTTATAAACAACCTATTGGCGTGGTTGCCGGTATAACACCATGGAACTTTCCTGTGGCTATGGTAACGCGAAAAGTAGCCCCTGCTTATGCTGCTGGCTGTAGTTTCATTTTAAAACCTTCTGAACATACACCACTATGTGCTATTGCTTTAGCGTATTTAGCTGATCAGGCTGGCTTTGTAAAAGGTGCATTTAATGTATTGGTATCACAAAACGCTAAAGACGTTGGTAAAATGTTGACTGACTCAGAGGTGGTACGTAAGTTCACCTTTACTGGCTCTACAGGTGTAGGTAAGCAGTTACTATCACAGTGTGCACAGACAATTAAAAAAACATCAATGGAATTAGGTGGCAATGCGCCGTTCATTATTTTTGATAATGCCGATATTGATGACGCTATTGATGGCCTAATGGCGGCTAAATTTAGAAATAGTGGCCAAGCGTGTGTGGCGGCAAACCGTATCTTCATCCAGCGCAGTATATTAAATGAAGTACTTGAAAAAATTACACCTAAAGTCGCTGCGCTCAACGTTGCAAACGGTTTTGATGAAAATGCCGACATAGGCCCGCTTATTTATCCCAAAGCAAAAGAGAAAGTGCAACAACTGATTAAAGATGCTCTCGATAAAGGCGCTACGCTAATTGGAGATAACAGTAACTTAGGTGGCAGCTTTCAAAACCCATTAATAGTTACTAATGTCACTACACAAATGGATATTTATCATGAAGAAGTTTTTGGCCCTGTATTAACGGTGATCCCATTTGATGAAGAAAGCGAAGCCCTTGCGCTTGCTAATGACGTTCCTTATGGGTTAGCTGCGTACTTTTATAGCCAAAACATTAAACAAATCTATCGTATAAGCGAAGGGTTAGAGTTTGGCATGATAGGTGTAAATGAGGGGGTTATATCAAACCCTGTAGCACCGTTCGGTGGGGTAAAACAATCAGGTCTTGGAAGAGAGGGGGGTCACCAAGGTTTAGATGAATACCTAGAAGAAAAATACGTATGTATTAGGGTTTGACTCTCTAGACTGTTCCGATGAGTTAACCGTTTAGCGTTTTAAGTTGCTTGAAATGGGTGTAAATGCTACCTTTTTAAAAAATGTTTAAGTAAACAAAAAGTAAAAAATTTCTATAAGTAGAAATACCCCCGTGTGTAAATGCCACCATTTTGGTGGCATTTTTTTGCCCTTTTTTAAGGAGAGGTTTTTGGCTACTTCCTCCTTGTAGGTCTAAACTATTCTTAGTTAGATACTATTCTGCTTATATCCTTTTTAAATGTAGGCTTTTATGAAAGAGTAATTCTTTTTAATTCGCGTGAATATTTGTAACTGCATGTTTTTAAATGTATATTTTTGGTGCGTGAATGAGTAGAATAAAGTTTCAGTAGTTTCAATACTATTAACATATAGTAAAAATGTATAATTGTGTTTTATACATTTATAAATTAACATCCCGCAAATTCACCCATTAAAAAATAATGAAGCACCCACTATGAGTAGAAGAAATCAAGCAACGGTAGACCAGGAAGTTTCGTTTGGCATTGACGAAGAATTAGTTTCTACAACAGATTTACGAGGGGTTATCACCTATGCAAATGATAGCTTTTGTAAAGTTTCAGGGTATACCATCAATGAGTTAAAAGGGAAAAATCATAATATGGTTCGTCACCCAGATATGCCACCTGCGGCATTTGGTGATATGTGGTCTAATTTAAAAAGCGATACCGCATGGCGAGGAGCTGTAAAAAATAGATGTAAAGATGGGCGTTATTACTGGGTTGATGCATTTGTTACCCCTATTTACGAAAACGGTAAAAAAGTAGGTTATCAATCAGTTCGTCAACAACTCCTTCCAGAATATAAACACCGCGCAGAAAAGCTTTACCAACGTTTAAACAACGGTCAATCAATTACGCCTTTAAGTGAAAAATTAGCTGCATTTAAATTGCCCCTATTTATTGGGTGTGCCGCTTTAATTGCTTGGTTAACAAGTTACATGTTCTGGTTATGTTTGCTGTTTGTTCCTCTGCCTTTTGTTATTTTTTATGAAGAGTTAATTCGCTCGCAAAGCAAAATCAAAAAAACCAAGGCAGGCCCAGATAGCGTATCTCGGCATATTTATTCTGGTAGCGATAGCCTCAGCTATAGTGATTTTCAGATTAAATTACTTGAGGGTAAAGTCACTACTATTGTTGGCCGGATTATTGATGGTACCTTAAGCTTGAGTAAAGGTGCTGATTCTCTAAAAATTTGTGCTGAAGCTGCGCAGGCCGGTGTTGAAAAAGAAGCATCAGAATTACATCAAGTGTCGTCAGCGGTTGAGGAAATGGTGCATTCAATTGATGAAGTAGCAAAAAATACTTTAGTAACTAACCAACGAGTGCAACAAGCTCACCAAGACTGCGAAAGCGCAACGCAAGCGATGTCAGGCACCATGCGTGAAGTATCGTTACTCGCCAACGAGGTGGATAACTCGGCAAGTTCAGCGAGCGAGCTAGCAACAGAGGCTGAAAAAATTGGTGGTATAATGCAAGAGATACAAGGGATTGCAGATCAAACAAACTTACTTGCTCTGAATGCCGCTATTGAAGCTGCGCGTGCCGGTGAGCATGGTAGAGGATTCTCGGTTGTTGCTGATGAAGTGCGTGCGCTTTCAAGCAGAACGCATACCGCTACAGAGCAAATTCAAGTTTCTATATCTGAAATGCAGTCTACGTTACTCAACTGGTCAAAAACAATGGAAGCTGGTAAGAATGCGGCAGAGAGCTGTGTTAAAGAAACCCGCAATAGCCAAGATATCGTCTCAAAAGTATATGCTGCAATTACTGATATTTCTGATTTAGCAACGCAAATATCAACCGCTGCGGAAGAGCAAAGCATGGTATCACAAGAAATTAGCCGTAATATTTCAAATATTAGTAGTGCGTCTTCAGAAAACTTAGCCCAAGCGCACAGTGTAGGTACAGAGTCTGATGCGATTGAAAAACACTCTAAAGCATTAGCGTCACTAGGCCTTTCTTTTAAAGTAGGTTAACAATTTGAGCAAGGGCAGCAAATACCCAAGTGTATGAGGCGCTGAGAATATAACATGTTCTCAGCGCGCCTAAAGCGTCAAATACGGGCAACGGGCTGTGTGGTGCGGGGAAAGCCTGCTACTACTGGTATTATTTGTAATATTTATTTAGCAGTGACTTCATGTCGCATCAGGCTTTTATCAAAAGCACCAAATAACGATATAAATCAACGCTGGGGAAACCGGCGGCTACAGATAAGAGCGTATTTTTTTATTTTATGTTTGGCTTTATGAAAACTAGAGATAACTAAAAAATTAACTTTGGATATTACTTAGAGGACTTAGAAAATAGTGGGGCGATTGACGGGGCTCGAACCCGCGACAACCGGAATCACAATCCGGGGCTCTACCAACTGAGCTACAACCGCCACTACATACACCTTGTTTGGTGTGGCGCGCATAATACATAATATCCCCATGCTTGTGAAGCAAAAAATCAAAAAAAATTAAACTTATTATAAGTATTCTATATTTAAGCTATTGGCAACGGGCAACGGGCAACGGGCAACGGGCAACGGGCAACGGGCAACGGGCAACGGGCAGCCCGAACCCTTAACCCCTTAGTAAAACGTTGTTGCAAACACCTATTAAAGATTTACAATACTACAAACAATACCGCTAAACTGCTTAATAACGCTATCAGGAGTTAATATGGATTCAATACTCAATTGGCTGAATGAAAATTCAGGCTTAATCTTACACTATGGTATTCAAGCAGTTATAGCGCTTGTTATATTTTTACTCGGTGGCCGAATTGCCAAGTTTTGTGCAAATTTAACCGCTAAAGCATTCGACAAGAAGAAAGTAGATGTAGCGGTTTCATCGTTTGTATCTAGTATTGTGTATGCCATTGTATTTGCAGCCACTATTTTAATGGCGCTATCACAAATTGGTATCGAAACCACGTCATTCATTGCTATTTTAGGTGCTGCAGGTTTAGCGGTTGGCTTAGCACTGCAAGGGTCGCTATCTAACTTTGCATCTGGTGTGCTCATTATTTTACTACGCCCATTTAAATCTGGTGACTACGTTGAAGCTGGCGGTAAAGCTGGTACGATTAAAAAAATCGAAATATTTTCTACTGAAATGCGCACTCCTGACAACAAAGTTATTGTAATGCCGAATTCAAAAATAATGTCAGATGCGATCATTAACTACTCGCGCGAAGCAACGCGTCGCGTTGATCTTGTGATTGGTGTTGGCTACGACGCCGATTTACGTAAAGCAAAAGAAGTACTTAAATCAGTACTAGATAACGAATCACGCATTTTAAAAGATCCTGCATACAACGTATCGGTTTCTGAGCTTGCCGATTCAAGCGTTAACTTTATCGTACGCCCGTGGGTTAACTCAGAAGACTACTGGCCAACATACTGGTCGTTAATGGAAAATATTAAAATAGCGTTAGACGACGCTGATATTACCATTCCATTTCCACAAATGGATGTGCATTTGCACAAGCAAGACTAATTTTAAAAAGTTATTAAGGTAATGCTCACGTTAGGTTTGCTAACGTGCGCGCTGCTTTAAAGAGCATGAATATTTTTTACAGGGTTATTTTTTAATGAAACTTAAGCTTTTATCAATTTTAGTAGCAGCCTCAGCTACAACCAGTGCATTTGCATCAGAAGAAGAACAAAAAACCTGGGAAGTTACCAGTGAAGTGGGCGCTATCATTACTAGCGGTAATACCGAAACAACGACCTTAAAAGGCGGTATTAAAGTATTGCATAACTTAGAAAGTTGGAATAACGAGTATAAGTTAGACGGCATCTACAAAGAAGATGAAGTAGAAAACGACGCTGGCACAAAAGAAAAACAGCGTACTAACGAAAAGTACTCTATTTCAGCGCAGGGTAATTACAAATTAAACGAAAAGCATGCTCATTTATTTATTTATGGGTCGCACGTATCAGACTACTTTGGTGCATACCGAAGTGAATCAGTTATTTCAGCGGGTTATGGTTTACGTTTACTAAACGAGACAAACATGAAGCTAAACGCTGAAATTGGTCCGGGTTATAAGTATTTTAAGTATCCAGATATTAGCGAAGAGGTTGATGAAAACGGCAACTCATTAGCGGGTGAATACGAAGGCGAAGTGATTGCCTTAGGTAAAGTAGATTTTAGCTGGAAAATTTCAGACAACGCGCGTTTCACTCAGTTAGTGTCGGTAGAATACGGTGATACTAATACTAAAACCCGTTCAGAAAGCGCATTACTTACTAAAATCAATGGCTCATTGCAAATGAAAGTGGCTTACAATATAACCAATAACTCTGATGTGGCTGATGACAAAGAAGCAACAGATACAGAGACTTCATTAACACTTGTTTACAGTTTTTAACTATACTAAAAGTATAATAATGGGTAAGCGTGCTTACCCATTTTTTTTACTTATAAAATGGTGTAGTATGCCGCGGCTATCTTTATTTTACTGGAAGGACACTTTGTGAAGTTAATTAAACTTTTTGCGGTACTGCTATTATTAGTATTCGCTTCGTCATCATTTGCGCAAGGAAGTAGTCAAGGTGTTGCACCTACAGAGCAGCAATTAGAGCAATTTCAGAAGCTACCAAAATCACAACAAAAAGCGCTTGCTGAAAAGTATGGAATTAGTTTAGACGCACTGGGTTTTTCGACAGATGGTGAATCATCCGATGATGAAGGTAGCAATAAAAATTCATCTTCTATATTACCTCGAGATTTAGATGAAAAAGATTCTGAGGAATTAACCGATGAAGAAAAATTCAAACCTAAAGAAGAAGAAATAAAGCCGTTTGGCTACGAACTTTTCTCTGGTGAGCCAACAACCTTTGCACCCTCTGAAAATGCATTAGTCCCAAGTACTTATATGGTGGGTCCTGGTGATACATTTACACTAAACTTGTATGGTAAAGAGTCGTTTAATGGAGAGGTTACAGTTGATAGAGAGGGCCGCCTTGTTATTGACAAACTTCAGCCTGTAAACGTTGCAGGTATGCAATACAACCAAGTCGTTGAGCTGATCCAACAAAAAGTTGAACAAGAAATGATTGGTGTTAGAGCATTTGTTTCAATGGGCGAAACCAGAACAATTAGAGTAATGGTTTTGGGTGAAGCATACAAACCTGGCGCTTATACCATTCCCTCACTTTCATCAATAACTCACGCGCTGTTTGTTAGTGGTGGGCTTTCTGATATAGGTTCGTTGCGTAATATTCAATTAAAGCGAGCTGGCAAAACAATTCAAACTCTGGATCTCTATGATCTATTAATTGAAGGCGACAGTTCTGATGATGTGATCTTAAAACCGGGTGATGTTGTTTTTATTCCGCCAGTTGGTAAGCAAGTAACAATCAGTGGCGAAGTTCGCCGTCCAGCTATTTTTGAACTACAGGGGTCAGAAAGTTTAGATGAAGTCATTGCTATGGCTGGCGGATTGACTGCCCAAGCTTACCCACAAAAAACCATCGTAGAACGTTACACAGGTAATAGTTCAAAAACGATTTTACAGCTTGATATAACTAAAAACTCTCAATATTCACCTAAAAATGGCGATACTATTAAAGTACCAGCATCGAGCGATGAGCTTGATAATGCAGTTACTTTAATCGGTGCAGTAACGTATCCAGGTAATTATTCTTGGAAAGAGGGGGATAAAGTTAGTCGACTTTTCACTTCAGTTAAAAGTGATTTATTACCTACTGCTGATTATGAATACGGATTGATTGTTAGAGAAGTTAATCAAAAAGGTGACATAGAAGTACACCAGTTTTCACCCTTAGAAGCCTCACAAAACAACGTAAAAAGTGACTTAGAGCTCAAAGCCAGAGATATAGTTGTAATTTTTAGCCGCTTTCAAACTAAAGATGATGAAGAGGCAGCCTTAAAAACACTCGCTATAACAAAAGAGCAATTAGAATTAAGAGAGCGAATGAAGCTCTGGGAACAATACGAAGAAAAGCAATTCTATGAATTTATAGACTTAGGTGGTGCGTTAGAAAAAGAGCTAGCAGAGCAGCTAGCAGCAGAAGAAAGTAAAAAAATCACTAACATTACTGACTTCCTAAATAGCAAAGAAGAAGAGCTTAAAGAAAGCGACTATGCTGTATTCAGTCGAGAAAAGCTATTACGTCCTATTATTGCAAAATTAAACCAGCAATCTAGCTACTCGAGCCAAGTTAAAATATTTGGTATTCGCGGGGAAGTTCGTTTTGACGGCGTTTACCCTCTTCCTATAAATGCGACCGTGAAAAAAGCAGTATTAGCAGCGGGCGGATTAAAAGAGTCAACATTCCTTGAAAAAGCTGAAATTACTCGTTATAGCAATGAGCACAAAAGCTTACTTGATCATGTAGAAGTAGACTTAAATGAAGCGCTTACAAGCAATGATAATGAAAAGTTTGCAATACAAAGTAAAGATTCAATTAGCATCTACCCGATACCAAATTGGCAAAAAGATTTACAAATTGAAATTGTAGGTGAGGTTAGATTCCCTGGTATATACAGTATCCGCAAAGGTGAAGACTTAACTAAAGTACTTGAGCGAGCCGGTGGTTTTACGGAGTTCTCATATCCTGAAGGTGCCATTTTTACTCGCGAGTCAATCCGATTCCAAGAGCAGCAGCAATTAAATAAACTATCTGAAGACTTAAGACGCGATATTGCAGCTAAAAGTTTTAACAGCTCAATAACCGACTCATCTTTGAGTTACAAAGATATGGATAGTTTGATTACAGATTTAGCAAAAGTTAAAGCAGTAGGCAGGCTTGTTATAGATTTACCTGCTATTGAACAAGGTCAGCAGCACTTACCGCTTCAAGACCAAGATGTGCTTTATATACCTACTAAAAGTAATAGCATTAGTGTAGTCGGAGAGGTTAACTTTTCTACATCCCATATTTACAAGGCTGGATTATCACTTGATGATTATATAAACAGAAGTGGTGGCTTTAAACAGCGTGCAGACGAAGAGAGAATTTACATAATTAAAGCCAGTGGTTTAGTTACAATTCCTGATCAAGGGTCGTGGTTTGCGGCAAATAAAGCTGAAGAGTTGAGCCCTGGTGATACAATTGTAGTGCCACTAAATACCGAACATGTAGATAACTTAACATTATGGAGCACAGCAACTCAAATCCTTTATCAAATGGGTGTTGCGTTGGCTGCTATTAGCTCACTATAAACATGAAATATACTTTGAGAGACATTGGGTCTTCGTTATGATTTTTGAATTTATTATGCTTGCTTTTGCATTTGGCTTTTCGTATGCAGTGATATTTGCTATTACGCCTTTAGCCGTTAAGTTTGGGCTTGTCGATACCCCGTGCAATCGTAAGCAACATGACGGAGCCATACCACTTATTGGTGGGCTCTCAATATTTTTAGCTGTATTTATTTCTGTTTTAGCGTTTTACCCGTTAACTACAGAAGTTGTAAGTTACCTTATGTGTGCTGGCGCAATTGTCATTTTGGGTGTAGTAGATGATTATCGTCAATTAGGTGTGAAAATTCGCATATGTATTCAGGTCATTGTTGCGCTTGTTATGATATGGGGCAGTGATGTTTATATACATAACCTAGGCGATTTATTTTCATTTGGAGACGTGAACCTGAGCTGGTTTGGGATCATTTTTACTATTGTCAGCGTAATTGCCTGTATCAATGCATTTAACATGATAGATGGTATAGATGGCTTAGCTGGTTCGCTGAGTATACTAACTTTACTCTCGGTATTTGTGCTGATGCTGATGAGCGGAAATTATGCATTTGCATACTTACCGCTTATCATTGTTGCTACCGTTGCGCCCTATTTAGCATTTAATTTAGGGCTTAAAGGGCACAAAAACAAAAAAATATTCATGGGTGATGCAGGCTCAATGTTTATTGGGCTTAGCGTTATATGGTTCTTAATGGTGAGCACTCAAGCGAGTGAGCCCGCTTTTAGACCGGTAACCGCGTTGTGGATAATTGCGGTACCACTCATGGACATGATGGCTATTATTATTCGCCGAACACGAAAAGGGATGTCGCCTTTTCATGCAGACAGAGACCATTTACACCATATATTTATGAGAGTAGGCTTTAGCCCACGTAGAGCGCTTAGCGTGATATTAACGTTTGCAATTGTGATGAGCTCAATCGGTATTTTTGGTGAAATTTTACAAGTTCCAGAATGGGTAATGTTAGCTCTATTTATAGTTGTTTTTGTGCTTTATGCATTAGCACTTCAACACTGTTGGAAAGTGGCAAGGTTTTTACGCAGAAAAAACAATAAGCATTAAAGAGAGAATTATGAAAAAAAATAGTGGTTTTACAATGATGGAGTTATTAGTCGTCATCGTTATTTTAGGTTTGTTAATGTCGTTAGTTGCGCCTAAGTTTTTCTCAAAGTTAAGTTCTTCTGAACGTAAAATAGCGGCAGCACAAATGTCGTCATTTGAAACAGCTATTGATACGTACCGCTTAGATTTAGGGAAGTACCCAACCGAATTGTCTCAACTTCGTCAAGGCGACGAACCTCGTTGGGATGGCCCGTACTTACCAAAAGATGTACCACTTGACCCTTGGGGTAACCCATATGTTTATAAAACTCCGGGTTCTGAAGGTAACCCATATACCTTAAAGTCATACGGTAGTGATGGTAAAGAAGGTGGTACAGATAATAACGCGGATATCATTCACCTATAATGCAACTACATGACTTACTGCTAAATAAATTTAGCGTTGATGCGCAAGATCTCCAAAGAGCGATAAGTTACCAAGCTAAATACAGCGGTCGACTTGAGCAAATTCTTGTAAACATGGGAAGCCTACCTGAGGATCAAGTTTCACAATTACTGAGTGAATATTTAGAGATCCCGCTATTTTCAAATGAGCAATATGCTAATTTTGAACCTGCTGCTATTGAAAAGCCTGCACTTGATGTTTTTTTAGCACAAAGTTGGGTGCCACTGAGTAAGCAGGGTGAACATATAGAATTTGCCTGCAAAGATCCGCTTAATCAAGTGATGAACGAATGGTTAATTAAAAACAACCAAGAGTACACATTATTTATAGCTAATGAAGTTGATATTCAGTTACTTATTTCAAAGTATGAAGAACCAACCACAGATCTTCTAGACGACAATCCTCTGGATGAGGAAGAGCGCCTTAAAGAGCTGGCCACAGAAGCGCCAACGGTAAACTTACTCAACTCGCTAATTAGCCGGGCATTGCGTCAAGGTGCATCAGATATGCACTTAGAGCCTTATAAAGGGCGCTACAGAGCACGCTTTCGTGTTGACGGTGTGCTTCATGAAGCTGAAACAATATCAGCCAGAAAACAGCTACCTATAATCACACGGTTGAAAATTCTGTCGGGTATGGATATAGCCGAAAAGCGCCGCCCGCAAGACGGCAAAATAGAAATGAAAATTGCCAACCAAGAAATTGATATTCGTGTATCTGCTTTGCCACTTAATGATGGCGAATCAGTGGTAATGCGTTTTTTACGCAAAGAAAACGTTCGCTACGACATGTCAGTGCTGGGATTATCGAGTGATATAAACGAATTAATCTTGGATGATATAAAAACCACATCGGGAGTGGTGTTACTAACAGGCCCAACAGGCTCTGGTAAAACAACCACTCTCTATACGTTTTTAAATGCACTCAATAACGACGATGTAAAAATAATTACCTTAGAAGATCCTGTTGAATACCAATTACCAGGCATCAACCAAGTGCAAGTTAATAGCGATATAGGCTTTGACTTTTCAGCTGGTCTTCGCTCAGTGGTACGTCAAGATCCTGATGTAATTATGCTTGGTGAAATACGCGATAAAGAAACCGCACAAATAGCATTACAATCAGCGCTTACGGGGCATTTAGTGTTTAGTACCGTACACACTAACGATGCCGCAAGTGCTTATACGCGTTTACTGGATTTAGGTGTTGAAGAGTTTTTACTGAATGCAGCACTTGTTTCTATAGTTGCACAGCGTTTAGCACGTAAAATATGTGATCATTGCGCTGAACCAGAGCCAAGCGCACAAGCACTGATTGAGAAATACGACCTAAGCAATTTTGCTAAACGCTTTAATTTACCAAGTATAGAGTTAAAACGTGGTGCAGGTTGTGAGCATTGTAGTCAAACAGGTTATAAAGGCCGGATGGCGGTAACCGAATACTTACGCTGCGACAGCGAAATAAAAGCGATGCCTAAAAATGCCGACTTTATCCCTAAAGCCAAGCTACACAACCAAAGCTTAAACAGGCGAACGCTTTTAGAAGATGGCTTATATAAAGCGGTACTAGGGCAAACAACCATAGCTGAAGTTATTAGGGTTGCAGGGTAATGCCACTCTTTAATTATAAAGCATACGATAGCTCAGGTGCAAAGTCAGATGGTCAAGTCGAAGCGCAGGATCAGCAAGAGGCTATCACAAAACTAAAAGCACAAAAGCTACTTGTTTTTGAGATTAAAGAAGAGCAAAAGCAGCATGCGCTAAGTTTAAGTTTTAATAATAAAATTTCACTCTCAGATCTTGAGTTTTTAACTGCAGAGCTAAGCTTATTATTAGCCACTGGCGTTAGAATTGACCGTGGGCTAGATATAATTAGGCGCACTAAAGCCAAGCCTGCACTAGCTAAAATGCTAGCCGATATAAGCAACAGCATAAAAAAGGGCAGCAATTTATCACAAGCATGCCGAGCGCACCCCGACGTATTTGATAATTTATATTGTAACTTAATTGAGCTTGGTGAGGCCTCAGGTAACTTAAGTGAAATATTTGCGGGCCTCGCAAAAGATCTAAAATTTAAGCGCGAGCTACAACGTAAAATTATAGGCTCGTTAACTTACCCCTGCGTTATTTTATTTGTATGTGTGTTAAGTATATTTTTTATATTTAATTTTATTATTCCCAAAATGGCCGACATGTTTAGCCAACTAGAAACTATGCCATGGTACACCCAACTTATGCTTTCTATTAGCGATTGGATGAATCAATATCAAGGGCTGCTTGCTATTGGGGTTATTGGTATTGTGCCTGCGATAATATGGGCGTCAAAAAAGCCCCGCTTTTTAAAATGGTGGCATAAATCGGCATTAAAGTTACCCGTAATCGCTAACGCGACAATTACTGTAGAACGAATTCGTTTTAATAGCGGCTTAAGTTTAATGTTAAAAGCGGGAGTGCCTATCGACCAAGCACTTGAGCTTTCTGCGGGTAACATAAAAAACCATGTTTTAAACCATGAAATGAACATAGCCCGAAAAAAAGTAAAGCGCGGTAGCCAATTAACACCAACGCTACAGCAAACTTCGTTATATCCGCCATTTTATATATCCTTATTAGAGGTGGGTGAAGAATCGGGCAATCTCGATATCGTATTTGAAGAAATAGCCAACCGCTCACGACAAGATTTTGAAACCTGGACCGACAACATGACCGCGCTCATAGAGCCATTGATGATTTTATTTATGGGGGGCTTTGTAGGAGGCATTGTTGTGGTTATGCTTATGAGCATGATATCGCTAAACGATGTAGGCTTTTAAATGCACTCAATGAGTTTTAAGTTTAGTAAAGGGTTTACCCTAATTGAACTTATTATTGTATTAAGTATCGTAAGTTTACTGTTAAGTGTTGTAGCCCCTATATCGATTAAAGCGGTTGATAAAACAGAGGCTAAAACAGAGCTGTTAAACACCACTAAGTGGATTAAAAATATAGGCTTTCAAGCGTTTATAAAACAGCAGAGCTACTCGTTAGAGTTGTATGGCAATACATTAAACTTGTATAAAATACCCAGTAACGAGCTCGTTAAAACAAAAGAGTTGGCGTCGCTTAGCTTTACTCAGCAAAGAGTTAATTTTAACGCCAACGGATTTGTCACCCCAGCACAAATAAGTGGTCATTTTAGAGGGGAACCCCTTACTATTTCATTAGAGCCTAATAGTGAAAAACAATAACCAAAGCGGATTTACATTAATAGAATTACTAGTTGCCACTATCATATTATTTATGGCAATGGGCGCCGTATCGCTTATTTATCGGGGAGCGTTCATATCTAGCGAAAAAGCCAGCAACCACGTTAATATAGTCGCGAATGTTCCCGCACTGCTGAGCCAAATAAAGCAACAAGTACAAAGTGCCCCCCCGCAGCAAACACAATTAAGCGGCCAAGGCACTGCATGGCAAAGCACCTACACCTGGCAAGCCAATGTACAACAAAGTAAAAAAGTGACAGATGAAATCATGGCGTTGGAATTTGGTGTAGACGCAGCAATAAAAACTCAATTCACATTATGGCAAATTACATTAATCCTCAATAGCAATGGTATAGTAAAAAATTATACTTTTAACGAAGTGAGTTGGCATGATGCGTAAACAACACGGCTTTACGCTTATTGAACTGCTAATATCGGTTACTTTGCTTTCGATGCTTATGTTTACTGGTAATTACGTGTATATGCAATTAGCATCGCGGTGGAATAAAGAACTGGGTAGTTTTGAGCAAAACATAGCGCAAACTAAAGCGGTGTATTTGTTACAAGCAACGCTTGATAGCGTTGAGCCTTATTTAATTAAAAATAACAAAGGTCGCCCAGAAATGTTTTTTGTAGGTGACGATAAAAGCTTATTAGCCATCACCAAACGTGGCCTTATTGATACCCAGCACCCAGAAATATTTCGTTTAACCGCAGTGCAAAACAAAAATGGTAAGTATGATCTGGTTTATCAAGCGGTATCTGGTAGCGAGCTATTACTTATTAATTCAGAGCAAAATATAGAATTTACCTATAAAAAAACATTACTTACTAATTTAGATGAGGTAAATATAACTTACTTCGGCTGGAAAAACCTTGACCAAATGGCCATGCAAACCCCCGGTGTAGAGCCTATATGGCAAAATCGTTACTCAGGGATAGATCAGCAACTTACGCCACAAAAAATACAAGTAACATTGCTTAAAAATCAACAGCCTTTGATGTTTTATAGCCAATTAGATACAAAGTCAAACACATGGTACGGCAACTATATACAAACAGGTGACTTTTAATGCAGCGTGGTATTGCCCTAGTGCAGGTATTATTGATTGTGGCTGTGCTTTCAATTCTTGCTTTATACTTTACCCAATCGGCGCGTCAGCAAGTACATAATGCCACGCTTATGGTCGATAAAGCACAAGCCTATATTGAGCTGCAAAATGCACAGGCCAATATACTGTATGCGTTACTCACCGAGCAAAAAGATCCAGAACAAACTCAAAACTCACAGAACCAAACATTGATTAATAAATGGAACTTTCACGGTGAAGAGTTTAGTTATAACCCGCAAGTGAGCGTAGCAATACAAGACTTGCGTGGCTTACTTAACTTGCATTACCCCAACAAACAACGCTTAACCCAGCTATTGACCTACAGCGGCCTAAATGATTATGATGCGCAGTCAATGTCGCGGCAAATTATACAGTGGCAGCAGTTAGATGGACGCACCGACTCCCTGCCTAATAATATAACAGCGCGTTATGCTGCCATACACGACATTGCAGAGCTAATACATTTAGGGCTAGCGCCAACACAATTAAATGCTTTACGGGCAAACACAACACAGTATAAAAAAGGGGCGTTTAACCCCATGACGGCACCAAATTCGCTGTTAAATGCGTTATTAGCAAAAGATGTAGCAAGCCATGTTATTATGCTAAGACAGGCTAAACAATTAACTGCCCGTGAATTTGTACAAGTTACAGGCTTTAACGAAAGTGACGATATTATTTTATATCCGTCTAATTTATTTAAAGTAACGCTAAATGCACAAGTGGGCGAAGCACGCATACAAAAAGAAATTTATTATCACTTGCAACCAACAGGTAACCCTGTAGTTAACATAGTGGCAGTTAAGGCGCAGTAGAGTATTTAATGATCAAAACTAAACTCACAATATGGATAAAAAAATGGCTTTGTAATAATGTAGTTTACTACAGCGATAAGCCTTATAGCTTAGTGTTAAATGCTCAGCAGCAATTTACCATACAGCTAACTAAAGGAGAGCAAAAAAACACTCCTTTACTGCAAATTGTAGGGCGCAAACATTACACAGAGCACAGTGAGCAATATCCAGTTACAAATAAAAAAGAACTGGCAAGCATAATAAAAATGAACAACCAAAGTGCTGATAACGAACAGCATAGTTACAATGCTTATATTATTAACAGCCAAGGGAGCGACCAAAGTAAAGTAACCTACTGGCGGTTTTTACCTCTACCCGCTGCGTGGTTAAACTTGCCAGAAACCCTATTACTTAGTAATACTCTAACGGCAGATCAAGTTATAAGTGCACGCGCTTTTGCCGCCATGTATGTAACAAAGCATCAGCAAAGCGTATACTCAGCATTGGCAAGCCCACTAATTAATAGTCCAGAGCGTTTTGCTAGTATGTTTGGCGTGCCTTGCAAGCGCATTATAAATATTGAAGAGCCGACCCATTACGCACAAGCGTTAATTGCCGGGCTTAAACAGCAATCTATAAAGCAGCTCGTTACTTTTTTTACCCCGCCAACGTCAGTAATTAATAAAGCATTGATTAAGAAAACGAGCCTAATTGTTGTTGCTTTATGCGCGCTGTATGGTGGTTTAACCAGTGCTTATTTAGGGTATAAAACTCATAAGGTACAAACGCAGTTAGCGCAAAACAAAAGCAGCGTAAATCAAGCGTTAAACACCCTAGAACAATTTGAAGCCACTAACGAGCAATTGAACGTACTACAAGGTTTTACGCAAAACCAACGACTAGCCAGCTCGTTATTTTTTGTATTACAACAATTGGTGACCAGTGCAGAGCTCAGTAATATACGTTTTGAAGATAACCGTTATATTATTCGCGGAACTGCAGATAAGGCTACCGATGCTTTGCAAATTATAATCAATAACCCACGAACTAATAACGCTAAATTTGACTATCCCTCACGTAAAGAGCGCCGCGGCGAAAGCTTTGTAATTAGCTTTACCTTAAGTACCTTACAAGATCAAAGTACCCCCCAAATGCCTAACACAAAAAGCGAGGCTAAATAATCATGTTTGATTTAAAACAGCCAAAACATCAGTTAGCTTTAGGGGCGCTTGTTATATTAATAGCGCTGAAGTTTTTAATTGTGCCGTTATTCGACTGGCAAAATAGCCAATTAGCGCAATTAGCTAACTTACAAAAGCGGGCGGTTAAATCGCAAAATGTTATTGTTAACCAAAGCCAAATTAACCAAGCTCAGCAAACTATTAATGCTCAGCTAAAGGCTGTTAATAGCCTATTTGTTGACTACCAACGCGAAAGCGAATTTAAGTTAGCCATGCAGCAACAAATAGAGCAAACCATTGCTAATAATCAGCTGCAAATTAACACCAGTAGTTGGTTACCCAGTATAACTGTTGCCAACAACCAGTTAATACGCCACCAGTTACGGTTAAACTTAAAAGGTAAAATGCGCGACTTTATTAACTTAATTACATTGCTTGAAAGCAAAACGCCTAAAGCCGAGCTTAAAAGCCTAAATATAAATTTAAAAGGGCAGAAAAGCGACGGACTTGGTAATATGAGCGGCTCCTTAGAGCTAGCTTTTTATATGCACCAAGCACCGAATACAGGGGGGGCGCAATGAACAAACTAATATTAGCTGTAATTGCCCTAGTGTTACTTGTACTTATTAGCGACTTTACCAGCCGTTTTGTACAAGATGAACCACAAGCAAACAATAGCTTTAATTCGCAAACTAATAACGTACAGCCCTTACCCTTGCTTTCACAAAATGCAAAGCGGCAGTTAACGGATTTATTTAGTAACTACGATAAGGTTGAACCCGCCACAGAAACAGAACAAGGGCTAAGTGCCGCCAAGCAAGCTGCACAAACTGGCGAACTGCTTAGTGTGTTTGCAGGTGATTTAGAGTTAAAGTTAAAAGCAGTGATTTATACAACTACACCCTATGCCCTTATTGAGCAAACTAATATAAACACTCAGCAAACGCAGTTGGTAAAATATACTAGCTCGCAAAGCGTAGCAGAATACACCCTTACTATATTGTCAAACACGCAAGTTGCACTGAGCAAAAATAAGCAGCAAATTACCTTGGTAATGTACCAACGTGGTTAACTACGCGACTATTAAACGGCACGGAAACACTATGAAACACAGTAAAACACTTATTTTAGGCTTATTGGCAAGTGGCGTATTGGCCGGTTGTAGCACCACTCATAATGGTTTGTCGCCAGCGCCTTCGTATTTACAAAAAAATACTACTGTAAGCGTAAAAGCAAACAAAGAGCCGCAATCAACAAATCCAGACAACAACAAAACCGCGGCACAGCACGGCATAACGTACTTAGAACCATTGGCAAATAATAAAACCAGCCAAAGCGAGCAGGCAAATTTAGCTGATAAGTTTAGTAATTCCGAACGTGTAAAGCTTACCGCTGATAGTTTATTAGTAAAAGACTACCTACATTACGTATTTGGTGAGCTACTTAATGTAAATTACATTTTAGGCGATCAACTTAATAACTCAAAAGATCGGGTAACCCTGAACCTGCAAGACGAGCTCACCAAACGTAAGCTATTTACGCTAAGTGAGCAAATGCTGCGAGAGCGTAATATATTAATACGTTACCAAGACGGTATTTATTACATTCATAAAAGTGATGACGGCGTATCAAGTAATTTGGTTTATGGTTATGGTGCCAATCCTGTAGATGTACCCAATACCTCTAACGAGATAGTGCAGCTTGCCCCCTTTAAAACGGGTATGCAAACACCACTGGCTAACACAATCAGGCAGCTAACAAGTGTAAATGCCACTCCTTTGTTTGATCAACAGGCAATTATGTTTAAAGGCAAGCGCAGCGATATAATAAAGGCGCTTGAATTTATGCAATTAGTTGATCAACCGGCATTCAGAAATCGCTCAATTGGCATGTACAAATCAGCTTTTGTACCGGTTGAGGAACTTAGCAAACAGTTACAAGATCTGATGAAGCAAGAGGGCATATCGGTCAGTATTAATGCATCAAGTGAACAAGCTGTATCTATCGTGCCTATCGAGCGTACTAATACAATGGTATTTTTTACCAACGATAAACGTTTTATACAACGAGTGTCTTATTGGGCTCAGCAACTTGACCAACCAGCTGATGGTAATCAAGAGCAATATTTTGTATTTAACCCTGAGTTTTCAAGAGCAACCGATCTGGGTGAAAGCTTACAAATGCTGTTAGGTGGCGGGGCTTCACAAGCATTAACTAGCAGCACCTCTGCTACAAGCCAAAATAACCAAGCTAATAGTAATAACTCAAACAAAGTTAAGCGTAATATATCGGTAAATGCCGATGGTATGAAAATGGTGGTTGACGAGCGCTCAAACGCGTTGATTTTTTATACCACGGGTGATGATTATCGTAATTTGTTACCCATGATCAAGCGCCTTGATATTATGCCAAAGCAAATTGTGCTAGAGATGATGATAGCGGAGGTCACGCTTACCGATGAGTTTAAGCAAGGTGTTGAGTTTGCCCTTACCAACCAAGGAGCCAGTAAGCAAGGCGGATTCAATCTTGAAAATGGCGGTTCTGGGCTTTCCTATGTGTTAAGTGGTACAGCAGGTAAATTAGAGTTTAATTTATTACAAAAAGATACCTACGTAAATGTGCTTTCACGCCCAAGCCTTGCAGTGCGCGATGGCGTAGAGGCAAGTATCACCGTAGGTAACCGCATTCCTATAGTGGGCGATATTGTTACCGACCCTGTTAATGGTTCGCGCACCTCGGTAGAGTACCTAGAAACCGGCATAGACTTACAAGTTACCCCCACGGTAAACGCTCAAGGGGTGGTATTAATGGAAATTACCCAAAAAATAAGCAACCAAGCGAGTAGCAGCGGTGCTGAAGGTAACCCGATTATTTTTGAGCGCAGCTTAAAAACTGAAGTAATAGCCGGTAATGGCCAAACTATAATGTTAGGCGGGCTTATAAGTGAAAACAGCACCTTGACCGACCGCAGCGTACCGTTTTTTTCAAGTATACCAATATTTGGTCGTTTATTTGATGGCACCGATAATAATACTAATAAAACAGAACTTGTTGTTTTGGTGACTCCACGTATTGTTGACTCCACGGCTGAGTGGGAAAGTGTATACAGTCAATTTAAACAAGGGATGAGCGAGTTAAAGCTGTCGGATGTTGAGGAGAAGTGACACGCCGTGAAGGGTGAGGTGTGAAGTGGTTTTTACTCTTAACCCTTTGCGCTTTACCCTTCAGTGTGAAGTGTAAAGAGGGAGGTGTGAAGTGTGATGTTTTACCCTTCACTCTTTTCGCTTCACGCTTTACTTTCGAGTGTGAGGTGTAAGATGTGGTTTTTACTCTTAACCCTTTTTGCTTCACGCTTTACTTTTCAGTGTTTTACTCTTAACCCTTTACTCATACCTCTTCACCATTAACAACCAAACTAAAGCTATTACTCTAACTTATGTAAAAAAAGCGTAAATTTTATTAAAAAATAATTCTTTAGTATTATTGTTTTTTTACAGGGTGTTATTACACTGCATGCACTAATTAAATAGATGTTTTCATGTGTGATGCAAATTGCAAGTGCATGTTATATAATAGATAATTATTTTTATGCTATCGTTTTTTAGTTTTAAGTTGCTGATTTTAAAGGTGTTAAAAACCTTGCTGGCAGTGTCATAAAGCGGTAATATAAATGCATTAGTTTTAAATAAGTTAATTGCTTGACAATAAACTAACAATGTTTAGACTAACAATTGGTATGACTAGTAGTCACTTAGGTGACGGCCTATGGTGCATGGTCAGCCAATATACTTTTATAGGGAACAATGAAAGTTCCTGTTTCATGAAACTCGGAGAATAAAAATGTTTAAAAAAACACTTGTTGCTTTAGCGCTTACTACAGCTGCTATGTCTGCAAACGCTGCTGTAACTTCTGCTACGCCTAACGTAGTTTCACTAGAAGGTGCTGTAGGCCAAGCTTCTATCGCTGTACCTACATACACTATTCGTTTAGCTGCTGAGTACGCAGTAGGTGATACATTCACTATTACTTTAACTGGTGCGGAGTTTGATACTACTTCTAACCCTGCTATCACATTCGCTGGTTTTACTAATACTCCTACAGTAGGTCTACTATCTAAAACAGCTTCTACTGCTACTTTCCGTGTAACTGCTGTTCCTTCTCCAGTTGAAGTTTTCAGTGGTAAAGATTTCGTACTTAACGGTGCTACTTTAAAAACTACTTCAGTAACTGATGCTGCAGGCGATATCAAACTTACTTATGCTGCTAAGACATCTACTGGTTTAGATCTTGATAACGTTGGTACAGCAGTATCTACAGTTGTTACTTCTAAGTCTCAGCTTTCTTCTTCAGTGACAACTAAACTTAACGCTGTAATCGACGTTGAAAACGAGCGTAAGCAATTTACAGTTGGTAACGACTCAATTACAACTGATACGCTAGTAGTTACTCCTGTAGTTGCTGCAGCTGGTACACATGACGCACTTTACACAGGTGCAACTCACGTAATTAAAGGTGATTTCTCTTGGATGGAAAGCGATGGCGATGCAGGTATTGATGCTGCTGAGCTTGCTGCTGCATTTGCTGCAACTGGTGGTGCTGATACATATACAAGCACAATCAACGAAGCTGGTGATGCAATCACTGTAACTGTTGCTGATGCTGCTGGTAACACAGCTGAAGCTATGACTGGTACTTTCACTGTATTAGGTAAGGCTGTTACTACAGCACCAATCCTTCCTACACAAAGCTACACTATTGATTCAACAATCAAGTACAACACTGCATCTGCAGTTGCTTCTACTAAAGTTGTTGCTACTGAATCTGCTGGTTCTTGGACTTTAAACGGCTTCGATGAAGACATCGTTTTCATGCCATTTAGCTCTCAGTACGCTCAATCAATTACTGTTTCTAACACTGGCTCTGTAGCTGGCGCAATCACTGTTGATATCACAGCTGAAGGCAAAACTTACACTAAAACATTAACAGCTACTGCTACTCCAAAATCAACTACTGATATTTCTGCTGAAGTTAAAGCTTTTGCAACTGAAAGTGGTGTAATGGGTAACGCACATATTAAAGTAGTAGTTAACTCTCCAGCTGGCGATATTGACGTAGCTGGTGTTTACTACTCAAAAGCTGACCAAGATCGCGTAAAAACTAAGTAATTAAAACTTAATTACTCGTTTTACAGCGAATAAAAAGCGAGCTTAGGCTCGCTTTTTTTATGTTTAATTTGAAATGTTTGGTCTAATACTAAATTTTTAATTAATATTCACCATTCACCATTCACCATTCACCATTCACCATTCACCATTCACCATTCACCATTCACCATTCACCATTCTAAATTTACAGTTACCTCTACAATTGAAAATTCACAACCTCTGCGTTGTTTGCTACACTGCGCCACTGTTTTGTTTTGTGAGATTTCATTATATGGATAATAATTTAAAAAAGGCACCGCAAGCTAATCAGCGTATTGCAACGCAAGATTTAACGGATGACGAAATTGACTTGTATGCGTTTTTTTTGATTTTATGGAAAAGTAAAGTTCTTATTATGGTTATTACCGTGTGTTTTACGGTAGCGGGGGTGGCTTATGCACTTTATCAGCCTAACATATATCAGTCTCAGGCATTATTAGCACCCGCAGAGCAAGGTCAGTCAGGTGGGTTAGGGGCACTGTCGGGTCAATTTGGTGGTTTAGCGAGTTTAGCTGGGGTTAATTTAGGTGCTGGGGGCGAAATTGATAAAACACAACTCGCGCTTGAGGTACTTAATTCACGTAAATTTATAAGTTACTTTATTCAGCAGCATCGAGTATTACCCGAGTTAATGGCTGCCAAAACGTGGGAAAGAGAAACAAATACCCTTACCTATGATGAAGAAATATACCTACCAAGCGAAAAAAAATGGGTGCGTGAAGTAGAGCCTCCATTTAAACCTGAGCCCTCAATGCAAGAAGCATATAAAAAATTCAAAGAAATAGTGGCGACAACATCAGATAAAGATACCGGTATGGTAACGCTTTCTGTTGAGCACTTATCGCCACACGTTGCTAAACAGTGGGTTGATTGGTTAATTGCGGATATTAACCAAACAATGAAAGAGCGGGATGTGCTTGAGGCAGATAAAAGTATTAAATATTTATCAGAACAAATAGAGCAAACCAAAATAGCCGATATCAGAGCAGTACTTTATGGGCTAGTAGAAGAACAAGCAAAAACCATTATGTTTGCTAACGTTCGAACAGAATATGTATTTAAAACGATTGACCCTGCTATTGCCTCAGAAGAAAAGTATAAGCCTAAACGTGCATTAATAGCGGTGTTAGGGTTATTACTTGGCATAATGTTCGGCGTTGTTGTTGTACTCACTCGAAACTTTTTAAGAAACACGCATAAAGTTTAATTTAAGCGAGTGGTATATGATTTAAATAATGCGCTTTTTAAGTGGTGCATTGGGTATTTATAATAGTATAAAGGTTAAAAATGAAGATACTTGTTACCGGTGGCGCTGGATTTATTGGCAGTGCTGTTGTCCGTTTTTTAATAAACGAGACGCCTCATAAAGTTATTAACTTAGATAAACTCACTTATGCAGGTAACCTTCAGTCTTTAAAAAGTATTGACAGCTCTGAGCGTTACACTTTTGTTCAGGCCGATATTTGCGAACGCGCACATGTTGATGCAATTCTGAATACCCATAAGCCAGATATTATAATGCACCTTGCCGCTGAGTCTCATGTTGACCGCTCGATTGATGGCCCTGGTGAGTTTATTAAAACTAATATTGTTGGTACATATACGCTTCTAGAGGCAGCAAAAGGCTACTGGAATACATTACCAGAAACGCAAAAGCAGTCGTTTAGGTTTCATCACATCTCTACTGATGAGGTGTATGGTGATTTACCCCATCCTGATGATGTGAACGATGGAAAGAGTGAAGCGGAAAGCGTGAAGAGTGAAAACACCTCACACTTAAGAGTGAAGAGTGAAGCGGAAAGTGTGAAGAGTGAAAACACCTCACACTTAACACCTAACACTTCACATAATTTACCTTTATTTACTGAGCAAACAGCCTATGCACCAAGTAGCCCATATTCTGCCAGTAAAGCGGGCTCTGATCATTTGGTAAGGGCATGGCAGCGTACTTATGGTTTACCCGTTGTTATTACTAACTGTTCTAATAATTATGGCCCATTC
Source organism: Pseudoalteromonas sp. 11L1 (assembly GCF_055397545.1). Next base: position 266,491 of record NZ_AP041141.1, on the reverse strand, counting down.
CATTTTCCTGAAAAGCTAATACCACTCGTTATTTTAAACGCGTTAGAGGGTAAGTCATTACCTATTTATGGTGATGGTTCTCAAATTCGAGACTGGTTATATGTTGAAGATCACGCCCGTGCTTTATTTAATGTTGCAACCCAAGGGGAAGTTGGGCAAACGTATAATATTGGTGGTCATAATGAGAAAACTAACCTTGAAGTGGTTACCACTATTTGTGAAATACTCGATGAGTTAGTACCGAGTGAAGCGAGAGGTGTGAAGTGTAAAGATGGAGCGCCCCTAACAACTTACTCTTCTCTTATTACGTATGTAGCTGATCGTCCTGGACACGATAGGCGCTATGCTATCGATGCATCGAAAATGAGTAAAGAGCTCAACTGGAATCCCATTGAAACCTTTGAAACTGGGCTTCGTAAAACCGTTCAGTGGTACCTAGATAATCAAGCATGGTGTGAAAATGTACAAAGTGGTAACTATCAGCGAGAGCGTTTAGGGGTTAAGAGTGAAGAATGAAGTGGGAAGGGTAAAACCACCACACTTCACACCTAACACTTTACACAATATGAAGAGTGAAGGGTAAACCACCACACTTCACACCTAACACTTTACAATTCTCACAATGTTAAGGGTTAAGAGTGAAGTGGGAAGGGTAAAACCACATTTAACACCTCACACTTCGCACCTCAGAATCAAAAGTGAAGGGAGGAACTATGCGCAATCACGAAAACTTAAGAGCTTGGCAATTTAGTATGGATTTAGTTGAAGTAACTTATAGAGAAACAGCTAGCTATCCAAGTGATGAAAGATTTGGTTTAATTAACCAGCTGCGCAGAGCTGCTGTATCCGTGCCTAGCAATATAGCAGAAGGGGCGGCAAGGGGAAGTGATGCCGACTTTATTCGCTTTTTATACATTGCTAGAGGGTCATTAAGTGAAGTACAAACCCAACTGAAAATAGCGAATCGTTTAGGGTTTGCACCATTGAATAAAGAAACTTCAGAATTAATAGAAAACATTTTTGCTCAATTGGGTGGTTTAATTAACAGCCTAAAAGCAAGGAAAGAATAATGATAATTAATTGTAAGGTATTGAGTGTGAAGAGCGAAGAGAGAGATGCTAAAAGTGAAGAGGGAAGTAGTAAGAGTGTAAACACTTTACGCTTCACACCTAACACTTCACACTCTAAGGTGAAGAGCGACGAGAGAAGTGGGAAGAATAAAAACGCTTCACACCTAGCACTTAGCACTTCACACTTAACAACACCTAACACTTTACGCTTTACAGGTGAAACACTATGAAAGGAATTATTTTAGCCGGTGGCAGCGGGACTAGGCTTTACCCTATTACTATGGGGGTGTCTAAGCAGTTACTACCAATATATGATAAACCAATGGTTTATTATCCGTTATCGGTTTTAATGCTAGCTGGTATACGAGAAATACTTATTATTACGACACCTGAAGATAGTGACTCATTTAAACGCTTATTAGGCGATGGCTCGCGTTATGGTGTTGAACTTACTTATACGGTACAACCAAGTCCAGATGGTTTGGCACAAGCCTTTATTTTGGGCGAAGAGTTTATTGATAATGATGATGTGTGCTTAGTGCTTGGTGATAATATTTTTTATGGCCAAGGCTTTTCTCCAAAACTTAAGCATGCTGTTGAAAATGCGAAAAATGGTAACGGAGCCACTGTTTTTGGTTATCAAGTAAAAGATCCTGAGCGCTTTGGTGTTGTTGAGTTTGATGAAAACCAAAAAGTAATCTCAATAGAAGAAAAACCCATTAAGCCAAAGTCGCATTATGCGGTAACAGGGTTGTACTTTTATGATAACTCGGTTGTAGAGCTTGCAAAACAAGTTAAGCCATCAGTTCGGGGGGAGCTCGAAATTACTTGCCTTAATGAGCTTTACTTACAAAAAAATAAGTTAAATATTGAAATGCTAGGCCGCGGTTTTGCTTGGCTAGATACAGGAACACATGAGAGCTTACTTGAAGCAGCACAATTTGTTGAAACCATTGAAAAGCGCCAAGGCTATAAAGTAGCGTGTTTAGAAGAGATTGCATTTCGCAATAAGTGGTTAACCGAACAACAAGTAATCGACTTAGCACAGCCATTATTAAAAAATGGTTATGGACAGTATTTAATAGACGTTATAAAAGACTAGTTATGAGCATTGCACTTAATAAACCACTTAGCCCAGATTTAAGTAAGCTAACTCAATACTTAAAACAGGTAAATGAAAGCGGTTGGTACACCAATTTTGGCCCATTACATCAGCAATTAACACAACGCTTAGAAGCTTACCTAGGTGTTGAAAACCTGTTGTTGGTGTCTAATGGCACGTTAGCTATTCAAGTAGCTTGTAAAGTATTAGGAATACAATCAGCTATTACAACGCCCTTTAGCTTTGTAGCCACAACCAGTTCGTTACTATGGCAAGGTATTGATGTTGCCTTTAGTGATATTGATTCGCAAAGTTATAACTTATGCCCTAATGCACTCAATGACGCTTTTGAACACAACAGCAGCTATGACGGTGTTTTAGCGACACATGTTTACGGCAATCCGTGTGATGTTGAGGCGATTGCTCGTGTGGCAAAGTGCCATGGTAAAAAGGTGGTTTATGATGCCGCTCATGCATTTGCTGTAAAAGTGGGTGAGCAATCGGTATTAAGTTTTGGCGATGCGAGTACATTAAGTTTTCATGCTACCAAGGTTTTTCATACTGTTGAAGGTGGTGCTATTATTTTTAAACATAAAGCAGATTATGAGAAGGCGAAACAACTTATTAATTTTGGCATACAAGCCGGCGGTACTTTAGGTGAGCCTGGCATAAACGCAAAGTTAAATGAGTACCAATGCGCTGTAGGCTTAACATTGCTTGATGATATAGATGAAATAATTGCACATAGAGCCACGTTATTTACTTTGTATTGCGATGAATTAAAAGATTACTTAACTCTCCCTAAGTGGCTATCGCAAGCAAGTATAAATGGTGCCTATATGCCAATTTATATTGCAGATGAGCAATTGCAAAAGCGCGTTATTGAAACTCTCGCAGCGCATGATATTCAGAGTCGACGATATTTTACACCCTCCCTAGATTTAGCTTATAGCGACCAAAAGAGCTTTGGCTGCAAGAACAGCCAAAAAATCTCTAAGGGAGCCATTTGTCTACCTTTACATGCGCATATGAGTGTTGATGATGTACTTGTAGTTACGCAACTGCTTAAAAAAATAATAAAGGAGCCAACATAGTGGCTATTTTATCTGAGCAGCAACTTAAAGAGGTGGGCTTTAAATCAATCGGCAAGAATGTACGAATATCGGATAAAGCCAGTATTTATGGTGCTCAAGGTATTGCGATTGGCGATAATGTAAGAATAGACGACTTTGTTGTTTTATCCGCGGGAGCAGGTGGAATAGATATTGGCAACTATATTCATATTGCCGTTTTTAGCTCCTTGATTGGTGCAGAAAAAATTACGCTGAGTGATTTTTGTAACATTTCATCACGAGTCTCTATTTATAGCGCAAGTGATGATTATAGCGGCGAGTTTATGACAAACCCTATGGTGCCAGAGCAATTAACTAATGTAGAAAAATCACCTGTTTTTTTAGGCAAGCATGTCATTGTTGGTTCAGGCAGCGTTATTTTACCAGGAGTTACTCTTGGAGAAGGAGCTGCTGTTGGAGCGCTGTCTTTAGTTGCTAAAAGTGTGAATGATTTTGATATTGTTGCAGGGTGCCCTGCCAAAGTCATTAAAAAGAGAAAAACGAAGTTGTTGAACTTAGAAAAGAATGTACCAAGCAGTTAGGTGCGGGGTTCATTTAATGGTGCGAGTGTTACAAGTCGCTGGGCTAAGTAAAGCTGGGTAAAGTTTTGTGTTTTGCTCTCGTCCCTTATCCACATTCATGTAGACAACAAAGAGTAAATAACCCCTAAGGAGAACCCTTCGGGCAGCACCTGTTTGTTATTAATTATAGCGTTATCGCCTGTTTATGGGGAATAACCACACAAATGCCAATCTGACTGCTGTGAATTTAACTTTGAACGATCAATAGAACCTAGGAAGTATGAAAAAAATATTGCATTTGTCGGCAGATGAAAAGTTTATTGATATGGGCTTAAATGCTTTTGAAATGGCTTACCCTAAAAAAAACAGCCTATTACTTGTACAAAAACATAATACGATTAAACATGTTAAGTTTGAAAATAAAAAAATAATTAATAAACAAACTTTGGATAAAGCGTCGCGAAAAAGTGAATTTTGGACTGATGTAGATGTTGTCGTGTTTCATTCTTTATTTGTATATAAAGTGAATATTCCTAAAAATATTAAAGTCATTTGGTTGGGTTTTGGTTATGACTATTATGATTTTATTTTTGATAATGAATACGAGATGTTTAGTGATAAAACTCAGCAGATCATGAATGATAAAGCCATAAAGCCGGTTAAGGGGTTTATAGCTGAATTTAAAGGAATAATTAAGCGTTTGATATTTTCACAATATCGCTTAAAAAAACAAAAAATAAAAATGATGCAGCGAATTGATATATTTTGTCCTGTATTAACAAACGAGTATAAAGCTATTAAATGGCCCACAAAGCACAAACCAAAACTGATGGATTGGAATTATGGAACCATGCAGGATAACTGGGCAAAAGAGGGTAGCAGTGAACTTTGTGGAAAAAACATATTATTAGGCAACAGCGCAACGCTTTCTTGTAATCATCTAGATGGCATTGATTTGCTATCGCAGATTGATGCGCCTTTATCAAAACTCATTATACCTTTGAGCTACGGTAATAAAAATTATGGCGCTTTTATAAAAGAGTATGCCCATAAGCATTTTCCTGGAGATGTTTTAGCGCTTGACAGTTTTATGCCATTTGATGATTACACTCAACTTATTTCATCATGTTCGTGTGTTGTTATGCCGCATAAAAGGCAACAAGGTGTGGGTAACATTATTGTGTTACTAAATTTAGGCGCAAAAGTGTACCTAGATAAGAGCAATCTGTTGTATTCATTTTTAAAAGAACATGGCTTTTTTGTGTTTTGCTTAGAAGAGATTAGCTCTGCAGACTTTTTAGCTGAACTAACACCTGAGCAGATTTTAAATAACCAACAGCGTTTATTTGAGATCTGGGGAAGAGCTTCAATTATTGATAAAACAAAGAAGTTGGTTGAGTGCGCATTATAAACAATGTCGATTTGGCTTATTTAATGGCAAACATTATAGTAAAGGTTGGTTATGACTCCTAAAAAAATCGCAGCGTTTGCCTTAGGGCCGTTAGGAGGAGCACTTCTTAGTTTTATAACCCTGCCTGTCATCACATGGATTTTTTCACAACAAGACATTGGCCGTTTAGCCATGCTTAATGTAGTGATAAGCTTTAGCACTTTGCTGTTTAGCTTGGGATTAGATCAAGCTTACGTAAGGGAGTTTCACGAAACAAAAAGCAAACCCGCCTTATTTAAAGTGGCTATTTTACCAGGCTTAGTATTATTAACACTGACACTCAGTGTATTGCTGAGCATGGATAATATTATCTCTAGTTGGCTGTTTGATATAGATAGTCAGTTTTTAAGTTTGCTAGTTGCTTTGGTTATTTTGTCGAGTTTTATTTCGCGGTTTTTATCACTTATTTTACGCATGAATGAAAAGGGGTTAGCCTTTTCAATGAGTCAAGTGCTGCCAAAATTATTGCTGATTATCATTATCGGTAGCTACGTTGTTTTATCGGTTAATAACACAATTACAAACTTACTGTTAGCTAATGTTTCGGCTATTTTATTTGTTTGTGTAATTTTTGTTTGGAATACCCGTGATGAGTGGCTCAAGGGAATTTCTGAAAAAGTAAATTATGCTTATTTGATGCAGTTGTTGAGGTTTGGCATGCCACTTATTTTTGGAGGCTTGGCTTTTTGGGGGTTAACGGCAACCGATAAGATATTATTGAAGGAGTTATCTAACTTTGAGCAACTCGGTTTGTATTCTGTGGCGGTAAGCTTTGCTGCGTCAGCAACTATTTTTCAAAGTATTTTTTCAACTGTGTGGGCTCCGACTGTTTATAAGTGGGCTGCAAAAGGCGAGAACCTTGATAAAATAGCGAAGGTAAATCGCTTTGTCTTATTAGCTGTAATTGTGCTGTTTAGTCTGTCGGGACTGCTTTCATGGATAGTTACTTATATTCTTCCTGATGCTTATAAACCCGTTCAATGGATTTTACTTTCGTGCTTAGGATACCCATTACTCTATACGTTATCGGAGACAACGGTAGTAGGTATTGGGGTAACGCGTCGCTCTGGTTTTGCAATGCTGGCGGCATGTATTGCGTTTGTGATTAATTTGTTAGGTAACTGGTGGCTCATTCCTATTTATGGTGCTGCAGGAGCTGCTGTGAGCACCTGTGTATCCTTTTGGGTTTTCTTCATTATGAGAACTGAGTTTGCTAGTTATGTTTGGCGACCAATACCACGAAAAAGCATGTATTTGTATTCCACAGTATTAGTGTTTGGCGCTGTTTTAAATAGTTTATATGCACAAATGTTTAGTATTCAGTTTATGTTGTTTTGGTTTGTTATATTACTAAGTGTATTACTTTTTTTTAGAAGTGAGCTTTGGGAAATTAAATCTTTTGTATGTCGTAAAATGAGTCAGTAGGTTTTATTTACCTTGTACATTTAAATCAATTTATATGTTTGTAAATACTAACATACGTCACTGGCTGGTAATGTTAGTGGTTAAGTTTATTGAAGAGCGTACTTTTATACGAGATAATGACGCGGATGTTAAAGGGTTTAGTGTTTTTAAGTTAGATTAAACTGTGGACCAAGGAACCAATATATGAAAATAGGTAAAAATAAATGCTAGCAGAAATTAGATCATTATGGATAGGTGGGGCTTTATCTAGACTGGAAAGAGTGTGTTTGACCTCTTTTTTACGCGCAGGCCATAAAGTGTACCTATATACTTATGATGAAGTATTGAATATACCTGAGGGTGTTGAAGTACTTGATGCTAACCTAATATTACCTAAAGAAAAGATTTTTACATATGGTTCAGTAACCGGAAAAGGTAAAGGTAGCTACGCTGGATTTGCTAATCATTTTCGTTACGAAATGCTCTCAAAGTGCAGCAACACCTACTGGGTAGATATGGATGTAATTTGTTTATCTCCATTCTATATTGAAAACGACCTTGATTATGGCTTTGAAAATGAAAGTTATATCAATAATGCAGTGATCGGTACTAAAAAAGCGGGCAATAAATTATTCGCTAATTTAAGCAAGTACTGTAACAACCCGTTTGTATTTACTCGCTGGGATACGTTTAAGTTTTTAATTAGAAAGCTTATTGGTAGAACATGGGGGCGTTCTGACTTTTCTTATTTACCATGGGGAGTCACAGGTCCTAAGGCATTAACTGGTTTTGTAAAAAAAGATAACCTGTTAAATTATGCAGCCCCTATTGAGTGTTATTACCCGGTTGGCTCTAATGATTGGAAGCAGATTTTTTTCCCTTGTGAGCATGATGTTGATCTCAGTGGTGCCAAAGCGTTGCACTTGTGGAATGAGCAGCTAAGAAGAGATGGCTTAGATAAAAATACAGTGTTTGATAAACATTCATTATATGAGAAGTTAATTTCAGAGCTTGAGCTAGATAAATAGTGGCTCGATTTAAATGATTTACCTTATTCTTACGAGTATCGTTGCTCTTTTTTCATACTTGTCGGTAACTAAACGTGACTACAGCTTTATTGGATATTTAGTTGTGGTTACGCTCGCTTTATTTGCTGGTTTAAGGCATGAAGTGGGGGCTAAGCCTGATTGGGAGGTATACCATCAGGTTTTTTATGATGCGCCGGAGCACCTCTCTAATCTATTTGCCTATTTTGCAAATAATGCACGCTTGGAAAAGGGTTATTTACTATATAACTTTATAATTCACTCTATTTTTGACGATTTTAACTTTTTCTTAGTTTTTACCGCGTTGGTGACAATCGGTGTAACGTATAAAAGTGCTTCTATTTATACCCCAATGACGATCCTTTCTTTGTTATTGTACATGAGGTATGGGTACTTTCAGTTCAATATGATATTTTTGCGCCAAGGTATTGCTGTCGCAATTTTTTTATATTCCATTCAGTATATAAAATCCAGAAACGCAATTTATTATTATCTATTAAATGCGCTGGCTATTACATTTCACGTTAGTCTTATTGTGGTACTGCCTTTATACTTTTTTGTACATAAGCAATTTAGAGCGCGTACATTTTTATTTATATTAGCCAGTGCTGTGCTCTTACAAAGTATAAATATAATAAAAATTATTGCTGATTCGTTACCTAGCTCTAACGTCATCTTTTTCGCTTTTAAGTCGTATGTTGCCTCTGGTGAGGCTAAGCCATTCTCGTTCTCATTTGTTGAGAAACCATTGATGTTTTTTGCTTTATTATACTTTTATGATCGACTTGCAAAGCGTTTTGAATATTACCATGTATTTTTTAATTTAAGCTTTATAGGCTTAATATTTAGCATTCTACTGTTACAATTTGAAGACTTAAGTGACAGATTTGTGATTATATTTAACATTTCTAATATTGTATTGCTTACTTATTTAATGCGAATATTCAAAGGAATAGGTAAGCCCCTATATTTATTAGTGTTATCGCTAATTGTTATGTTTTTTGTTTTTACTATGACTAATTCAGAGCAATACACTCCTTACAACATTTTAGGTAAATTTTATTTTTAATGTGGTCACTAGTGGTACTAGTCGAAAACATTAAAATTAGCCTTATTTTTAATAAGTATGAAATTAAAAATGAAAAAAGAATTAGTTATATCAACAGTATATAGCCAGCTAGAAAAAGCAGTCTCTTTAGCTGAGGATTGTTACTTAAAAACAAATATTCGCTCAACTATTGTTTGTCAGCTTTTTGAAGTGGCGCATCAGAGTTTTGATAATAAGTGCGAACAAGCTTATTCAATTATTTACTCTTCAGATCGGGGTTTAGCTAGAAGCCGCATGTTAGGTGTTCTTTCATCTGATGCTGATTTAATTTGGTTAACGGATGATGATATTGAGGTAACTCCTGAGGGGGTAATTAAAGCCTTTGATAGGTTAGAAAACAGCGAAGATGACTTCATTACAACCAAATATGCAATGGATGAGACACAAGTTCGTAAGAAGTATTCACTTTCTGAGTTTGTTCATAATCGAATGAGCATTATGAGAGTTAGCTCAATTGAGATTTTTATCAAACGAGATAACGTCATTAATAAAGGTGTTGCCTTTGATACTCGATTTGGCCTCGGAGCTACTCATAAGTCAGGTGAAGAAAATATTTTTCTTGCTGATATTTTGAATAAGGGAGGTAAAGGATGCTTTGTGCCTATAATTACATCGATTCATCGAGAAATTACTTCTGGTGGGGACTTTAGTAATGATTTAGCTAATAGTGCTAAAGGGGCTATTTTTCGTAGAGTATTTGGGCTTTTTGGCGCCCCTTTATTGTTTGCTTTTTATGTTAAAAGGTTAATAAAAAAAGAAGTCCGGTTCACCGATTTTTTTTCAGCTTTAGTTTTTTCGGTTAAAGGTTTCTTTAAACTAAAATAATTTTTATGGAATTATAAATGAGTACAGGTATTCCAAAGGTTTCAATTATTACCGCAACCTATAATTCAGCTCTTTATATAGAAAGTGTATACAATGCAATAAAAGAGCAAAACTACCCGCATTGGGAGTGGTTAGTTACAGATGATTGTTCGACAGATTCATCGCTAGAAATTTTAGAAAATATAGCAAGGCATGATAATAGAGTCTCTGTCTTTAAAAATGCAGTTAATAGCGGTGCGGCTGTTAGTAGAAATGTCTCGCTAGCTAATGTAACTGGAGAGTTTATCGCTTTTGTCGATAGTGATGACTTATGGCTGCCAAATAAGTTAAATGAGCAGATTGCATTTATGCAAAATAACGATGCAATTAATTTTTCTTTTACTGCGTATGAACTTATCGATGGTGATAGTAAAAGACTTAATAAAGTGGTTGATGCTACGCAAGAACGTGCTTTTTCTTATGCTGATCAGCTATGTAAAAAAGCGACTATGGGGTGTTCAACAGTAATACTTAGGCGCAGTGCATTTAGCGACTTGTTCATGCCACTACTGAGAACTGGGCAAGATTATGCACTATGGTTAAAGCTTTTAAAAACTGGTAATAAAGCTTATTTATTCCCTAAAGTGTTAACTCAATACCGAATATTACCCGACTCGATATCTAGAAATAAGTTAAAAAAAATAATGCGTCAATGGAGTATTTATCGCGATATTGAAAACCTAAATATATTTTTAGCCGCTAAATGTTTTTGTTTTTATGCGTGGCGGGCAGTATTTCGAAAGTAACCTCTTTAATCTAGAGATTATATAAAAAAGTTATGGCTAAAGCGTGTATATTCTTTGAGGTTTAAACGCTAGAGCACTGTAAGTATAGGATAAATATAAAATGAAGATAGCTGTAGCTGGTACAGGTTATGTAGGCCTTTCAAATGCAATGTTGCTTGCGCAAAATAATGAGGTTATGGCGCTTGATATTGATGAGCATAAAGTTGAATTATTAAATAATCAGCAATCTCCGATCATTGATGAGCAAATTGAGCTTTTTCTAAAGCGTAAAGATCTAAATTTTACAGCAACCACAGATAAACTAGCTGCTTATGTTGATGCTGAGTATGTAATTATTTCTACTCCCACAGATTACGATCCACAAACCAATTACTTTAATACAAGCTCAGTTGAAGCTGTAATTGCTGACGTATTAGCTATAAACCCTGATGCGACAATGATTATTAAATCAACGGTGCCGGTTGGGTTTACTCAGTCTATTAAAGATAAGTTTAATTGTAATAATATTATCTTTTCGCCTGAGTTTTTACGTGAAGGTAAGGCGCTTTACGATAACCTGTATCCGTCACGTATTGTAGTGGGTGAGCAAAGCGAGCGAGCAGCAACTTTTGCAGGTTTACTTAAGCAAGGCGCTATAAAGCAAGACGTTGAGGTGTTATTTACCGACTCAACAGAAGCTGAAGCGATAAAGCTTTTCTCTAATACGTACTTAGCAATGCGAGTGGCTTACTTTAATGAACTTGATAGTTATGCTGAGGCACATGGGTTAAGTAGCAAACAAATAATTCAAGGGGTTGGTTTAGACCCTCGCATAGGTAACCATTACAATAACCCTTCATTTGGTTATGGTGGCTACTGCCTACCTAAAGATACCAAACAGTTATTAGCAAATTACAAAGATGTTCCTAACAACATTATAGGCGCCATTGTTGATGCGAATCGAACACGAAAAGATTTCATCGCGGAATCAATTATTAATCGTAAACCAAAGGTTGTCGGTGTTTATCGGTTAGTTATGAAGTCGGGTTCGGATAACTTTAGAGCCTCTGCCATTCAAGGTATTATGAAGCGCATTAAAGCAAAAGGAATTGAAGTTGTTGTTTTTGAACCCGTACTTGATGCTGATGAGTTTTATCATTCTCGGGTAATCAAAGATTTAAATGAATTTAAGCAGCTTTCAGATGTTATTTTATCAAACCGTATGGTTGATGAACTGGCTGATATTGCTGATAAAGTTTATACGCGTGATTTATTTGGTAGTGATTAAAATATCGTTTAAGGCTTAAGTATACGGGCTGCGAGCGACGGGCTGCGAGGTACGAGTTACGGGCGACGAGGAACGGGTTAAGTTTGACTGGTGTAGCAGCGGTTTTATTTCGTGTCTGGTTAAAGACAAAGGTTCTAGGTATAAGGTAGAGATTAAGCCAAGCACGGTGTTTGGATTAGACGTAGGTGGGGCTTTATGCCGCGCAGGTTTGGTTTATGTTCATGGGAGACGGGCGACGGGCCTAAAACCTAATAACGACGCGGGGTGAACCCGCTACTACAGATATTTAAAAACCTTGCGATATAACCGCAAGGTTTTTAAATATCTCGAACCTCGAACCTCGAACCTCGAATTTGTCTCCTCACTTCCCAATCTCAACCTTGACATCATCACCCAGTACTTCCCTATACTTTGTAGCGAGTGCATTTTTAGCGTCATCATCGCCGTGGACTATTTTTATATAGCGGGGCTTTTTGCGCATACCGGTTACAAATTTGATGAGACCTGCTTGATCAGCGTGGGCGCTGTAGCCGCTTATTGTGTGTATTTTGGCGTTAATATTCACCCTAGTATTACTTATCAACACATAACCATTTTTTGGGCCGTATGTTTGTATGTCCCGACCTAATGTTCCGCGCCCTTGGTAACCTACAAATAGTAAGTCGGTGGTTTCATCTGTTAAAAATCGCTCTAGGTAGTTAACTATTCGTCCGCCGGTGCACATACCGCTTGCAGCTAGGATAATTGCAGGTTTTTGGCGGGTGGCTAGATAATTTATTAACGCTAAGTGCTCGCTATGGGTATTTATTGTAGTGAGGTTTTCAAAGTCGAGAGGATGGCGGCCTTTGGCTACCTTTTGTTTTGCTTCTTCATCCCATAAATATTTAAATTTTCGATACTGCTGAGTAAAATTAGCCGCCATCGGGGAGTCGAGTATTACTTGTATTGTGCGCCAAGGTGAGTTTTTAGTTGAAGCATGAATTAGCTGTTCAAGTTCGTATAACAGCTCTTGTTTGCGGCCTATACTAAATGCAGGCACAAGCACGATACCGTTGTCGGCAACTGCGCGCTCAATCACAGCTTTTAAGGTTTGCGTACGTTGTTTTCGTCCTTGATGGTTTTTATCACCATAGGTTGACTCAATAACTAAGGTATCGGCTTTATAGGGCGCTTTAGGTGCGGGTAGTAAAGGCGTATAGGGCGCCCCTAAATCACCTGAAAATACGACCCGATGGCAGTTTTTAGCTTTACGAGTTGGTATGCTTATATCTATTTCAACATAAGCGGAGCCTAAAATGTGCCCTGCTCGTTGTAGACGGGCTTTGGCTATGTGTTCACCTTTGCAAGGAAGCTCAAACCAGGCTTTAAAATCAACTTCAATAATTTGCTGTTTAAGTAACCTTAGGCAGGTATCTATTATTTTTTGATCGCGTGTGACGCCCACTTTTAATGCATCTTCAATCACTAGTGGCAGTAAACTAGCCGATGCAATAGAGGTAAATATGGGTCCTTTAAAGCCAGCCATTAATAAGTAGGGGATTCGGCCAACATGATCGATGTGACAATGGGTGACGATCAGCGCGCGGACTGTATCTATATTAAATTCAATATTAAGATCATCAACAGAATCTTCACCTTGAAATAGTCCGCAGTCAATTAGAAAAGAGCTTTGATCGTTTATTATCAGCTGGTGGCACGAGCCTGTTACGCCATTTACCGCTCCGTGGTGAAGTATTTGCATTTTATGTCCTTATTGCTTGTTTAGTAGGCGGGGCTTTATGCCGCGCATTTTAATCTTTGTGCATAGGCCTAAACAACTTGCGCGAGGTAAACTCCCGCCTACAAATTTTCAATTGCATTTACAAACTTAGGCCTACGGGTATTATATTTTATTTCAAATAAATACAATCCCAAAATGGGTAATCACCAACGTTATTAACGATATTAGCTCTAAGTGGGTTTGCTACTATATAGCGCGCGTAGTTAATTAGGTCTTTTTCATCTCGGATCATATGATCGTAATAATCACTTTGCCAAAGCTTATTAATTTTGTGCTGATCTCGGGCAAGCTTAGCGCAGCGGCCTTTAAATAGTCTAATTAAAGCGCTTAAATGTAAGCTTACTTTTAATTGAAAAAGCCAATGTATATGGTCTGGCATTAAGACAAAAGCAACACTTTCACAAGCATCTTCTAATTCAAGTTTCTTAATTTCAAAAATTATTTTTCTATTGAGACCAAGGTCGTTTAATAATTTTTGTCTGTTATTAATGACTAGAGTTACGCAGTAATAGTGATTGGGAATTGAAATACGACCTTTCCTTAGGTTTTGTGATTTTTTCATTTTTATATCTTGTGGTTTTATAGGTAAATATAGCAGGCAATTAATAGTTTTGAATTTGAGCGGGTTGCCATAGCGAAAGTGCGCGAGGTAAACTCCCGCCTACGGGTAGGGTTAATATAGAGTTTTATTGTAGGCAGGGCTTTATGCTGCGCAGGTTGTTTGAAAAGTTGTGAAATTGCGCGGGGTAAGCTCCCGCCTTCGGGTAGGATTAATATAGAGTTTTATTGTAGGCAGGGCTTTATGCCGCGCAGGCTGTTTGAAATGTTGTGAAAATGCGCGGGGTGAACCCGCTGCTACAGGCATAAAAAAACCTTGCGATGTTAACCGCAAGGTTTTTAAATTTCTCGAACCTCGAACTTAGCTCTTAAAAGCGTCTTGTAGTGGTGGCACTACTTGCTTTTTACGGCTTAATACGCCGTCTAGCCATACTTTACCGTCTTCTGGTTTTTCACCATAAGCTTGCTCAACTAGGCTAGCATCGTCTGATGCAATTAGCATTTGTGAGCCTTCTTTCATAATGTCGGTCAGAAGTAAAAATACTGAATGACGACCGCCTTCTTCTTTAAGCTTCGCGATGTCGGCTTCAAGGTCGGCTTTAATCTCGTCAAATACCGCAAGGTCAATAACTTCTAACTGACCAATACCAACGAGGTTGCCGTTCATGTTAAAGTCTTTAAAGTCACGCATTACTAAGTCACGTACTGGCGTATCTTCAACGGCTGATTTAACGCGGAACATGTCCATGCCTAGTTCTTTAAAGTCTTCAATGCCTGCAATTTCTGCAAGTGCTTCAACACATTTAATATCGGCTGTGGTACAGGTTGGTGATTTAAAGATAACCGTGTCGCTTAAAATGGCGCAAAGCATAATGCCAGCAATGTCTTTAGGGATCTCAACGTTGTAGAAGTCATACATCATTTTAATAATGGTATTAGAACAACCAACAGGGCGGATCCAACACTCAAGCGGTGTTGATGAGGTTAAATCACCTAGTTTATGGTGATCAACCACGCCCACTACGCGAGCCTGATCAATATCGTCAGGTGCTTGGGTTTTTTCTGTGTGGTCTACAATATAAACGTCTTCGCCAGCGTAGCTAAGTTTTAGCTCAGGTGCTTCAAAACCGAATTTATCTAAAATAAATTGTGTTTCAGGTGAAACTTCACCTAGGCGAGTTGGGATTGCTGGTTCATCAATTTGGTTTTTTAAATAAGCCAGTGCAATTGCACCACATATTGAATCTGAATCTGGGATTTTATGGCCCACTACATACATTGACATGACTAAACTCCTTAAAATTTGCCGATATTCTAGCAAAGTCTTTGGATTTTAACATATAGACAGTGTAATTAAGTTTTGGTTACACTTTAAATCGATATTATTAATTGGAAGACCCACATGCAACTCGGCCGAAAAGGTTGGAACAATGTTATTATTTTTTCGATGTTGATTATGATCTTCTTTTTAAATGGGCTGCATAAAAACATAGGGAATGATGAAACACAGGCGCAATTGCAGCCACTACTTCCTCCTCAAAGTTTTGTATTAACACTTAAATTTATCGACCAAAAAATTGAGCGTATTGGCACTAGTTGGCGTACTACTGCTTTGCAAAAGAATGTACCGCTTAGCTGGCAAGGCTCAGAGCAGCAACTTAGTGAGCTAGTTTATTTATGGCAAAATACCGCGCTGATGACCACCATCACACCTGATGCGCTTGATATGAATAAGCCACTATCGGTAGCCACGCTTGAACTAGCCGGTGAGCCCCTATCTTGGGTGTACTTATTATTTGAGGCGAATGGTCAGTATTATCTATTCGATAAAACCAGTCAGCGATTATTGTTGCTAGATTTAACTACTGCAAAACAATTATTTCCAAGTTTTACCTTTTCATAAGTGAGTTTTATTAATGCCTGAATTACCAGAAGTAGAAGTTAGCCGTATGGGTATTACCCCCCATGTGCTAAACCAAGTTGTGACTAAGGTAAATATTCATAATGCCAGTATGCGCTGGCCTGTGCCAGATGAGGTGTATCAACTTGAGGGGTTAGTGGTTAGCTGTATTGAACGACGTGCAAAATACTTATTGTTAGAATGCGAGCTAGGCTCGGCTATATTGCATTTAGGTATGTCGGGTAACTTGCGGGTTGTGAACGCCAATGAGCCACTTAAAAAGCATGACCATGTTGAGTTTATTTTAGCGAATAATAAGGCGCTGCGTTTAAACGATCCACGTCGCTTTGGTTGCTGTTTATGGCAAGCACCCAATGAAGAGCATAAGTTACTTGCTAAATTAGGCCCCGAGCCACTCACCGATGACTTTTTTGCTAAACGTGTTTATGAGCAATCTCGTAATAAAAAAGTGCCTGTTAAGCAGTTTATTATGAATAACGCCGTGGTGGTGGGGGTCGGTAATATTTACGCTAACGAGTCGTTATTTAAAGCAGGTATCGATCCGCGAAAAGAAGCCGGTAAGGTCAGTTTAAAACGCTACCAAGCATTAATCCCAATTATAAAAGACACCCTAGCCGCAGCAATCACTCAAGGTGGCACAACGTTGAAAGACTTTGCCCAAAGTGACGGTAAGCCAGGCTACTTTGCGCAACAGCTATTAGTGTATGGTCGAAAAGGCCAGCCTTGTGTAAATTGCGACACAGCACTAACAGAAATTCGCCTAGGGCAACGCAGCACCGTTTTTTGTGAGGTGTGTCAGAAGTAATTAGGTGTTAGGTGTTAGGTATTAGGTGTTAGGTACTAGGAAAACCTCAAACCTATGGCGCTCTCTTTCCGCGAGGCGCCTCTGTGCACTCTGTGGCGCAAAAGTTTAAAGGTGTTAGGTAGAGATTAAGCCAAGCACGGTGTTTGGATTAAACTTAGGTGGGCCTTAATGTCGCGCAGGTGTTTGGTTAAAGGTAAAAGAGCAGGTTTAGGGTGTTAGGTAGACATTAAGCCACGTACATTGCAAGGGTTGAGCGTATGCGGGGCTTTATGCCGCGCATTAGGTGTTAGGTAGAGATTAAGAGCAAAATTTAAGGTTGTATTTTATTAAATAAAAACTAAGCTCAAAATATATCATTAAGGATAATAGATATGATGAATTTTGAAAGTTTAGAGGTATGGAAACGAGCTGCTCGATTAAGTGCAGATATATATAAAAATCCAACAATAACAAAAGATTTTGGTTTTCGAGATCAGTTAACACGCGCAGGATTGTCTGTACCTAGTAATATTGCTGAGGGAATGACACGAGATAGTGACAGAGAAAAAGTGCGTTTTTTAGATATTGCTCGTTCTTCTTTAGCTGAAGCTAGAACACAAATTTATATAGGTATTGATATAAACTATATTGATTCGAATGTCGGCCAACTTTGGTTGTGTGAAACATCTGAGTTATCAAAGATGCTATCGAGCTTAATCTCTAAAATTAAAGAACGAATCTGAGAGATTTAAATTGTTTAAGCTATTTTAATTGCCCATACTGATTTTATGGTTATTTTTGATAAAACCTAAAACCTAAAACCTAAAACCTAAAACCTAAAACCTAAAACCTAAAACCTAAAACCTAAAACCTAAAACCTAAAACCTAAAACCTAAAACTTTTTGCGGAAAAAACAACCGGCCGGTAGCAATGTAGTTTAAGTGCTGGTATACTCCCGCGTCTGCCACGTTGCGTTCTATGTCCTCATATAGTTTAGCCACTTGTGAGCGGCGAAAAAGTCTAAAACTCGAAGGGGTTGTAGCATACTTAGAGCGGTAGTTAATAATAACTACCTGTGGTTTTAATTGAAAAACATTGGATTTTTATAAATGAAAACGTTTGTTGCTAAACCAGAAACAGTAAAACGTGACTGGTACGTAGTTGACGCTGAAGATAAAACTTTAGGTCGCATCGCTACTGAAATCGCTCATCGCCTACGCGGTAAGCACAAAGCTGAGTACACACCACACGTAGATACTGGTGATTACATCATCGTTATCAACGCTGAGAAAGTTACTGTTACTGGTAACAAATTCAAAGATAAAGTGTACTACGCTCACTCTGGTTTCCCAGGTGGTCTTAAGTCTACTACTTTTGATAAACTTCAAGCTGCAAAGCCTGAAATGATCATCGAAAAAGCTGTTAAAGGCATGTTGCCACGTGGTCCTTTAGGCCGCGCTATGTTCCGCAAACTTAAAGTTTACGCGGGTACTGAGCATAACCATGCTGCACAACAGCCTCAGGTTCTAGACATTTAAGGAGCACTATCATGGCAAATCAATACTACGGTACAGGTCGTCGTAAAAGTTCAAGTGCTCGCGTATTCTTACGCCCAGGCACTGGTAACATCGTAATCAACAAGCGCTCTTTAGAAGAGTACTTTGGTCGCGAAACAGCACGCATGGTTGTTCGTCAAGCTCTTGAGCTTGTAGACATGACTGAAAAATTTGACCTTCACATCACCGTTGCCGGTGGTGGTACTACTGGTCAAGCTGGTGCTATCCGTCACGGTATCACTCGTGCACTTATGGAGTTTGACGAGTCACTACGTCCACAACTTCGTAAAGCAGGTTTCGTTACTCGTGATGCACGTAAAGTTGAACGTAAGAAAGTGGGTCTTAAGAAAGCGCGTAAGCGTCCACAGTTCTCAAAACGTTAATTTTTACGTTATCAAGAATTCAAAAACCCAGCTTATGCTGGGTTTTTTGTTTTTAGATTAAATAAAAGGTATTAGGAAGATAAAGGTATTAGGTATCAGGAAGACAAAGATCCAGAACAACCTAAAGCTCAAAACCTAACACCTAAAACCTAAAACCTAAAACCTTTCCCTTTACTACTAATGTCGACATTAGCTTGATCAGAATCGGCAAAGCATGCGTATTTATTGAACGAAAGCTTAAAAATGACCGACTAACGCAAAAAAAGTTAAATAATTATCGCAATTAGTTTAAATCCATCAGTTAATTGGTGAATTTTTTTGCTACAATTGGCGGGCAAATAAAGTGAATGAGTTTAATGTCGCCAAATTCAGTTGTTACTGTACTTAGTTGGTGAGATTGTACTTGTTTACAAATTGTTTTTACGGAAGCGATACTATAGTCATTTGGTTTCATACTCGAGCTTACTTAATCAACTATTTGAGCAAGTCAGGTTTATTCGAGCAGGAGGCTGTGAATAACCTTGTTTTAAGCAAGGGTTTTAATTATGATCGTTTCTCTTTTAAAATTCGAAAAATTAACCTGCTGTAACTGATGTTCTCAATATAGCAAGTGTTGAGAATCATAGTGGAGATAAGTGGATGAGCAATGCGCCTGTAGACAATGGCCGACGTCGCTTTTTAACCATAGCTACCTCTGTTGTTGGTGGTGTTGGTGCGGCTGGGGCTGCTGTTCCTTTTATTGCGTCTTGGAATCCAAGTGAGCGAGCTAAATCTGCGGGTGCGCCTGTAGAAGTAGATATCAGCAAACTTGAGCCAGGACAATTAATACGTGTCGAGTGGCGTGGTAAACCTGTATGGGTTGTATCACGGACCCCAAAAATGCTTGAGCAGATGAAAGAACATGAAGGTCAACTTCGTGATCCGCAATCGCAAGAGCCACAACAATTAGAATCATCAACCAATGATTTCCGTTCATTACGCCCAGAGATTTTTGTCGCTGTAGGTATTTGTACGCATTTGGGTTGTTCACCTAGCTTTTTACAAGGTGGCTTTGGTGAGAAAGTGGAAGGGACTGATGACGGTTTTTACTGTCCATGTCACGGTTCTAAGTTTGATATGGCTGGCCGTGTATTCCAATCGGTACCTGCACCATTAAATTTAGAAATTCCACCATATACTTTTCTTGATGAGACCACTATTTTAGTGGGCGAAGAACAAGGGGTGGCCTAATGTTTGGTAAAATTGTTGAGTGGATAGACGACCGTATCCCAATGACACGTGTTTGGAACATGCACATTGCACAGTATCCAGCACCGAAAAACTTTAACTTCTGGTACTTCTTCGGTTCTCTAGCTATGTTAGTACTAGTAAACCAAATACTTACAGGTATTTGGTTAACGATGAACTATGTACCATCTGCTGAAGGTGCATTTGCATCAGTAGAATACATCATGCGTGATGTAGAGTACGGTTGGTTATTACGTTATTTGCATTCAACGGGTGCATCTGCGTTTTTCATCGTTGTTTACATGCACATGTTCCGTGGCATGATCTACGGTTCTTACCAAAAACCACGTGAGTTACTGTGGTTATTCGGTATGTTCATTTTCTTAGCCCTAATGGCTGAAGCATTCATGGGTTATTTATTACCATGGGGCCAAATGTCGTTCTGGGGTGCACAGGTAATTATTTCATTATTCGGGGCTATCCCGGTTATTGGTGATGACTTAACACTGTGGATCCGTGGTGACTATGTAATTTCAGGTGCAACGCTTAACCGCTTCTTTGCATTACATGTAATTGCACTGCCATTGGTTATTGTTATCTTAGTATTTTTACACATTGTTGCACTACACGAAGTGGGTTCTAATAACCCAGACGGTATTGATAACAAACGTAAAAAAGGAACTGTGGCTGAAGAAGACAAGCCTAAGTTTAAGTTCCATGAATACTACACTGATAAAAAAGACATTATTGATGCGATTCCGTTCCACCCTTATTACACAGTAAAAGATATTGTGGGCGTAGTTGGTTTCTTAATCTTGTTCTGCTGGGTTGTGTTCTTTATGCCTGCTATGGGTGGTTTCTTCTTAGAAGCGCCAAACTTTGAAGCAGCTAACCCACTTAAAACACCAGAGCATATTTTCCCTGTTTGGTACTTCACGCCATTCTATGCAATCTTACGTGCAATCCCTGACAAACTAATGGGTGTTGCTGCAATGGGTGCATCAATTGTCGTGCTAGCATTATTACCTTGGATTGACCGTGGTTCGGTTCGCTCAGTTCGTTACCGTTGTGGTTTCCACAAATGGAACATTGCAGGTTTTGTTGTTACTTTCGTTCTTTTAGGTTGGGTTGGTGCTACACCACAAACTGATTTTAAAACGATTGTTTCGCAAGTCTGTACTGTGACTTACTTTATGTTCTTCGTACTGTTATTTGTTTACAGTAAGAATGAAAAAACTAAGCCATTGCCTGAGAGGTTAACGAAATGATGAAAAAGCTATTAATAGGTTTATTTGCTTTATCAGTAAACGTGTTACCTGCAATGGCGGCTGGCCCGTCAGTTCCTCTAATGGAAGCGGGTAACGATATATCTGATCAACCTTCTTTGCAGCGTGGCGCTAAGTTGTTCATGAACTACTGTCTTGGTTGTCACCAAATGCAGTATCAACGTTATGAACGTACTTTCCGTGACATTGGTATTCCAACAGAGATTGGTCAAGAGCAACTTATTTTTGATGGTTCAAAAGTGGGTGGTCATATCCTTAACGCTATGGCAAAAGAAGATGCTGCAAAATGGTTTGGTGCGGCTCCGCCGGATCTAACCAACGTTGCGCGTGTGCGTGGCAGTGATTGGATTTACACCTATTTAAAATCGTTTTACAAAGATGAATCTCGTCCGTTTGGCGTAAATAATACGTTATTCCCATCGGTGGGTATGCCACATGTTCTTCAAGAGTTGCAAGGTGTTCCTACTGCAATTACTGAAGAAGTAACAGTAGATGGTAAAACAACCACTCATATTACTGGTACAAAAACAGATGGTACGGGCGAATTAAGTGTAGATGAATATGACCAAGCAGTTCGTGATTTAACGAATTTCCTAGAGTATGTAGGTGAACCTACACGTCTCGAGTCGGAAGCGCTAGGTCTTAAGGTAATCGGATTTTTAATTATCCTATTTATCTTGGCATTTATGCTGAAGAAAGAATACTGGAGAGATGTTCATTAAGTTTGAACATATTTAAAGGTAATTTTGCAATAGGGGCTTAAGCCCCTATTGCTGTTTTAGTTATTTAATGGAGGTAGGCATGGCCGTAGCTGCCAATAAGCGCCCTGTAATGACCCTTTTTTCTGGTGCTAACTGTATGTATAGCCACCAAGTACGCATTGTACTTGCTGAAAAAGGTGTAAGTGTAGATATTCATATGGCTGAAAAGGATAACCTGCCAGAAGCACTTCACGAAATTAACCCTTACGGCACAGTGCCAACACTGATTGACCGTGAGCTTGGTTTATATCAGGCAAATATCATCATGGAATACCTTGATGAACGTTTTCCTCATCCTCCACTAATGCCTGTATATCCGGTCATGCGTGGTCGTAGTCGATTAATGATGCACCGTATTGATACTGATTGGTACAGCCTAGCTGAAAAAATCATTAACAACACATCTGATGCCGCGCAAGCTCGTAAAGAGCTGACAGAAGCATTACTTGCAATAGCACCAATCTTTAGTGAAGCGCCTTACTTTATGAGTGAAGAGTTTAGCTTAGTTGATTGTTACTTAGCACCACTATTATGGCGTTTACCAGAGTTTGGTATTGAGCTTAATGGTGCAGGCTCTAAAGAACTTAAAGAGTATATGATCCGTTTATTTGAACGTGAATCATTCCAAGCTTCTTTAACTGAAGCAGAGCGTGAGATCCGTTTATAATGACTTCTAATCGTCCTTATTTACTACGCGCTTTTTTTGATTGGATTGTTGATAACGAATGCACGCCACACTTAGTGGTTAATGCTGACTTTCCTGCAGTGCAAGTGCCAACACAGTTTGTCCAAGATGGCCAAATTGTATTGAACATAAGCCCTTCGGCGGTTACGCAGTTTTCGTTAGATAATACTCAGCTTAGCTTTAACGCGCGCTTTGGCGGCCAGCCAATGCAAGTGTACGTGCCTTTAGGGGCTGTACTTGCAATATATGCACGTGAAAATGGCGAAGGCACAGTCTTTACTGCAGATGAGTTTTTAGAGGACGAAGACGATTTTGCTCCAGAGCTTGAAAGTGTCGATTCATCACCTGAAATAGTTGATGAAACGCCAGCTCCCAAGCCTGAAAAGAAAAAAGGCTCACATTTACGCGTTATAAAATAGCCCGTAAATGTTAGAAAAAAACCGCTTAATAAGCGGTTTTTTTATGTCTGTATGAAAATATTAGGTTAAAGGTTAAAGGTTAAAGGTTAAAGGTTAAAGGTTAAAGGTTAAAGGTTAAAGGTTAAAGGTTAAAGGTTAAAGGTTAGAAAGGCTCACGAGCGACGAGCTGCGAGAAGCGAGCAACGGGCCTAGAGACTCGAATTAATCAGTTGGGCTAATGGTTACTGTTTTCTCATTTACTCCTCATTCACTTCTCTTTGTTCATATGCTTTTTAAGGCTGGTTTACCCGCGCATTTGATTGGCAATACGTTACGAGCTACAAGTTACGGGCCTAAAACCTAATACAGACGCGGGGTGAATCCGCTGCTACAGGTATAAAAAAACCTTGCGATGTTAACCGCAAGGTTTTTAAATTTCTCGAACCTCGAACCTCGAACCTCGAACCTCGAACCTCGAACCTCGAACCTGAGATTTTTACAAATACTCAAATACTTTAACTACCCGCTCTACGCCAGAGATGTTGCGAGCGATATTAACGGCTTGGTTTGCTTCAGCGTCAGATACTAGCCCCATTAAGTATACTTCGGCATTTTCAGTCACTACTTTTATATTATTACTGCTGATATTTTCAGCCGCTAGAAGCTGCGCTTTTACTTTTGAGGTTAACCATGAATCGTGTGTTTGCGTGGTGATTCCAATATTAGAGCCAATGCGAAGTTGGTTATGAATTTTGCGGATACCAGATAGGTTCTCAATGGTTTTAAACGCTTGGTTTTTCATTTCTTGGTTAGGCACTTGTCCTACCATTAAAACCACGCCATTTACGCTTATAACGCTGATATGAGCAAACTTGTTAAGGCGTTCATCTTCACTAATAGCAATGCTGGCTTTTATTTCAATGTTGTTGTCGTCTATTTGTGACCCAATGGTTCGTCTATCGTTAGCGGCAGTAACAGCACTGGCTGTACCGGCGACCACAGCAGCGGCACAGCCTTGTAATAACACAACAGTGCCTAAAATAATTAGGGAGCGTTTAAACATAATTTTCGTCCTGCGGGAAAAGGGTTAAATCCACCAACTCACTTAAACAGTGAAGGTTCACTAAATGCGATTCAATAATGCGACTCGGGCGTTTAGACGGCGTACGAATTTCTACATCGTTATGGCCAAGCAAGCCAACGAGTTCGCCGCCATCATCGCCTACCATTACTATGACCTTCATATCTTTGGTAAGTGCCGCTTCTACTGCAGAAATTATGTGTTTTTCATTACCATTAATGGCAAGTACCAATAATAAGTCACCTTGCTGAGCAAAGGCACGAACTTGGCGTGCAAAGGTATCGTGGTCATCTATTTGATTGCCTTGGCCTAAGTTAATATTTTCTTGTGAGAGAGCGATTGCAGGTAAGCAAGGGCGTTCTGTTTCGTAAAAATTTACCAGTACGCCTGCCATGTGTTGCGCCAGCATATGGCAATTTGCAGTACCGCAACAGATCAACTTATTCCCATTGATCAGGCTTTGTGCAATGGTAAATGCCGCTGATTCTAACGCGCTTGGCAACACTTCGCCTGCAGCTATTTGAACTTGAATACTTTCTTTAAAAATTTCTTTAATTGTATCTTGCATGGGTTACCAACAATTTATCTCTAATTCTGTGTGAGCTCACACCGGCTTTATTAAAAGGTAATTATTTTAGGCGTTAGCTAATGTTTAACTGTATGCTCAACATGAAGCTGTTGTAATCGTCTTATTTTTATACATCAGTTATTAAAATACGTTTTTCAGCCAGTTAATATGTAATGACGGTTCGCCTGTTATAGCTACGTAATCAATACGTAATGGCTGGTTTTTTAAGTTTTTAGCACCAAGGTAATGATAAATAGTGCGCTTTAACTTAGCTTGCTTTTGCGGACTTAGCGCATAATTAGCGCCGCCTTTTATGTTATTTTTACGAAACTTAACTTCAACAAACACTAAGGTGTCACCGTCTTTCATAATGACATCAAGTTCGCCGTAGGGGCAGTAGTAATTACGCTCAATCGCTTTTAAACCTTGCGCTTCTAAATACTTTTGCGCTTGGCGCTCATAATACTGGCCTTTTTCACGACTATTTTGCCACAGCTGTTTAAACCACGACATGTTAACCCCTTAGTTAATTATGGTTATGCCATCGTTTGCTGATTGCATAAATAGCGGTACAGGGCGTTGTGTTTTTAATTCCACAGGTTTTATACGGCGATTGCTGTACTGCGCCCATTGCAGTGAACGTTCAATATCACCGGCACTATTAATGGATAATTTACCGCTTAAGCCTGAAAAGTATTTATCGGGTGTAATGCTCAGCTGTCTAATATCATTTAACATGGCGACGGCATCGTAGGCCATGGCAAATAAACGTTGGCTAATATCAGCCTGTTCAGGCCATAAATCATTATATTGCTTACGTAGATTATGCTGCGTAATTTGTGAGTCTAACATCCAAGGAAGTTCGGTAAAGTAAAGCCCATCTAAATCGCCTTTGTCAGTGGTATCTATTTGCTTACTATGACTTTTAGAGCTGGCGTAAATAGGGATTCTGTCGGCAAAGGTGCTTACGTTAACATCCAGATAAGGCTTAATTAATCGGGTCTCTATGGCGTCACCTAATATATAAATTGCATCAATATCGCCACGTGAACGGGTTTCACTTTCGACTTCTTTATTAAAGAGTGTTTTAACCGATTTAATACGCTCTTTTGATTTATCAACTTCTAGCAAGCTGGTAATGGTATTGGGCATATCTTTATTGTCGTTGTAAAAGCCAACTTGTGTGGTTGTTTCACTATAGCGTTGCCATTGCAGATTAAAGTAGTCAATTAAGCGCTGACCATTGGTATTATTTGGCGCTAGCAACATAGGTTTTTGATAACCTTGCGCTAAAAAGTGCTCTAGAGTTTGTTGTACTTCATGCTCAGGATTAAGCGCAAAAAAGTAGTGTTGCAGAGAGGTTCTTTCACCATCAAAAGTATTTAAATGTAAGGTGGGTATATCGAGTAATGTATTGGTATTCGCGAGTTTATCTATATTGGTTTTTAATAATGGGCCAATAACAAAGTCTGGTTGTAATTGCGCAATTTGCGCGCTCAACGCTTCTGTTTCGCTATTTTCATCAATAAACAGCGTTTCGCTAATCTCTTTTTTATCAAGTGCAGCCAGTATGCCTGCTTTTAATGCATCCCCTAAGCGCTTGTTAGCACCTGACTGAGGTAATAGCACAACTAAGCGTTCAATATTCAGTGGTGCTAATTCATTGGCGTAGGTATCTTGTTTTGGTAGAACATTGGTACCAGGGTGCCCAAGGTAACGGCGGCGCCAATTATTAATCGCTTGGTCTAAATCAACAGAGCTGTTGGCATAAACCTGATGATACAAAGCTAAGTTAACCCAGCCTTGTTGAATAACCGAGCCACGGTTAAATCGCTCTAATGCATACGAAGAAAGCTGCTTTAAATTATGCCAAAGTGCGTCATTAAGTTTAGGGATAGAAATATTATTTTTTGCTACCGATTCAGAGGCAGCAAAAAAGTAACGAGCTGCACGTTTTGGTAAGTCTTGCGATGCAAAAATGCTGGCAGTTAAAAACTGGTGCCAAGCAAAATGTTCAGGTTGCTTAAGTTGCCCCTCCAGCGTGTTTAGTACCTCAAGTGCTTGCTGATTTTTATTTTGCTCTTTTTGCGCAAAGGCAATGTATAAACGATTTTGAATTTGATCAACACTGGCGGTAAGTGCAAGTTCCGTGCATATTTTTTCGAGAAGTGGCCAGTTTTCTTCTGTAATTGCGCTATCACGAGCACTATAAAGCAGCTGGATTTTATCAGCGCCATAGCGGTTTTGCGCTAATAGGTAAATAGATTGCGCATTCAGTGCTTCATTTTTCAGCGTATTGGCACTGTTACTTAAGTTATCGCTGGTTTTAGTTGGTTTTTCGGTTGTGCTACACGCCGATAACCCTGACAATATAATTAATAGACTAACTAGTTTAAGTCGCACAATGATTTCCCATACGTTAACGCGATTTGCTTATATTACTGACTGACGCAGGAGACCTCAATGTTAAATGAGGAGAATTCACAGAAAATTGGCACTCTTTACGTTGTTGCCACCCCAATCGGCAATTATGACGACTTAAGTCAGCGTGCAATCGCGACATTATCGCAGGTTGACTTAATCGCGGCTGAAGACACTCGCCATACAGGTAAGCTACTTAGCCACTTTGGTATTAAGGCTAAAACCTTTGCGTTACATGACCATAACGAAAAGCAAAAAGCGCAGCAAATTATCGACCAACTTAATCAAGGGTTAAATATTGCACTGGTCTCTGATGCCGGCACGCCGCTTATAAGCGATCCTGGCTATGCGGTGGTTAACTTATGTCGTGAGCAAGGCGCAAGTGTAACACCCGTACCTGGTGCATGTGCTGCTATTACAGCGGTATGTTGTTCTGGGTTACCTACTGATCGTTTTCAATTTATTGGTTTTACACCTGCTAAAAGTAAAGCACGCCAAGACTTTTTTATAGATGCGGTTAACTCAAGTATTACCAGTATTATGTATGAAAGTACCCATCGTATTATGGCAAGCCTTGACGATTTAGAAGCAGCGCTAGGTAGTGAGCAGCAGGTGGTATTTGCCAAAGAGCTAACTAAAACCTTTGAAACCTTTTTTAATGGCACAGTGAGTGAGTTAAAGCAGTTTTTAACTGACGATCCAACTAAACAACGCGGCGAAATAGTACTCATGTTGCCAGGGAAAGCTAAGGTAGTTGACGATATTCCACCAGAAGCTCGTAAAATGTTAGCGTTACTCGAAAACGAAATGCCAATGAAAAAAGCGTGTGGTGTAGTAGCCGATTACTTCGGTATGAAAAAAAACGCGCTGTATAAAACAATTATTGAAGAAAAACAGTAAATGTTTACTGCGTAGTGCGGTGCTCTCATGTATACTGCGCGCCGAGTTAGCCAAGATAATCGCTGCCTGTGACGAAAATGATCAGGGGGAGGAAAGTCCGGGCTCCACAGGGCAGAGTGCCAGTTAACGGCTGGGGGGCGTGAGCCCACGACAAGTGCAGCAGAGAGAAGACCGCCAATCTTCGGATTGGTAAGGGTGAAAGGGTGCGGTAAGAGCGCACCGGGCCGCTAGTAATAGTCGGTTGCAAGGTAAACTCCACTCGGAGCAAGACCAAATAGGGTTCCTTATGGCGTGGCCCACGTTGGAACCGGGTAGGTTGCTTGAGCCATAGAGCGATTTATGGCCTAGACGAATGATTATCACTTTCTTCGGAAAGGACAGAACCCGGCTTATATGGCTAACTCACTCATTCAATAAAAAAGCCCGCAGTTAACGCTGCGGGCTTTTTTGTGTTTGAGACAAGCTGTCAGGTTCCTGGCGGCGAGCTTCGGGTTGCGGGCTTAAAACCTAAACTCGACGCGAGACTAACTATCGCCTTCAGGCATAAAAAACCTTGTAATGTTAACCGCAAGGCTTTTAAATTTCTCGAACCTCGAACCTCGAACCTCGAACCTCGAACCTCGAACCTCGAACCTCGAACCTCGAACCTCGAACCTATCTATATAATATTTTTACCCTGCTCCGGATCGCGCGATTCATCGGCTTGCTCGCGAATATCATCCGTATCACTGCTTACATCATCAATACTGTGTTCATGCTCTGTGGTTTTATGTTTTTGAGTATGTGGTTTCTCTTTAGTTTTTTCTGTTGTCTCTGTTTTAGCTTCGCTTGCTGTGGGGTAAATATCTTCACCTTGGCTATTGAGTAATACACGCTCTCTAGCATCGTCAGGCATACTTATATTATGTTGCGTAAAACTGTTAATTAACTCTCGCATTAGCTGTGAGGCTACTTTAACAATGCTGTATTGTTCGCCGTTGACCCAAAAGTAAACAGTAAAATTGATAGTGGCGGAGCCTAAGTTATCAACCAATACTTGGGGAGGTGGATCGCTAAGCACAGAGTTTTGATTTTTTATAACGCTAATAGCAAGACTTTGTGCGCCGCGAATGTCATTATCGTAGCCAATACCGATTGTGAAATGACCGCGCATCTTTGGATTAGCGGTTAAGTTTTTAATGGTATTTTTATACACAGTCGCATTGGGTATTTGAATATGATTGCCATCGTAGTCAACTAAAGTGGTTGCTCTTGCAGTTACTTTTTTAACAATGCCTATTCTACCATCGACTTCTATTACATCATCAATTTTAAATGGACGTTGTACACTCAAAAGTAAACTGGCAATAAAGTTCTCAGCAATATCCCGAAAGGCAAACCCTAAAATAAGCCCTATTAACCCAGTGCCACTCATAATAGCGACCGCGAATTCAGTCAAGCCAGCCAAACGTAAAAATAGGTAAAACCCGAGTAAAATAATTAAGGTACTAATGCCACGCCTAGCAACTAGGTGTACTAATTTACTGTTGGTCATGTAAGTAACGGGCTTTATTAACAAGCGTGATAATGGGGTGGCGATTAAATAACTAATCACCAAAATAATAATCCCTAAAAACAAAGTGGGCAGTAATTGCACGAATGAGTGTAGTAATTGCATGCTTTGCTCTTTTAAAAAGCCCCATGAAACCGAGTTTGGTTGAACAGTGTCGATTGCGGGAATAGATGCGTTATTAGCGAGTGTTGCAATTAAAGCGCTTAGCATAGGAGCCATCCATGTTAGGTTGGATTAATTAGGGTCTGTGTAAAACAATAGCAGCAAGTTTAATACCAAGCAGTATTTGTTTGGTATTAAACTTGCTGTGAATTAAAGCAACAAAGGGGAGTTAACGATGAGTGACTTTAAGCGTGGCCAAAGAGCCAAGCAGCCTAACCATATCCCTCTGCGTGGCTGGTGGGATATTGCAAAGCGAATTATAAAACAAATGAGCCGTGATAATTTATCCTTGGTGGCAGCAGGCGTGGCCTTTTATGCACTTCTTGCTATTTTTCCTGCCATTGCGGCGTTGGTGTCTGTGTATGCTTATTTTGCTTCACCGAACGATATTAGTGCGTATTTAAGTCAATTTATGGCGTTATTGCCGCAAAGTACCCAAGAGATTATTTTGTCTCAGGTTTCAAGCCTTGCGCAAAAGTCTCAAACCAGTTTAAGTCTTAGCGCGCTAGGCACTTTACTGCTCACTATTTGGAGTAGCTCTAAGGGCAGCCAAGCTTTGATCACCGCGTGTAATATTAGTTATCACGAATACGAAAAGCGTTCATTTTTTAAGGCGCAACTTGTACGTTTATTATTTTCAGTGGGCGCGATTGTGGTGGCGGTTATAGCATTGGTAATTATAGGTATATTACCGTTAGTACTTAACCTGTTAGGAATAAAAGAGAGTATTGATTTTTTAATCATGCTTATCTCATGGCCATTACTGGCACTAACCTTTAACTTTGCATTATTAATTTTATATCGTTACGCGCCTCACAGAAAAGCAGCTAAGTGGCGCTGGGTTACCGTAGGCTCATTCACTGCCACAGTATTATGGATTGTGGCATCTTTTGGCTTTTCATTTTATGTATCTCACTTTGCCAGCTACAACGAAACATATGGCTCTTTAGGCGGGGTGGTTATTATGCTTATGTGGCTATTTATTAGCGCTTATATCATTATTTTAGGAGCTACAATTAATGCAGCGTTAGAGCAGCAAACAGCGCAAGACAGCACAGTAGGCCCAGATAAAAAAAGAGGGCAGCGAGGTGCTTATGTTGCAGACCACCTCGATACTAAATAATCTGAACTCTGGATAATAAATCTATCTCAAGCAGCTATTTTCAGCACAACTACGTTGAATCTACAGACCTTAGCTATTGACGCGTAAGCTCGCCTTGTTTTCATTTAAAATCTCTGGCTATACCCGGTTACCATCTTTTATATATTTAACTAAGCGTCAATTGCCATTAGCTGAGCCATGTTTGGCATTTGTGCATGGATTATTTGCTATTTATATTTGTTTAGTTAATTAAATAAATATTATAATGCAAATAGTTATCATTTTTAATTTTATTGCTGTACTTAATTATATGGTAGCAGTATAACGTTTCAGGTTTGGACGAAGTGTAATTTGGTTTCTATATGGTGGGACTAAGCTACATTGATAAGGCAAATAATAATGAATAAAAAACACACTTTTACAGCAACTAAGCGACGCCATATTCTGGCTTGTTTACTTGCGTTAATTACGGCTGTAGTGATGATCCCTGGCATGACTACCTATTTACCTTTCGCTATGGAAGAGCAAATATTAATACCGATAATGCTTTTTCCTTTTATTTGGACTGCGTTATTTATATACGCTTACATGGCTAAAAGCGCATGGCAGCCTTTTATTGTTATGTTAGTTATTTTGTTAAGCCATGCAGGGCTTAGTTTTATGGCTTTACAAGGAGGACAGGGATGAGATCTATTTCACTAAAAAAGCTATTTTTACTGCATAGTTGGGTTGGTATTGTTACAGGTATTTTGCTCTTTATTGTTTGCTTTACCGGTGCGTTAGCTGTACTTAGCCGCCCAGAACTAAAAATTTGGGCCAACCCAGAGTTACATCAATTGGATACAGTGCCAAGTGAAAAGGTGATGACGTTAATTAACCATTATCACCAACAAGTACCAAAAGAGTTTGGTAAAAATATCCATGTGTATCTACCAACTGGGCATAATACGCATTTATTGACGATTTTATTTGAATCTCACGATGGCGATGAAAATTATGACGAAGAGGCTGCTTATGCTTACCAATTTGACCCTCGTAATTTTAATTTGGTAAACCAATATTATGGTGCTGCAGATTATTTTTATGAGCACCGTAAAACTGATGCGCCATCGTTTATTGGGCATTTTCATGCTGACCTACATTTAGGTAGACCAATAGGGCTTATTCTTACTGGCTTTTTAGGTTTAACTTTATTGGTGTCTGTTGTGACGGGCTTATTTATTCACCGCCAAATAATAAAAGAGCTATTTACATTTAGACGTAAAAAAGGTCTTGATGTGGTAGTGAACGATGCACACAAAGTGATGGGTATTTGGGGGAGCGTTTTTCATGCCATTATCGGTTTTACGGGAGCTTTTTTAGGGCTTGCAACCGTTATACTACTTCCCGCCGCCGCTTTTGTGAGTTTTGGTGGAGATCAAGATAAGTTGGTGGAAAAATTTACCGCGATGCCTGAAACCATTGTTTCTAATAATTACCAAGCAACAGCTATAGATACTATTTTGCTTGATGCCCAAACACGTTACCCAAAAGCGAAAGTTATTGATTTAACTGTTATGGCGCATAATGATGCGAATGCTCAAGTTTACTTACGTCTTATTGGCGGCGATGCAGTTGCATCACAATTACTGCAATACAGCGGAGATGGTAAGTTTAGTAAATCAATGAGTAGCTTTGGTGACATTCCTGGCCCTGCTATTAAAGTACTTGAATTATTATTCCCGCTTCATTTTGGTAATTTTGCGGGCGTTTTTGTAAAGTTAGTTTGGGCACTCCTTGGTTTAACTACTGCATTATTACCACTTTCTGGAATTATGATGTGGTTAACCAAGCGCACAAGGGGTAGTAATCCGACTCTTTCTGAAGTGGCTTATCAACGATGGAATAGGGTTATTATCGGTAGCTGTGGAGGCTTAGTATTGGCTACTGCCATATTATTCCCCTTGCAAGTATTACTTAATAACTTCATCCCAGTACAATTGCACAATGGCTACTTCGGACCTTTATTTTTTCTTTCGTGGCTAGTTTGGTGTTTATTTGCAGTGCTACCGATTAATTATTATCGTTATTTGCAAGTCACACTGCTTATAACTGGTGGTGCGTGCATGTCTGTGTTGCCTTTAAACATGTTACTGTCGTCAAGCCATGCTTTTAGTTCAAATAACACGCTAGTTACTGTTGTTGATGTTAGTTTTTTATTTATTGGTGGCTTAATAATCTATGTGAGTCAGCGGATCATGGCTAAGCGACAAATACTAATAAAGCCAACAACACAAGAGGTGACTATATGACAGTTATTTATCTAATACTTGGATGTGGATTGTTAGTTGTAAGTAGCTTATTACTAAGATTGATGCGCCCAGCAAGCACTTGGCTAAGTCTCGTTGTGTTTATTGGCGCACTTATCTGTTTTATAGCTGAGTATGGAAGTATTGCAGGTTCTTTTGTTAGTATTGCTTCGGCTTTATTAATAAATTTAATGGTTGCTTTTGTATTCGGTAAATCTATTTCAGTGCGCTAAATTATAGCATTAACATTCTGAAATAAGGGGCAGTTTAGTACCCGCGCTATAATTGAGCGAGCGTATTAACTGCCTTTAGTCTAAATTAATCACTTGGTCTGTTTTTATCAGCTGCATAAACGAGGTTTTGTGCAACGGCTTTGAAAACAAATAGCCTTGGCCATAATCACAACCAGCCTCAAGTAATAAATCCATTTGTAATTTTGTTTCTATGCCTTCGGCAATTACTTTTAAACCAAGCTGATGAGCCATCATAATAATTGCTTCACATAAGGCCAGCTCCTGGCTGTCTTTTTGAATATTATCAACAAAGCGTTTATCAATTTTTAGGTAGTCGGTATCCATTTCTTGTAAGTAAGCAAGCGATGAGTAACCCGTACCAAAATCATCGAGTGCTAATTGCATCCCTGATTTAACCAAGGCTTTTAAGCGGCTTTGGGTCAGCTCTTCAGGATTAACCATCAAGCCTTCAGTAATTTCTGCCACAATGCTCGATGCAGGTAAGTTTGCTGTCTCAAGCATGCCATACCAATCGTCTATACCACTGTCTGTGGTTGCGAGCTGCACCGGCGATACGTTAATACTAATTTGAAATTCATCTTGAATGTGTTTTTTAATATCATTAAGTGTTTGTAGTGCTTCAGCAAATACAAATTGACCAAGCGCATTTATTTGTCTGGTTTCTTCAGCTAATGGAATAAAATCAGCGGGGCTGATCAGCCCTTTTTCTGGGTGTTGCCATCGAATAAGCCCCTCAGCTTTATGAACGTGTAAATCATCAAGGGATACAATAGGCTGATAATATAACTCAAATTGCTCTAGCTCTATGGCTGAGCGAAGCTCTTTGAGCAACTGCATTCTTGCATTTGCATCTTCACGCATATCATGTGAGAAAAATTCAAAGTCATTCCGGCCGCTATTTTTTGCCTTGTACATAGCTTGATCTGCGGCTTTAAGCAGTTGCTCTGGGTTTTGGCCATCATCTGGCGCGCAGGCAATACCAATACTGGCACTGATATACACTTTTTCTTCTTCAATAAAAATAGTCGAAGCAAGGCTAAGTAGCAGTGATTTTGCTATTTTTTTGATATTATCGCCACCGCGTAAATCACTAAATACAATAACAAATTCATCGCCACCAATACGCGCTACAAAGTCAGCTTCTTTTGCTGTTTGCACAATTCGCTCAGATACTAATTTAAGTAACCTATCGCCATAATGATGGCCTAACGTATCATTAATATCTTTAAAGTGATCAATATCTAACAGCATAATGACCAATTTTTGATCGTCGTTATTAACGCTCGTAAATCCTTTGTTCAACCGCTCTTTAAGTTCTAGTCGATTAGGTAAGTCGGTTAAATGATCAAAATGAGCTTGTCGCCAAATTAACTCGTCAGCTTGTTTTTTCTCGGTTAGATCGGTAAAAATAGCAATACGACTAGTTGGGGCTTTATTTTTATCGTAAATAGTATCTATGGTTAACCATTCAACATACAGCTCGCCATTTTTACGACGATTGGTTATTTCACCTTGCCAGCGGCCAGTTTTATTTATTGATTGCCACATGTAGTCATAAAACTCTTTATCATGTTTACCCGATGATAAAATACCCACCGTTTTATTGAGTACTTCTTTTCGAGAATACAAGGTCGTTTTACAAAACGAAGGGTTCACGTCATAAATAATGCCATTTTCATCCGTGATTGCCATGCCTTCACTGCTGTTGTTGTAAACTAATGACGCTAAATGCAAAGATTCTTGATTTTGCTTTCGTTGCGTGATGTTACTAATAACAATTATAAACTCATCCGCTTTTTTCATTGGGCTGATTTTCGCTTCATAAAACTGATTGTCTTGTTTATCTTCAAGCTCAATAGTGACCGGAGCGCTCAGGGTTGTTAAGTATCCTTCAATTTTTTTTAAATTGGCAATAGAGAATAAACACGATAGCTTTTTAGGCGGTGTTGAATGGCTATAATTTAACGATTTAATAAGGCCACCGGTATCAAGTATATTGCCGTTGGCATCTACACGTAAAAAAGCATCAGGTAGTGCATTAAGCAAGCTATTAAGCTCGTCATGTTTATGTTTAAGGCATGCTTCAGCTGTTAAGCGAGTTTCGGCCATATATTTAAAACGATGATAGAGTCTATTTAGCTCAGGACTATTAGGCTGCTCGTTGTCATGAGGCATATTACCGGCTGCTAAGCGGTTAACGGCCTGCGTTAAACTTTTAATCGGGTTTAAGATGCTTTTATTAACTAATCGTCTGGCCAATACGGCTAAAAGCAAAATGGTCATTAAAAATCCTAAAACCATTTTTACAAAGTTAATATCTATTTGCTCAAGTGTTTCATCTATTGGTTGAGTAATATAAATAGAGAGCTTATTGTTATTGCCATCACGATAGAGTGTTGTTTGATGGAAAACTCTTCGGATACCATCTTTTCCTTTAAAAATAACACCAGCTTGCAAGTTATGCGCTAAATCGAACTTTTCCAATTTGTTGCCTAGTCTATCGGCTGAAAAAGGGTAGTTAGCTAAAATACTACCGTTAGAGTCAGTAATGACAGCTCTGATTTCTGTCGATAAATTTAAAGTATTAAGTGCCGAGCTCCACCAGTCTAAAGCGATTACGGTCACAATAACACCTTCAATATCATTGCTTTCATTTAAAATAGGGTAAGCAAAGTTAATACTTTGAGCTTTGAGGCTGCGATCGTGTTGGAAATGGCCAATACTGAACTCTTTACTGGCGAGCGCGTTTTTAAAATAGGGGCGGTCGCTAATATTAATGTTGGTGTCACTAATATTAGAGGTGCAAATTAAATCGCCGTATTTATTTACTATACCAATATTCGCGATATTGCCATTGAGCGCCTTAACATCTAGAACATACGAAGGACAGGTAGAGGGTAAAGACTCAATATCTTTCTGCTTTTTTGCTAAAAATTCAGTCACATGCTTTATATCATCAATCATGTTCTGCTGCTTGATAATTAGATGCTCAGTGATGGATCGTACTTTTTTTTCATGCTCTTCAATAGCCGCGTCACGACTAAACCACAAGGTTACTAAAATGACAGCAGCAACAGGTATGCAAATCAGCATAAGAAGGCGGTAGAGTTGATGTTTTAGTGATGAAGTAAAAATAGTCGTATCCAAATTAGTACAAAGCAGAGTGACGCTAAATAATCCTACTATAAATAACCATTAAAGTACTAAGGTTATATCTAAGATTTTGAAATAAGATGGTGTTGCATATGATTGAAATATATTAATTTACGTATTAAAAACATGATGAAATAATAATTTAATCTCTTATATATTTACATAACAAATAAGGGCATGTTTAACCGCGACGCGAGGTTTGTAACCAAATGGGCTCGATAACTGCTCCTGCGTTATTCTACTGGCTTACATCCATGTAAGAATAACTAAAAACCGAGCAAAGCTTCCGCGTCCCGCTCAAAGCCCTTACCTAAATTCATGTAGGCAACAAAGAGTAAATCGACCTTAGGCAAAAGATGAAAAATAAACAATGTTCTGGCTGCTCATAGTACCTAATATGGGGATTGTGTCAACATCCGTCTTATTCTAAGTTTGATGGTAAATATTTAGTGTCATTATTAATAATTAGTGAGCTTAAGCCCGATGATAAAAGTGAGTAGAGCGATGGTTTTCCTCCTCAACCTCATTGCGGTATCGAAACTTTCATTCATATTTTAAAAGTGTTATTTGAGCATGAAGATTAAATGGGAAACAAAGAAGTGACTTGCTCGGGAGACGTGTAATGGATAAATACCGGTAGCGGTGTTATGCACAGTGAAACGCTACTTGCTGATGCTGAACAAGGCTTACGTGACTTTCAGATTTGGCTCAATATGCCAAGCAATAACAAAATGCGTGAGCCGCAATACCAGAATATCACAGAGCAACCAGTACCGAGTTTGACTAATCAACAAGGAGTTAGCCTAGAGCGGTGGTTGAAGCATTGCATATAAGTGCAAAGTGAAATCTTTGAGCTAAGTTGTAAAGTTAGCATAGGACTCAATAAACATCGGGAGTGCTCATATTATTAGGTGAACCGTTTAATCAGCCAATTGCACAAATAGGCCCGTTTGTGATGATCACTGACGCTGAAATTCGCCAAGCGGTTAGCGATTGTAAAAACGTTTTTTTGGTTCACTGTCGTGATGTATTAATGCAGGAGTGGCTTTTAAGCGAGTAGTTTTAACAACCAACTGTATTTTTTTACTATGTTGGTGTCTCCTTTTGCCGACTCCACAACCACGCCTGCACTAAAAGCACTAACGAGCCCCACTTTTGTTGCGGCAAAACGTTTGGCTCGATATTTTATTGCCGTAAGGTGCTGACGCTTTAGCTCAGATTGTATCGCCACTTCTTTGTGGAGCTGTTGCACTCGAGCGTCCGGTGAATTGATCAAATAATTGATTAACATAATTGTGTATGCCTTATAACTTAAGCAGCTGCTTTAGACTATTTAGCGTTTTAGTAAAACCAATTTTTTTGCTTAGATAAACTGCATTTCGCCATAGCCAAATTAAGCATAGAATTTGTAGGCTGATCACTACAGTAATACTCAGCCAAATCGAGCTAAATAAATCAAAAGTAGCAAAGCCTACAATACCTAAAAATCCCACCCACAATAACACCAAGCCACTGGCAAAACATCCTAGTAAAATAGTGATCAGTGCTAAGGATCTTAGCGATAGCTTCCACTCTGCTATTGCCAGCTGATGTGTCAACTTTCCTTGTTGATGGTAATCATCCTTGAGCTGCGCTGCATAGTCAGCAAGCTTGGCAACATGATCTTGCCAGTCATCCGCATTTGTTGCTGATGATTGCGAATCCGTCGCTTGTGATTCGCTTGATGTTAAATCTGGGTTTTGCATGGTATTACTTACGACGAAATAGCGCAGTAACTAACATACCAGCAGCAAATGCCAGACCAGCCGTTGCTAGTGGATTTTCAGATGCGAGTTGACGAGTCTTAGAGGTACATTCTTCTAATTTCTCGCGAGCTGCTAACTGTTTTTCGTTAAGCGTTTCTGCTGAACTGCTTGCTCCTTTACGAACACCATTTTCAGCTACCGCCGCTTTACTCGATAATGCATCTACTGCGTCATGCGCAGCTGATGTTGCCTTATCTGTTAACGGGGCTTCAATCTCTTGTTTTGTATCAATAGGTGCTTTGCTCTTAGTTGCCGTAGCCATAATCAATCCTTAATAGTTTTTAAAAGTAATTATTAAAGTGCAATGATTAAACCAGTTTTTAAATTGTTGTTTTATATTTATATTTTAATTTTAACGCTGACTTCTACGTGTTTATTGCTGTAACTATTGCGCCTATGGTTTGTAATTTTTACAAACAAAAAAATTGTAATTATTCACTGTTTATTCATTGAGCAAACAAACGCTGCCAAGTAATAAAAAAACCGATGAAAAAAATTTTTATCGGCTGATTAGATTTTTTACTAAACAATTCAACCGCTTTAATCTGAGCCTTATTTTTTCAGGCTTCGCGGGGCGCTAAAGCTGGGTGACTTACTTGACAAAAAGGCTTGTCAAGCCCTAAACTGGAGCACTGTGGTAAAAAGTGGTGTTTAGTGGATCAAACTGGATCGGGTTAATCAAAAAGTTGATTAAAATAATTTTACAATAGGCTTTTTATGTTTCGTGGCGCAAGTTCACTGAGTTTGGATGATAAAGGACGTTTTGCGGTACCAACAAAGTACCGAGACACGCTATTGTCTGAAGATCAGGGAACGGTTATTTGCACAGTTGCACTCAATGAGCCTTGTCTTTGGTTGTACCCGCTTGCTGAATGGTTAGAAATTGAAAGCCGTTTAGCAAAAATATCTAATATGAATCCCAGAGCGCGACGGATGCAACGTATGTTGTTAGGTAATGCGACAGAGTATCAGCTTGATAAAAACGGTCGAATTTTGCTGGCGCCTTCTTTGCGCTCACATGCAGAACTTGGCAAAAAAATTATGCTGGTGGGCTTAATGAATAAATTTGAGATTTGGGATGAGGCGCGTTGGCACGAACAAATGCGACAAGACACTGAGCTTGAAAGGCTTGGCGAATTTGAACCCAATGACGATTTAGATAACTTTACCCTCTAGCAGCAAAACAAAAAGGCAAAAAATAGCTAATGACAGCGCAATTTGAACACGTATCCGTATTAATGGACGAAACCATAGATGCACTTGCAATTAAGCCAGACGGCATTTACATGGATGGCACCTTTGGGCGTGGCGGACATTCAGGGCAAATATTAGCGCGCTTGGGCGGCGCTGGTCGCTTGCAGGCTATTGATCAGGATCCACAAGCTATAAAGTCAGCAGAAAAGTTTGCCGATGACTCACGTTTTTCGATTGCTCACTCACGGTTCTCAAGGTTATACGAAGTTGCTGAACAAAACGATCTAATTGGTAAAGTTGATGGCATTTTACTTGATATTGGTGTGTCGTCACCGCAGTTAGATGATGCCGCTCGTGGCTTTAGTTTTATGAAAGACGGCCCGCTTGATATGCGAATGGATCCAAGCACAGGCCGTAGCGCTGCGCAGTGGTTAGCTGAGGCAGAACTAGATGACATTACCCATGTGATCAAAAAGCTAGGTGAAGAAAAATTTGGTAAGCGCATTGCACACAAGATATTGGAAGTGCGTGAACATACGCCAATTACTACCACTAAACAGCTCGCAGATTTAGTTGATGAAGCTGTACCTGTTAAAGACAAGTTTAAACATCCTGCAACGCGCACGTTTCAGGCAATTCGTATTTATATCAATAGCGAGTTAGAGGAAATTCAAACCGCACTACAGGCGGCGATTAAAGTTCTTAAGCCAGGTGGTCGCTTAGTTGTTATTTCCTTCCACTCTTTAGAAGATCGCATTGTAAAACAATTTATTAAAAAACAGAGTAAGGGAGAAGCGATACCCAGAGGTCTGCCTTTAACCGACGCACAAATAAATAAAAATCTGACGTTAAAAGCAGTGGGTAAAGCTATTAAACCAAGTGCTGATGAAGTGGCGCGCAATCCACGCTCTCGCAGCTCAGTACTAAGGATTGCACAGAGGTTGGGATGAGTAAAAAAGCGAGTTATCGCCAACCCAATCTATTTATTGAAATAATTAAAGGCCTAGGTGCAAACAAGATCACCTTGGCCTTGTTGGTTGTGATATTCGCATCAAGTTTGAGCGTAGTACAGGTAACCCACTTATCTCGTGCGCAATTAATTGAGCAAGATTCGTTACTGCAAGAGCGTGATGAACTGGATTTAGAGTGGCGTTATTTTTTAGTGGAAGAAGAATTTTATTCACAACATGCACGCATTGAAGAAGTGGCAACGTCACAATTAGAAATGAAGCGGCCAACCAGCCAAGATGAGCAGGTAATCATATTACAATGAGAACGCGAGGCAAAAAACCAGTCAACAACCTAATCGCATGGCGCTTTATTTTGGTGTGCGTGGTGATTTTTTTAGTGTTTGTGACTTTGGTATCGCGTGCTGCGTATTTGCAAGTAATTGAACCCGATAAGGCCCGCTCCGAAAGTGACAAGCGTACGGTACGTGTTGAAAAATTGCATGTGCAACGCGGCATGATCTTCGATCGTAACGGTAAAGAGTTAGCAGTTAGTGTACCTGTAGTCAGTGTGTATGCCGATCCTAAAGCTTTGCATAAATCACTGGTGAGCAAAGTACTCAGACAAGCCCGCAAAAATGGTGAAGATCAGCAAACTCTGCGTGAAAATGTCGCTGAGTTAAACAAGCGCACCGCCCTGTATTATAAAAACGATTTGCGCTGGCGTGAACTTGCCGATGTACTGCGTATTGATCCGAGCAAAATTAATACCCGACTACTTGATGATCCTACTCGTCGCTTTGTTTACTTAAAACGCCAAGTTACTCCAGCTGTTGCTAATTACATTGGCGATTTACGCCTGCCGGGTATTCACCTTTTAGATGAATCAAAACGCTATTACCCTGCCGGTGAGGTCAGTGCGCATATCATTGGTTTTACTAATATCGATGGCAAAGGCATTGAAGGCATAGAAAAGCTTTACGAAAATGCACTCACAGGTGAAGAAGGCCGACGTACGATTCGAAAAGATGCCCAAGGACGTGAAGTTGAAGTGCTTGATGAGCGCGAGCGAGTAGAGCCTGAGAGTATTCAACTAAGTATTGATCAGCGTATTCAGGCGATTGCCTACAAAGCGGTTAAATCAGCGGTATTAACTTACAAGGCCACTTCAGGCTCAGCCATGGTGGTTGATGTTAAAACTGGTGAAGTTTTGGCTATGGTAAATAGTCCTTCATTTAATCCTAATAATTTAAGCGGTGCGGCTCCTCATAAGCGTCGTAACCGTGCAATTACCGATTTGTTTGAACCCGGCTCAACTGTTAAGCCTCTAGCCATTTTAGCTGGATTAGACTACGGCACAATCCAACCGGATGACAAAGTTGATACCTACCCAGGCTGGATGCGTTTAGGGGGCAGCTTAGTACAAGATACCCGTAATCATGGTGAAATGACGCTGCGCGAAATTTTAAAATACTCCAGTAATATGGGCGTAACAAAAATAAGCCAAACCGTACCCAAAGACTATTTTGTTGGTCTTTACCAAAAGGTGGGTTTTGGCAGTGATAGTGGTACCGGCATGGTCGGGGAAAGTAGTGGTTTATTTTACCCAAACCGTCGTTGGTCAGATCACGAAATTGCCGCACTTTCGTTTGGTTACAATATTGCCGTGAGTACCGCGCAAATGGCTCGTTTTTACGCCATGTTAGGCGCGGGTGGGGTTAACCGCCCACTCACCGTGCTTAAGCAAGATTCTATTCCTGAAGGTGAACGCGTTTTTCAACAACAAGATGTTGAAGCTGTGGTTCATATGATGGAAAGCGTATTTGAAGAAGGTGGTACCGCACGCCGTATTAAAGTTGATGGCTACCGTGCAGCGGGCAAAACAGGTACTTCTAAAAAGGCCGCAGCGGGTGGTTATGGTGACGAATATGTGGGTTACTTTGCGGGTATTGCCCCAGCAAGTAATCCGCGATTAGCTGTTGTGGTATTGATCAACGAGCCCGGTGGAGATGTTTATTATGGCGGCGCAACGGCAGGTCCGGCGTTTGCAGAAATAATCTCTAATTCATTAAGAATTTTAAACGTTGCCCCAGACAAAGACTCTGTGGCATACGTGAAGGGCAAAGATGATGGTGCGTGATTTACATTCAATTTTAAAACATTTAGAAATAGACGCAGCACGTTTAATGGTAAACGAGTTGCGTTTAGACAGCCGCGATGTAAAACCAGGTGATGTGTTTGTGGCAATAAAAGGTCATCAGCTTGATGGCGGGCAGTTTATTGATAAAGCAATTGAAAATGGTGCCAGTGCAATTATTGCCGACAGACTGTGTGAGTTTGAAAGTGATTTTGAGCCGCTTTATTTAGTCTCAGAGCTAAATAAAAAGTTACCTGTATTAGCGAGTAAATTTTACCAACAACCTAGCCTAGAACTAGATTTAGTTGGCGTAACAGGTACTAATGGTAAGTCGACTACTACCGCAATGATTGCTCATTTAGCACAGTTTTGTCATACCCAAGCCGCAATCATAGGCACGCTCGGTTATGGCCATCCAGATAATTTAACACCGCTGCAAAATACCACGCCCTCAAGTGTGGATTTACAGCATATTTTAAGTGACTTAAAAGAGAAGCAACACCGCTTAGTAGCGATGGAAGTATCATCGCATGGTCTAGTGCAGCACCGTGTTGATCAGTGCCATTTCAAAGCGGCGGTATTTACTAACCTATCTCGTGATCATCTAGATTATCATGGTGACATGGATAGTTACGGTGATGCCAAATTGATGCTGTTTCGTGATTTTGATGCTGCCAATGTCATTCTTAACCAAGATGACGGACAAGCAGAGCAATGGATTGAAAAATATAGCTTTAATAAACTAATTTGTTATGGCCGTAAAAACTTAGCCCCTAAAAACGCTCAGTTTGTGTATTTTTCTGATGTTAGCTATTCAGCAACCGGTATTTCGGCGCAATTAACTACAAGTTGGGGTGATATTGCCATAAAATCACCGTTATATGGTGAATTTAATCTATATAATTTAACCGCTGCTTTAGCCACATTATTAGCGCTAGGTTACCCATTAACGCAATTAGTGGCAGGGTGTGAGTATTTGCAACCTGTAGCAGGCAGAATGCAAGCATTTACAGCGCCAAATATGCCTACTTGCGTAGTTGATTATGCACATACGCCTGATGCACTCGCACTAGCGTTACAAGCGCTGCAACAACATGTACCAGGTGGAGTGAGTTGTGTATTTGGTTGCGGCGGCGACAGAGATAAAGGTAAACGTGTACTAATGGCACAAGCCGCTGAGCAGTTTGCAGACAAAGTGATCATTACCAGTGATAACCCGCGCTCTGAAGATCCCAATGAAATTATTAATGATGTAGCTGCAGGATTAACACACCCACAAAACGCCCATTTAGAGGCCGACCGGGGTGCTGCGATACAATTTGCTATAGATAACGCAAAAGTCGGTGAGGTTATTTTAATTGCCGGTAAAGGGCATGAAGACTATCAAATTATAGGTAACAAACGCATTGACTTTTGCGACCGCCAATTTGTACAACAACAATTAAAACAAGCAGTAAGAGGGTCTCAAGCATGATCCCAATGGATTTTGATTGGCTAGCAAATGTGCTAGCAACCGATTATCAAGGTGATAATCGTCAAGTAATAAATATAAACACCGATACCCGTACTTTATGTGATGGTGAAGTGTTTTTGGCACTTAAAGGCCCCAATTTTGATGGGCATAAGTTTATTGAGCAAGCAAAACAAAAAGGTGCTATTGGAGTCATTGTCGATCACGCTGTTGATACCGACATTGCTCAATTTGTAGTTGCCGATACCCGTATTGCATTAGGCACAATTGGTACAGCGGTGATGGCGCAAGTTGCACCTAAAACTATCGCTATTACTGGCAGTGTAGGTAAAACCACAGTAAAAGAAATGTGTGCTGCTATTTTATCAAGTAAAGGGGATGTTTTAGCGACTAAAGGCAACTTTAATAATGATATTGGCGTGCCTCTTACCTTATTGAGATTAGAGCCACAGCATCGTTATGCGGTTATTGAACTCGGTGCAAACCATATTGGTGAAATTGCCTACACTACCGCCATGACCAAGCCGGATGTTGCCGTGGTATGTAATGTTGCCGCGGCACA
Source organism: Pseudoalteromonas sp. 11L1 (assembly GCF_055397545.1). The sequence goes on along the minus strand of NZ_AP041141.1, from coordinate 221,865 downwards.
TTTAGAAGGTTTTGGTAGCTTACAAGGGGTAGCACAAGCCAAAGGCGAAATTTACGATGGTTTAAAAGACGATGGCATTGCCATTGTTAATTGCGATAGCGAGTTTAGTCAGTATTGGCTTGATAAATTAGCAGCGCGAAAGGTTAAATGTTTTTCTAGCGGTGAAAAACTGGATATTTGGTCTGAGGACATCAGCCTAGATGCACAAGCTCGAGCAAGCTTTATGTTATGTACCAAACAACACAGAGTTCCGGTTACGTTAGCATTGCCAGGTAAGCATAATATTAGCAACGCGCTTATTGCTGCGGCATTAACCAGTGAGTTTGACGTGTCACTTGATGAAATTGCCAGCGCCCTAGCGACCATGGGTGAAGTTAAAGGGCGGGTTAACCTGATTGAAGCCAGTAAGTCACTCACCATTATTGATGATACTTATAATGCCAACGTTAAATCGGTAAAAGCGGCGATTGATTTACTTAGCGATATTCAAGGTCATCGTATTTTGGCTCTCGGTGATATGGGGGAGCTTGGTGAAGATGCTCGTAAGTATCATCAAGAAGTGGGCGAATATGCATTAGCGCAAGGCATTGATGAGCTATTTACACTCGGTGTATTAAGTAAGTCAGCAAGTGATGTATTTGAGCTGCCTAATCGTCACTTTTCAAATCGTGAGCAAATGCTGCAGCAAATTCAAAACAGTATTAGCAAAGTAGATAAAAAAATTACCCTTGTCGTGAAAGGATCACGGAGTTCTCGCATGGAGCTTTTAGTAACCGATTTAGTTAATGGCCAGCAACAAGCCATCAATGGAGTATCATAATGTTAGTTTGGCTGGCTGAGTATTTAACTCAATATTATAGTGGCTTTAATGTTTTTTCGTATTTAACTCTTCGTGCCATTTTAGGTATTTTGACCGCGTTAATTATGTCGCTTTATTTGGGACCAAAGTTAATTCGTGGTTTACAGCGCATGCAAATTGGGCAAACAGTACGTGATGATGGTCCGCAATCACACTTGTCTAAATCGGGTACACCGACCATGGGTGGCTTACTTATTTTAGCGGCAATATTCACCAGCACTTTATTGTGGGCTGATTTGTCTAATAAATACGTATGGGCCACATTGTTTGTGATTGGCTCATTGGGGATTGTTGGCTTTATTGACGATTACCGCAAAGTGATCCGCAAAGATCCTAAAGGACTGATTGCTAAGTGGAAGTATTTTTGGCAATCAGTAATTGCATTGGTTGTAGCAACTGCACTTTATATGACCAGTACCCAAGCGACAGAGACATCTCTTGTTGTGCCATTTTTTAAAGATGTACTGCCGCAGCTAGGACTGTTTTATATCGTAATCACGTATTTTGCATTAGTGGGCACCTCAAACGCGGTAAACTTAACCGACGGACTAGACGGCTTAGCTATTGTGCCAACAATTTTGGTGGCTGCAGCACTGGCTATTATTGCTTATTTAACCGGTAATATTAACTTTTCGGCTTATTTACATATTCCGCATTTGCCACTTGCCAGTGAATTGGTAGTGGTGTGTACCGCTATTGTGGGTGCAGGGTTAGGCTTTTTATGGTTTAACACCTACCCAGCACAAGTGTTTATGGGCGATGTAGGCTCGTTAGCTCTAGGTGGTGCATTAGGTATTATTGCTGTGCTGGTTCGCCAAGAGCTATTACTTATTATTATGGGGGGCGTGTTTGTAATGGAAGCGCTATCGGTAATTTTACAAGTTGGCTCTTATAAATTGCGCGGCCAACGTATTTTTAAAATGGCGCCGATTCACCATCACTACGAACTTAAAGGATGGCCAGAGCCACGCGTTATTGTACGCTTTTGGATAATTTCTATTGTGCTGGTGCTCGCTGGCCTTGCGACATTAAAGATCCGATAAATGCAGTATTTAAACGAGATTAAAAATAAACAAATAACAGTGCTCGGGCTCGGTGTAACCGGTCTGGGCATTGTGCGCTTTTTATTATCTCAAGGAATACAGCCCAATGTAGTCGATAGCCGAGAAAATCCTCCCGGTGTTGATTGGCTCAAGCAACATGCCGCTAATTTAAATACTCACTTTGGTGATTTAAATAATGCGGCACTCAGTGCTTGCGATATGATCATTATTAGTCCTGGGCTAAGTTTAAAAACCCCTGCGGTTGCACAGGCAATGAATGCCGGCGTAGAAGTGATTGGTGATGTTGAGCTATTTGCCCGCATTAACACTAAACCAGTTGTTGCGGTAACAGGCTCAAATGGTAAATCAACGGTAGTAACCCTTGCTTATGAAGTATTAAAAAAAGCAGGGTATAAAGTAGCATTGGGCGGCAATATTGGCACAGCTGTACTGGATTTACTTGACGGTGACTTTGATGTATTTGTACTGGAACTGTCGAGTTTTCAGCTTGATACCACTGACAGCTTAAAAGCCAGCAGTGCAACTGTGCTTAATATTTCAGAAGATCATCTCGATCGCTATGATAGCTATCAAGCTTATATAGATTCAAAGTTAAGTATTTATAACGGCGCTGAACTTTTAGTTATTAATGCTGACGATAGACAAACCCACCCAGTGAGTCGCACGTTAGCACCACAAGTTAGTTTTGGAGAAACACAAGGTGATTACCACTTAGCACAGCATAATAACGAAGCGCACTTTATGGTAAAGGGCGAAGCTTATTTGCCAGTAAGTACCTTAGCCGTTGTGGGTAAGCATAATTATTTAAATACACTGGCAGTAATGGCGTTACTCAGCCCGTTTGAAATAACTAAAGCGCATTATAAAACTGCGTTAGCTCAATTTAATGGCTTGGCACATCGTTGCCAGTTTGTGGGTGAGTTTAATAGCGTTAAGTATTTTAATGATTCTAAAGCCACCAATGTAGGCGCAACAATTACCGCTATTGATAGTTTAGCGGGTAAGCAACAAAACTTAGTGGTTATTGCTGGTGGCGATGCCAAAGGCGCTGATTTAGAGGCACTTAAACCTTATGTTGAGCAACACGTTAAAGCCCTCATTTGCTTTGGTAAAGATGCAAAAGAGTTAATGGCACTAACTGCTAAAGGTCATTTAACCACTAACATGTCTGAAGCTGTGGCGCTTGCTAAACAATTAAGTACGTCAGGCGATACGGTTTTATTAGCCCCAGCCTGCGCCAGTATAGATATGTATAACAATTATATGCAGCGCGGCGATGATTTTGTGCATTGTGTATTGCAGGAGCTGCCATGATAGCTTTTGCGGATATTAAAGAGGCATTTACTCCTAAACCTTCGGCGCAGCTTTATGATGTGCCGCTCCTTTATTGCATGTTAATGCTAATAGGGGTGGGCTTTGTGATGGTAACCAGTGCTTCAATGCCGACGGCCGATAGGCTGTTTGGCAACATTTATCATTTTACTATCCGCCACGGTATTTTTTTAGGGCTCTCGTTTTGTTTATTTTGCATTAGTACTCAAGTACCTATGTCGTGGTGGAAAAAAGCTAACCCCTACTTATTACTAATCGGCTTAGTGTTGTTATTGGTAGTGCTAATTGTGGGGCGAGAAGTGAATGGTTCGACCCGCTGGATACCTATAGGGCCATTTAATATTCAGGCTTCCGAGCTCGCTAAGTTATTCTTTTTTAGTTATATCGCTGGCTATTTAGTGCGTAAGCGCAGTGAAGTACAAGAAAACATTAAAGGCTTTGCAAAACCTATTGCGGTATTTGCCGTTTATGCAGCGCTTATTTTAATGCAGCCAGATTTAGGAACCGTGGTGGTGATGTTTGTTACTACAGTTGGTTTATTGTTTTTAGCTGGTGCCAAGCTTTGGCAATTTTTTGCACTTATTTTAACCGGTATTGCGCTGGTAGTTGGGCTGATTGTGTTTGAGCCCTATCGCATGGCGCGTGTGGTGGGTTTTTTAGAACCTTGGGATGACCCTTTTGGTAAAGGTTATCAATTAGTGCAATCACTGATGGCTTATAGCCAAGGTGATTGGTTTGGCCAAGGCTTAGGTAATAGCGTACAAAAATTACAATATTTACCGGAAGCACACACCGATTTTATTTTTGCCGTGATTGCTGAAGAACTCGGTTTTATGGGCGTATTGAGTATTTTAATGGTATTAGGAACATTAGTATTTAGAGCGCTACTAATTGGCCAAAATGCGCTTAAAAACGGTAAAGAATATGAAGGCTATTTAGCTTTAGCTATCGGTATTTGGTTTGCATTTCAAACTATGGTTAATGTAGGCGCCAGTGCCGGTATATTACCAACCAAAGGACTAACCCTACCGTTTATTTCCTATGGTGGCTCAAGTTTATTAATGATGACCATAGCCACTGGTATTTTATTACGGGTAGATTTTGAAACGAAGATGGCAACCAAACAGGCCACGTCGGGGGGAGCTAAACGATGAGTAAAAAAATAGTCGTTGTAGCAGGGGGCACAGGTGGACATATTTTCCCAGGGATTGCGGTTGCTGATTATCTCAAACAGCAAGGTTGGCAAGTTAGCTGGATAGGCACTCCTGATAGAATGGAAGCCAGTGTCGTGCCCAAGCACAACATAGAAATTGATTTTATTGATGTAAAAGGCGTGCGAGGTAATGGTTTAAAACGCCTCATTAAAGCGCCATTCATGGTTATTAATGCAATATTGCAGGCGCGTAAGGTATTAAAACAACAACGCCCTGACGTGGTTTTAGCTATGGGCGGCTACGTGACAGGCCCTACGGGTATTGCGGCAAAAAGTCTCGGTATCCCTTTGGTAATTCATGAGCAAAACGCCGTAGCTGGTATGAGCAATAAATGGCTAGCGAAATTTGCGAATCGCGTATTAGCTGCATTTCCAAGTGCTTTTGCCAGTGGTAAAGCTGAGCTGGTGGGTAACCCTGTGCGTCAGAGTGTAGTTGATATACCTAAGCGGGAAATATCAAGTCCAATCAATATGCTTGTAGTGGGTGGCTCACTAGGTGCGCAAGTACTTAACCAAACACTGCCTGAAGCATTTAAGCGCTTAAATGATACCTGTGCCATTAATGTTTGGCACCAAACTGGTAAAGGCCATTTTGCTAGTGTGAGCGAAAGTTACCAGCAGCAACAAATGGGCGATGAACAAGTAACTGTTGCTGAATTTATTGATGATATGGATACCGCTTATAGCTGGGCCGATATTGTGATTTGTCGCGCTGGGGCGCTAACGGTTAGTGAAATTGCTGCAGCAGGTAAAATGGCGGTATTTGTACCGTTTCCACATGCGGTTGACGATCACCAAACAGCAAATGCACAGTATTTAGTAATGGCAGAAGGGGCACTATTAATGCCACAGGGGCAATTTAATCAGCGCAGCATTGTTGAACTTTTAAGTCCCTATTTAGCCGAACCTTTATTAATAACTAAAATGGCTGCTAAAGCAAAGCAGCAGGCTATTTTAGATGCCACAGCCAGCGTCGCTATGCACTGTGAGCAAGTAACAAATAAGAGAATATAAGTGAAACAGACATTAGCAAAAGAAAAATATACACGCCCTGCGATGCGCCGCATTGAAACTATTCACTTTGTAGGAATAGGTGGTGCAGGTATGGGCGGTATTGCAGAAGTATTGGCTTTTGAAGGTTACCGTATTACTGGCTCAGATATAGCGCATAGCGCCATGACCGAGCGTTTAATTCAAGCGGGCGCTGAAGTATTTATTGGCCATCATGAAAATAATGTAAAAGACGCTAATGTGGTGGTGGTTTCAAGTGCAATTGATAAAACAAACCCTGAAATTCAAGCCGCGCAAGCTGCACGTATTCCGGTGGTTCGCCGTGCAGAAATGTTAGCTGAGCTGATGCGTTTTCGTCATGGTATTGCTATTGCCGGTACCCATGGCAAAACCACAACAACCAGTTTAATTGCCAGTATTTATGCACAAGCAGGGCTCGATCCAACCTTTATTATTGGCGGTTTATTAAATAGTGCTGGCAGCAATGCTAAAGTAGGCAAAAGCGACTTTTTAATCGCTGAAGCGGATGAAAGCGATGCTTCATTTTTGCATTTACAACCTATGGTATCGGTGATCACTAATATTGAAGAAGATCACATGGAAACTTACGGCGGCAGCTTAGAAAAAATGAAAGATACTTATGTTGAATTCATTCATAACCTGCCGTTTTACGGGCTAGCTGTAGTGTGTATAGATTCAGACGTTGCCGCAGAATTAATACCTCGCTTTGGTCGTCCGGTGATCACTTATGGTGAATCGCAAGATGCTGACTATCGAATGAGTGAATTTAGCCAAACAGCCAATACATGCCAATTTACTGTTACTAATAAACAAGGCGAGAGTTTAACCGCCAAGTTAAATATGCCAGGTAAACACAATGCCTTAAATGCAACCGCAGCGATTGCGGTGGCAAAAGATCAAAACATAGCTAATCATGCAATTTTAGCGGCATTAGATACTTTTGAAGGCATTGGCCGTCGTTTTCAGCATTATGGTGAATTTGAAAACGAATGCGGTAATGTGATGTTAGTAGATGACTATGGTCATCACCCATCAGAAGTGGCAGCTACCATCACCGCAGCGCGAGAAGGCTGGCCTGATAAGCGTTTAGTGATGGTTTATCAGCCGCATCGCTATACTCGTACTCGCGATTTATACGAAGATTTTGTGAAAGTACTCGCCGAGGTTGATCAGTTGCTATTGCTTGATGTTTACAGTGCAGGCGAAGAGCCGATAGTGGGCGCTGATAGTAAGAGTTTATGCCGCAGTTTACGCCAGCGTGGCAAAGAGCCATTGCATGTAGCTTCAAGCTCAGAGCTTGCAGGTGTACTTGCTAACTGCCTGCAAAATAATGATTTAGTACTTACACAAGGTGCAGGTAACATAGGTCAGTTAGTTAAAAACTTAGCAGCAACAAATATGTCGATAGAAAAATTAAAGCAAGGTGAAGTATGACACAGGTAAGTTCCCAGTTTGGTAAAGTAGCGGTGCTGCTAGGTGGAAACTCAGCAGAGCGCGACGTGTCATTAAAATCTGGTCAAGCAGTCCTTAATGCACTTCTTGCCTGTGGCATTGATGCGATTGCGTTTGACCCTCAAAATCGTTCATTGTGGGAATTAAAAGACTTAAACGTTGATCGCGTTTTTATTGCGCTGCATGGCCGAGGTGGTGAAGATGGCACAGTACAAGGTGCTTTAGAGTTTATGAACTTGCCTTACACCGGCAGTAATGTTCTGGGTTCAGCATTAGCAATGGATAAAATTCGTTGTAAGCACTTGTTTAAATCGGCAGGCTTAAGCACAGCACCTTATGCGGTAGTTGATGCTAAAAAAGGCTTTGATGCTAAAGCAATGATCGATGAATTTAAAAAAGTGATGGTAAAACCATCGCACGAAGGCTCAAGTATTGGTATGGCACAAGCAAGCTCTGCAGAAGAGCTTGAAGATGCGCTCAGCAATGCATTTAAGTTCGACAGCCAAGTATTGGTAGAGCAGTGGATCTCGGGGCGCGAATTTACAATTACGGTGCTTGGTGATGAAGTACAACCTGTGATTGAAATGAGCACGCCAAATGGTTTTTATGACTACCAAGCTAAATATCAGTCAAGTACGACACAATATCATTGTCCTGCTGATTTATCACAACCAGATACCCAAAAACTACAAGCAATGGCACTCGATGCGTTTGATTTAGTGGGTGCAAGTGGCTGGGGTCGCGTCGATGCAATGCAAGATCAGCAAGGCCAATTTTACTTGTTGGAAGTAAATACCGTGCCAGGCATGACAGAAAAATCATTGGTGCCAATGGCAGCAAAAGCCAATGGGGCAAGTTTTGAGCAATTAGTTGTTCGCATTTTGGAGCAAACCCTTTAATATGCATCCCTTTTTAGAGAAAGCGCAGCAACTAAAACAGCAACTTAACTGGTCGCTGATTTTTGGAGTGAGCTTTTTTCTGGCTGTAGTGATTGGGTTAATTGAAATAACCAATGGGGTTTCCCATTGGTTAGTTGCAAATAAAGATGCGCAAATTAAGCATCTAACGGTGTTGGGGAGACCCAAATACACTGATGAAAAAGCAATAACTACCGCGATAAAAAAAGCGGATTTAACTAGCTTTTTTGAGTTAAACGTAAAGCATGTTCAGCATTTAGTGCAAGAACTACCTTGGGTTGCAACAGTATCGGTAAGAAAGCAATGGCCTGATACTATCCAAGTTTACGTGGTAGAGCATCAAGCGGTCGCTCACTGGAACAGTGATTTATTGATTAACCAAAGCGGCGAGGCGTTTGAGGCTAAAAGTGATAAATTAAGTGCCACATTACCCCAGTTATATGGGCCAGAAGGCAGTGAAAAAGAAGCATGGGTAGCGTTTAAACAGTTTGATGAAATGCTTAAAGTAAATGCACTAACGCTCACTAGCCTTGCGCTATCTGAGCGGTTTTCGTGGCAACTTTGGTTAGATAATGGCGTGCGTTTAAATTTAGGGCGCAAGGATAAAGCCAAGCGTGTACAGCGTTTTATAGACGTTTATTCACGCATAGAACAACGTGCTGATGCACAGATAGATGCAATTGATTTACGCTACGATACCGGCCTTGCAGTGAGCTATAAGCCAATGCAAGAACAGCAATTATAATAAAGAGTAAGGCATGACTAAGTCAGCAGAAAGAAACCTAGTGATTGGATTAGACGTAGGCACTTCGAAAGTAGTGGCCACGGTAGGTGAAATCACCACAGATAACAAGCTCAGCATTGTTGGCGTGGGGAGCCAAGTATCTTATGGAATGGATAAAGGCGGCGTTAACGATTTAAATTTAGTGTCTGAGTCTATTCGCCGCGCAATTGATGAAGCTGAATTGATGGCTGATTGTCGTATTAGCTCGGTTTATTTGGGTATTTCTGGCAAACATATTCAGTGTCAGAACGAAAGTGGTGTTGTCGCTATTAATAACACTGAAGTAACCGATGAAGACATTGAAAATGTAATCCATATAGCACGCTCAGTGCCAATTTCAGCTGAACGCAAAATGTTGCATGCCTTGCCACAAGAGTACAGCATTGACATGCAAGAGGGGATTAAAAACCCACTTGGCATGAGTGGTGTGCGCATGGAAGCACGCGCGCACATTATTACCTGCTCCAACGATATGGCTAAAAATATAGAAAAATGTGTTGAACGTTGTGGGCTTGAAGTGGACCAACTTATATTCACTGCGCTTGCCTCGTGTTACTCCGTATTGACGGACGATGAAAAAGAGCTAGGTGTTGCGGTGTTAGATATTGGTGGTGGTACTATGGATATCACTATTTATATTAATGGTGCACTGCGTCATTCTGCGGTTATTCCGGTGGCGGGCAACCAAGTAACCGGTGATATTGCAAAAATATTTCGTACACCTATATCACATGCAGAGTCACTCAAAGTACAATATGCCTGTGCAAGTAGCCAAATGGCGAGCAGCGAAGACACGATTGAAGTGCCAAGCGTAGGTGGGCGACCAGCAAGACTGATGTCTAGGCATACGTTGTCTGAAGTGGTTGAGCCACGTTTTAGAGAATTATTTGAACTGGCGATGGAAGAAATTCGTCGCTCAGGATTAGAAGACCAAATTGCAGCAGGTCTCGTCATTACTGGCGGAACTGCTAAAATGACTGGCGCAATGGAAGTGGCTGAAGATATTTTTCAGATGCCAGTAAGAATAGGTAAACCAATTGGTGTAGTAGGTTTAACTGATTATGTTGATGATCCATCGTACGCAACCGCTGTAGGTTTGTTACAATACGGGCGTACTATGCAGTCGATGAATGCACAAAAGTCGAAAGCGGATGATAATAATAATTGGTGGAACCGCATCACAAAATGGTTTCAAGGCGAGTTTTAGTACTCAAGTCGGAGAGTAAATATGTTTGATATAATGGAACAACACAGCGAAGAAGCTGTAATAAAAGTAATCGGTGTAGGCGGTGGCGGCGGTAACGCAGTTGAGCACATGGTAAAACAACAAATAGAAGGCGTTCGTTTTATCGCAGCCAATACGGATGCGCAAGCATTACGTAATTCAGCCGCTGATGTAACAGTACAATTAGGCACGCAAATAACCTCTGGGTTAGGTGCGGGGGCTAACCCTGAAGTAGGTCGTGAATCGGCTGAAGAAGACGCCGAAACCATTCGTGCTAGCCTTGAGGGCGCTGATATGGTGTTTATTGCGGCAGGTATGGGCGGCGGTACAGGTACCGGTGCTGCGCCAGTCGTGGCTAAAATTGCTAAAGAGCTGGGCATTTTAACTGTTGCTGTGGTAACCCGTCCGTTTGATTTTGAAGGTAAAAAGCGTGCCGCTGCTGCAGAGCAAGGTATTAGCGAATTATCTGAAATTGTGGACTCGTTAATCACTATTCCAAATAACAAGTTACTAAAAGTATTGGGTAAAGGAACAACTTTACTGGATGCATTTGCTAAAGCAAATGACGTATTGTTCGGTGCGGTACAAGGTATTGCTGAGCTAATCACTCGCTCGGGTCTAATTAACGTGGATTTCGCCGACGTACGTACAGTTATGTCTGCAATGGGCACGGCGATGATGGGTACAGCATCTGCATCGGGTCCTGATCGTGCACAAGAAGCAGCAGAAGCTGCTATTTCAAGCCCTCTTTTAGAAGACGTAGATTTAACCGGTGCTAAAGGCATTTTGGTTAACATTACTGCGGGTATGGATATCGCGATCGAAGAATTCGAAATTGTGGGTAATCACGTTAAGGCGCTAGCGTCTGAAAACGCAACGGTTGTTGTTGGCGCGGTAATTGACCCAGAAATGACGGATGAGCTACGTGTAACCGTGGTTGCAACCGGCTTAGGCGGCGATCGTCGTCCACAGTTTGGTATTGTAGATAACGGTTTCAAAAAAGCGTCAGGCTCTGATGTAACTAGCTCAAGCACACAAACAAGCAGCAGCATGTACGTACCTAGCTTTGCAAGCCAAGGCACAAACACGACTGAAGAGCCTGCAACGACATCGCAAACTGAATCAAAAGAGCAAAGCAGCACATCGACTAGCTCTTCAAGTTCAGCAACGAATACGCCGTCAAGTAGTGCTAATAAAACAGATAAGTCTGAGGGTGGCGATTATTTCGACATTCCTGCTTTTTTACGTAAACAAGCAGACTAATTAAAAACAGTACTTTTGTGCGAAATGTGAACAAATATTGTAGTTATACCGTATTTATGTTACACTCCGCCGTCTAACTGTAATATATACTTAAAGTGAGCGAACCTATGATTAAACAGCGTACGATTGCACAAGTAGTCAAAGCCATAGGAATTGGACTTCATAAAGGTGAGAAGGTCACAATAACTCTCCGACCTGCGAGCGCAAATACTGGGATTGTATTTCGTCGTGTCGACCTTGATCCGGTTGTTGATTTTGAAACAACACCTGAAGCCGTTGGTGATACGCAATTGTGTACCTGTTTAATCAACAAAGATGGTGTTCGCTTATCAACTACTGAGCATTTAATTGCAGCTGTTGCGGCCATGGGTATCGACAATCTAATTGTTGAACTTGATAGCTCAGAAGTTCCAATAATGGATGGTAGTGCATTGCCATTCATTTATTTATTACAAAAAGGCGGCATTGAAGAGCAAAATGTTGCAAAACGCTTCATTCGTATTAAAGAAAAAGTACGTATTGAAGAAGGCGACAAATGGGCCGAAGTAGAACCTTACGACGGATTCCATATCGATTTTGAAATTGCCTTTGATCACCCTGCAATTAATGAAAGCCGCCAACGTATTGGTTTAGATATTACCGCACAAAGCTTCACTGAAGAAATCAGCCGTGCGCGTACTTTTGGCTTTATGAAAGATATTGAATACATGCATGCTAATAACCTTGCACTAGGTGGTAGCATGGATAGTGCAGTGGTACTTGATGAATTTAAAGTTTTAAATCCAAACGGTCTGCGTTACCCAGACGAGTTCGTCAAGCATAAGATACTAGACTGTGTAGGTGACATGTTTATGACAGGTCATAACCTTTTAGGTAAAGTAACTGCATTTAAATCAGGTCATGATTTGAATAACAAGTTACTACGCAAAATTATGGCAACCGAGTCAGCATGGGAGTGGGCAACCTTTGAAACGCCTGTTTCGATGCCTGCACCCGGCCTTGAATTAGCAAACGCCTAATCAGTTAATCGCTTACATACAGTTATAAAAAATGACGCTAATTAGCGTCATTTTTTTTGGCTGTTTGTCAGCACAATCAGTCAGGTATTACAGACCTAAAATAGTTTGTAACTGTTTTAACTCAGTGACTTGGTACGTTGGCTTAATACCTTCAGGTAAGATTACTCCAGGGTGCTGTAACCAGCAGGTGTCTATGCCTGCATTTTGTCCACCAAGAATATCACTGCTGGCGGTATCACCTACCATTAAAATTTGCTCTTTAGGTGGATTCCCCATTAAATTAAAGGTGTGCTCAAATATCTCTTTTGCAGGTTTAGCAATACCTACTTTTTCAGAAATTACCAGCCAATCAAACATATCTTGCAGCCCAGTATGCGCTAAACGACGTGCTTGCAGCTGAGAAAAGCCATTAGTGATAATACCTAAATTGGCATGAGGTTTAAGGGCGTTTAATAATTCAACCGCACCGGGTAAAGGCATGCAAATTTCAGCCATTGCCGATAAAAAATCATCATTGAGCTGCTGGGCTGGTACATCAAGTTTATTTGCCAGCTCACTAAAACGAGTTACTTGCAGATGGTTTGCGGTAATTTCGTTATTTTGATAGGCAATCCATAGTGGCTTATTGGTGTTTTGGTAATGGTCATAATCTGCTTTGGTAAAATCCATGTCGTAAGCAGCCAACATTTTTTGTAAGCCAGCAAAGGCATTAAAGCTAAATAAGGTTTCGTCGGCATCAAATAATACGTAGTTATACTTCATTAAAACATCCGTTATTGATTATATAAAGTGGGATTAAGAAAAGGGGCCATGGCGAGAGTCAGCGCTTGAGTATAGGTACTTTCTCGTGTTGCATGATGATCAGTTAATAAACCAATAGCACCCCCTTGCTGCTTAATATTGGTGGTATTAAAAGCCTTATCCATCACATCTCCGAGCTCTTCACCTTGCAGCAATGCTTTATAAAAAACAGAAGGCAAAGGTAAGTTACTGCTTCGTCCTGTAACTTGCTGTGCGCCGTCATCAATAACAACATAGGCAAAGGTTGCTGCACCATAGCTAAATTGCGCTGCGCCGCCTTCCATCGCTATGTAGTAGTCTGCTTGATGCTGTGCTTTACAGTAGTTAACTCGATTCTGTGCACCCAAACACGTTTGTTCTTCGCCTATTGGTTGATCGGGTACATCTGAAGGTGCATGAACGCCACTACATTCAATTAAATGCTCAGGGAAATACATCGCAAAAATGTGTTTAGCGGCATTTACTTTTACTGGGTTTTTAGACCCGACAACAATTTTCATGACTTGCGACATACTACTCTCATCATACTTAAAATCAGCAGTGTACGTGAGTTAGACTAAACAAAAAAGAGCAGAATGTATTTGCGATCACTTGATAAAAGAAATGATCAGCTCCATAGGATCATTGTATGTGTTAGATCTTCTAAACCAAAAAGTCTCTAACAGATTATTGATACACTTAAATAGGAATTTCAGGTGGGGCTAATTTTGCTAAGGCGCGTTTTTTCAAAATAATATCTTTGATCAGTGGCGTAAGCACTAGCTCCATAGCGAGTCCCATTTTGCCACCGGGTACTACAAGCGTATTGATCCGCGACATAAAGCTCCCTTCAATCATGCGTAAATAATACGGGAAATCAACGTCATCAATGCCCCTAAAGCGAATAACAACAAAGCTTTCATCAAGGGAGGGGATATCTTTTGCGCTAAATGGGTTGGAAGTATCAACGGTGGGTACTCGCTGAAAGTTAATATGAGTACGAGAAAACTGCGGCGTTATATGATTAATGTAGTCATCCATACTGCGTACAATCGAGTCCATTACTTTTTCACGAGAATGGCCGCGTTCTGAGGTATCGCGAATAAGCTTTTGGATCCACTCAAGGTTAATAATTGGCACCATGCCTATGAGTAAATCAACATGCTTAGCAACATCATGATCTTCGTCGACCACGCCGCCATGTAAGCCTTCGTAAAACATTAAATCTGTATTTTGCTCAAGCTCTTGCCAAGGAGTAAATGTTCCAGGTAACTGGTTATAAGGCACGGCCTCATCAAAGGTATGTAAATAACGGCGCAGTTTACCTTCGCCTGTTTCACCATACTTGGTAAATAAGTCTTCTAATGCACCAAAGTCATTGGCTTCTCGGCCAAAATAACTTATGTGTTTACTTTCTTGTTGGGCTTCTCGAATTTTTTTGTCCATTTCAGGACGTGTGTAACGATGAAAGCTATCACCTTCAATAAATGCAGCATTGATATCGAGGCTGCGGAAAATATGCTTCACGGCATTGGTGGTGGTTGTAGTGCCTGCTCCAGATGAGCCGGTGATTGCAATAATAGGGTGTTTAGCTGACATGTTTGTTCTCTTTTTTATGACCCGTTAGTTATAAAGACCTTACTAAGCTAGGTCAAGTGACGTCATCAGTAAATAACGTTATCATGAGGTGCTTAAAATTAAAACGAGAGAAAGCATGAAACTGATCAAACCGTTGTTAGGGCTAATAACAATTAATGCTTTAACATTGGGCGTTGCCCAGGCAAATATGCCTAAAAGTCAAATACTGCTTGCCGATTTAAATACTCCGCATGGCATACGCGTAAGCATTGTTAGTGATAAAACCAGCTACAACAATCAGCCCTATTTAACCGACACGGGCCTTTATTATACGCGTGAGGTAATCAGTAATAATCAGAGCCAAACTGATATTGCGCTTTACGATTTATCATCAAAACAAACCTCCATGATCACCAATACAGCTGTAAGTGAGTATTCGCCAACAGTAACACCGAGTGGTGATAGTTTATCTGCTATCGTGGTTGAAGAAGATGGCAAACAAAAGTTATGGCAATATCCGCTGAGCACAGAGCAGGCGCCAAGTCGTATTTTTGATTGGATTGAGCCTGTGGGCTACCACGCTTGGGGTAATAACAACGATTTAGTGATGTTTATTTTAGGTGAGCCACATACATTACAATATACCTCGGTTGTTGCGGCTAAAGGTGAAGTTGTTGCAAATAACATTGGTCGCACACTTATTTACGATAAATCGCAAAGTGAATTTTTATTTAGTCATAGTAAAAATGGCCAGCACCAGTTAGCCCGTTTTGACCCTCAAACCAAGCAGGTAAGCAACATCCTTAGGTTGCCAAACCAAGTACAAGACTTCATCTTAAAAGATGAAAATACCATTGCTTACGCAATTAAAAACCGTATCTATCAACGAAAACTAACAGCAGGTTCTGACATCTCTCAATGGCTTGATTTAAGCCAATATTGCGATACTGAAATTAGCCGGTTGAGTTATAAAAATCAGCAATTAGCGTTTGTATGTAGTGTTAAATAAACACTAAATAATAAATTTCGGACTTTCACTCATGCATGAGTTAGTCTAGGGTCTGTTGACCTTTGCGAATTACAATTTGTTCAAACTAGGGGCTGTTTAATCGCGGCGCGAGGTTTGTAACCTAGTGGGCTAAGTAAAAACCGAGCAACAAAGAGTAAATCGCCCCTAGGCAGAACCCGAAGGGCAGTGCCTGTTTGGCATTGATGCTGCGTTATCGCCTATTTATGGGGAATAACCACACCACATAGGCTCTGTCTTGACTAAATACCAAACAGACTGATGCAAATTTAACCTTGAAAGGTCAACAGACCCTAACTATTAAATAAAAAGGAAAGTCACGTGGCATTTAGCGCAGACGAGTTAACAGAGCAGCTGATAAAACTAGAGTGTAGAAGTAACTTTAAAATAAAAAACATTGCTGAGTATATGCTAGCAAACTCTAAAGAAGCGTTTTACACCCATGCCGAAACGGGGAAAGGTAAAATTGTGATCCGCCCTGCATTTGAAGTGTTTAGTGATGACTTTACTGATATTGATGGGGTTGTGCGTACTCAAGGTTATTTTCATAGCAGTGAAATGACCCGTTTTCCCACTCGTATTTATAAAAGCGCACAGCCTATTCATTATGGTGTCGCTTTTAAAATTAACTCTGAACAAGCGGCAAAAGAGTTTATAGCTAAGCTAACGATGATTATTGGTGGTTAATAGAATGGTGCAGGGCTAAAGGCAAAAGGTGCAAGATAAAATCTGCAACCTTTAGCCTTTAGCCTTTAACCTTTAACCTTTAACCTTTAACCTTTAACCTTTAACCTTTAACCTTTAACCTTTAGTTTATTTACTATTCAAAAAGCTATTTACTGATTTGAGTTCACGGTTTTTAAGTGCAATACAGTCATTAGTACTTTCTGCAAGCTTACTTAATGTGCGCGCATAGCCAGGTACGTCATCAAGTTTAGCGTCAAAGAACGTTTGCGTTTTCGCTAAACTTTCAGCATCACAGCTAGCAGTAGTAAAGTAAGGTAAGTTAGGCACAAAAAATGGTGGCAAACTTGCTGTTACTTTATCGTAGTTGCTATATATCCAATCAATAAAGAGTGCTTGGCGTTCATCGGTGTAACTTTGCCCCGATAAAATAGTACGCATATCAGAAGCGGTTACTTCATCGGTTAAGCTATATGCAAGCACTGCTTTTTGGAGTTCAGGTTTACCAAAATAACCCATTGCTGCCAACATATTGGTACGAACTTGTGGATCTTTAGTGGTTTTAAAGGTTGCCATAAACTGATCAAGCAGCGCTTTATCACCATGAAAAGCCGCAAGACGTAAGTAAGTACCCGCTAAATAAGGGTCTACTTTTTGTGGATCTTTTAAGTAAGCAGCTGTTTGCTGCTTAGCTTTATTGATCACATTTTTATCTTCACCATCAAAGCCTAAGCGTGATACCACCGCAGCTCGCAGTTGAGCAATAGCGCCATCCTCACCCATTTTTGCTTCTAGGCCATATTTTTTAGCGGCAGGCATGACTGCATTTTGAATAAATGTAGGCCATAAATCTTTGTTGCTATCGTCTTTAAAGGTACGTTGCTGAGATGCTAAATAACCTAAAGCAGTGTTAGCTACGCGTGGATGACTATCACTGGCAAATACTTCAAGCGTTTGCATCAGCTTAGCCGCAGAAATTACACCTGCGTCAAGTAAGGCGTCGGTGGCTGATAATAGTGCAAGGCGCTCGCGGTCGTTTAATACGCTTGCTGCATTATCAATTAGTGCGTTAAATTGCGCATCGTCCATGACCCAGCGGTAGTAACCTAGCGCACCTTGGTCTGGATATATCCACTCTGGCTCAAAATCTAACTCTAGCGTTTGGTTTTGTTTATTAAGTAATACACTGGCAGTTTTTACTTTATCGCCTTTACCGTACTTAATGGCAACGGGTACATTCCAAAGTTGGGCTGGAGCATCAACACCGGCATTAGCAAAACGGCTTTGCGAAATAGTGAGAGTTTTACCTTGCTGATCAACCTTGATTAAAGGAAATGACGATTGTTCAATAAATGATTTTAAAACACTCGCCACATCTTTATTTGAAGCCTTACCGAGTGCTTCCCATAAATCGGCGGCTTCGGCATTTTTATATGAGAACTCTTTTAAATAATTTTGAATACCAGCTTGAAATGCGTCTTCACCAATCCAATTTTCAACCATCGCCAGTACTGAGCTGCCTTTGCTGTATGCAAGGCCTAAACCGTCCATAATATCGGCTTCGGTTTTAATTGGTTTACGAATGGGCTTAGTGCTTAAGCGAGCATCTAACGCCATTACATTGTTTTGTGGTAAATCTAGGTGTGATTCAAACTCAGGATTAAGTTGCTTAGTAATTTTTGCTGCCATCCAGCTAGCAAACGCTTCGTTTAACCATAAGTCGTTCCACCACTTCATAGTCACTAAGTTACCGTACCATTGGTGAGCTAATTCATGGGCAATAATAGAGACATTACGTTGCTTTTTACTACGCGTTGCAGCTTCTAAATCAACCAGAAGAATATCTTCGCGGTAAGTCACTAAACCTGAATTTTCCATTGCCCCAAACGGAAACTCTGGAACAGCCACTGAATCTAATTTTTTATACACGTAGGGAATACCAAAGTACTCTTCAAGTGCGCCCAATACTTTAGGCATATTCTCTTTTGCATACTGTGCTAAATGAATTTTACCTTGTGGAGTAATCACACGGCCAGGAATTGGCATACCCTTAATCTCTAGTTCTTCAAACGGGCCTACAGCCATAGCTACTAAGTATGATGGAATTGGTGGCGTTTTATCAAAGTAATGGGTAGTCATATCGCCATTCACCGTCGTTTTTAACTCAGGTGTATTTGAATACACTTTTTGTGACGTGGGGGCGGTAATAGTTAACTGAAATGGAATTTTATAGCTTGGTTCGTCAAATACAGGAAACGCTCGACGGGCATCGCTCATTTCAAATTGGGTGAAAAGATAAGGAACGCCTTGATCTAGGGTTTTATATAGCCCCACACTTTGGCGATTATATGGCGCTGAGAAATCAATTTTTAAAGTGTATTTACCCGGCTGAATTTGCTCTTCGCAGCTAAATTTAACTTTACCGGTTTTAAGCATTTCGCTGTTTAAGTCGCAGTTTTGCTCACCCAATAGTTGAACCATTTTGGTTGCGTAATCAACACCATTAAGTTCAATGTAGCGTGTTGGTTTAAGCACCTCCAAACTGATCTCAGTCATTCCTGTAAAAGTATCCTGACTTGGGTCGAGCGTTAAAGCGACTTTTTGTGAACTTGGCTTTGCGAGCTTTTCAATCACGAATTCATTAGCGTTAGCAGCATTTATCGCAAGCGCAACGCTCACGGTTAAGAGGCTTTTAAAAAACATAGTTATCCCTAGATTTTTGTTGTTAGAAGAGTGAGTACACTCCATCCTAACAGCTTTTATTGCTAGAGTAAGCGAGCAACAAGAAGGAAAAGAGTAACAAAGTTTGTCAGTGACTATCTCGTGCTAAAAACCGCTGCCAATGGGTGTAGGAATTGATAACACGAATTTGTTGTAAAACGGTATTAAGCAATTTGGTATCGGCAAAATGCTCATCAGAGTAATCATTAAAGCCCATTAAGTAATTGAAGCAGTCTTTAGAGCCTGCTTGCAGGGCATAAATACGAATTTGCTGCTCAAAGTTAAGCCGCAAACTACTAATCGCGGTTTTCATTCCGAGTTGATCCACGGAAGGAATTGCACATTTTTGCAAATACCCCGCACGTTCGCCCTCGCCTGAAAACCAAATGCGTACTTTTTCACTGTAGCGTCCTGTTTTTGCTGGGAGGTCAAACAGTAAACGTGTGTGTTTTTGCGCTTTTACGTAGGCTAAATAATCATTAAGTCCGGCCTTAATAAGGGCGTTATGTACAGGAATTAAACGGGGTTTAATTTTACCATGAGTATGAAAGCTAAAGCAGAGAATGTTATTTTGAACCACCAAGTCATCTAGGGTTAAATGGCCAATTTCATCACTATAAGCGCCACTGTAGTACGCAATTAAAGGCAGCCAAAAGTGCCAGTGCTTAGCTTGTTCGCGGGCAAGCCGAGTATCACTATAAATATATCCGGTATAGAGCGTATGTAGCTCCATAGCTGAGAATGGACGACGACCAAGATGGGTTTTCAACGCAGTACCTTGACAGTTTTTATTATTTTATACCCCAACTAATCGTTGTTGTTAATTGGGGTAGTGCCAGCAAATAAACAGTTAAAACTTATTCACTTAAAGCGCGAGCTAAACCAACTGGTTCAATTTCTACGCACACTTGATCGTCATTCCAATTTAAACCGACCAATGCATCATCTGATTTAAGGTCTTCAACCCAATCATCTAAAAATTCATCTAGGTTGATTTCTACTGGGCTGTAGTCTTTCCACTCTTCTTTACATTGCTCTTTTGCTGCGTCTTCTGATTCCCACAGTAAAAGTACATCGGTGTCATCAAACTGATTTGATTCACATACAACAAAGCCACCATCTTGTGCACCCAGTGCCCAGATCTGCTCACTAACACGTACTTTTTCTACAAAGCTAACTAGTTGTGATTCAATTTCGATATCGCTCATGTGTTCACCTTTTAAAATTTGAGTCGAGGGTTGGTATTTTTAGCCGCTTGACGCTGACTAAACGCTTCATAAAACTTAACTAACTGCGATTGCGCGCTAAAATCAGTGAGTTCACGAAAGCAGATCCAATCTAGCAAGCAGTATAAACTGATGTTGAGGCATTCACAGCTTTTAAATTCATCATCGTTTAAATGATCATTTAAATAGTCTAATGTTTGCGCAATTCGCTCATTTTGCAGATTAAAAAATAGTTTATCAGCTTGCGTGTCAAACCCAGAACGATGACATAACAATAATTCAACCAATGAATCGTTACAGGCATTGATGCTAGTTAAAAAATGCTCTTGCGGCCAAGTTAACGGGTTCTGCTGTGTTTTTTCAAGTAAGTAACGCAGTATATTGTTTGAGTCGCTTAAGTTAAGCGAGCCATCAATTAAGATAGGGATTTTAGCTGCCGGGTTGTGCGACATCATTAAAGAACGATCATCGCTTGAAAAAATGTCGAGATTTATAAACTCAAGCTCACAGTTATTTTGTTGTGCCCAAATTCTGACACGGCGAACATAAGGGGAAGAAATAGAGCCAAGTAATTGCATATTGGGGCTTTTGCCAACTCCACATAAATAAAAAGCCGCTAATGCGGCTTTATTAGTAAATCGATTTGCTTACTCTGAGCGGCTGGTTACTTCTAATAAGTGGTAACCAAACTGTGTTTGAACAGGACCTTGTACTTGGTTAAGTGGCGCTGAAAAAACCACCTTATCAAACTCAGGAACCATCATACCAGGTCCGAACTCACCTAATGCGCCACCATCTTGACCTGAAGGGCAATTAGAGTGCAATTTAGCCAGCTCTGCAAAGTCTTCACCTTGCTCAATTTTATCTTTAAGGTCTAAACATTGTGCTTCACTGTCTACGAGTATGTGCCTTGCACTTGCTACTGCCATAAAATCTCCTATTTATAAGTTTAGTTTTTTATCTACTAAGCAACATCTTAGTAAGGTTAAACTGAAAACACAAAATTAAAATGCACTTTTGATGGCGCTTTCTAATTTTGCTGAATCGGGTTTGACGCGGCTGTTAAAGCGAGTCACGGTTTGACGATCTGCCGAAACCACGTATTTATAAAAATTCCAGTTAGGTGAACTAGTTTTTGCATTTAAGTGCTTAAAAATAGGGTTGGCATCGCTGCCACGCACTGCGCTGGTGGCTAACATGGGAAAGGTAACGCCGTAATTTACATAACAGACTTTAGCCGTATCTTTTTCGTCATTTTCTTCTTGAAAAAAATCGTCAGATGGAAAACCGAGCACCACCAAGCCTTGCTCTTTATATTTTTTGTATAGCGTTTCTAGCCCTTCAAACTGAGAAGTAAAGCCGCAATTGCTGGCAGTGTTAACAATCAACAGTGGCTTATTTTTAAATTCACATAGATTAAGCGTTTCGGTTGAACGAAGCTTTCTCAGTGACACATTTGTGAAGTCATCGCAGGTATCTGTCTTTGCTGAAGGGCTATTAGTGTCTGCTGCATTGGTGGTTACAGATACACAGCCTAGAGCCAGTGTTAATCCGAATATTAATTTTCTTATCATGCGGTTACCTTGAATGCGATTTGATGGGTGTTTATGTAACTTATCATACGCTACTATAGGCGAAATTGATCAATTTTACTTATTTTCTATGACTATACGTTTAGCTAAACCTGATGATTTAACTGCTATTGTTGCCATTTATAATGAAACTATCCCTAGTCGAATGGTAACCGCCGATACTGAAGAAGTAACCGTTGCTGACAAACAACCTTGGTTTGATAGCCATACAGCTCAAAGACCTATTTTTGTTTACTGCGAAAATGACCAAGTATTAGCCTGGGTTAGTTATAAATCGTTTTATGGGCGCCCAGCTTACGATGGCACCGTTGAACTAAGCATCTACATTACGGCGGCAGCCCAAGGAAAAGGGTTGGGTAAAAAGTTGATGCAATTTGCACAACAACAAGCAAAAAAGCTCGATATTGAAGTGTTACTCGGATTTATTTTTAGCCATAACGAACCAAGCATTAAATTATTTAAGCATTTTGATTTTGCAGTATGGGGAGAGTTGCCCAATGTTGCAAGGATGGATAACCAGCTGTACAGTCTGACTATTTTTGGTAAGCATTTAATGTAATCCCACAATCATAGGCAAGCAAAAATTACATTTATGTAGACGATTATGCCAAACCAAAAATTCTATACTATGCTGAAAAGGTGTTTAATTAATTCTTAAAAGTGTACATAAATGGCGCAAAAAATACTTATTATTGATAGCAGTAGCATGATTGCTATGCGCTTAAAAGTACTGCTTGAGCTAATTGGTTGTGAAGTTGAATTAGTTCATTATTCTATGTTTGATCAAAGCAGCAACATAGATGCGTACGATATGCTTGCCTTTTCACAAGGGACACCAACAAATCTGGTTGCTTCGTTGGTAAAACAAGCGACCCGACAATCATTTTTACTTTTAGCTCCCAAGGCTGAAAGTGGTGAATTGCTTGATGCATTTGGTAAATTAAACGAGCTTGTTCCAGATGCCACTATTATTTATCCATTTTTTTCTAATAAAGAAATCACTTCATTTATTGAAGATCTATTAGAAATAGGACCTGATCATATTTTTAAACTGCCTACAATTTTGTTGGTTGATCATGTTAGTGAGCGTTTAGAAATGCTAAAAAGTAGTTTAGTGGGTGCACATATAGAGGTATACACAGCTACAAATCATGATGAGGCACTTAATATTGCCAAACTCAGAATGATTGATATTTTAATTAGTGATTTTAGTTTAAAAGAAGGGCTCGGCTTAGATATATTTACCAGCCTTAAGCAGATACAGCCGCATAGCCGCTGCTTATTATTAACCTCGCGTCCTGCTCAGGTTTCTATGATTGAAGCAATTCGCCAAGGTGTTGAAGACGTTTTAATTAAGCCGCTCGACGACAATGTGTTATTACAAGCAGTACATAAGTTGTGGCAAACCGAATTGCTAAAACGTCATAACGCAGAGCTAGTTGAAAGACTACAAGATACAGTCGATGTACTTATTGAAAAAGACAGTTTGCTGCAAGTAATTTTTAAAAATACTCCCGATCCAATCTTACTTTTTGAACGTAAAGGCAAAATAGTAGAGGCTAACGACGCGTGCTTAAAGCTGTTTAATTTACCGTTTAAAAAGCTCATTGCTCACTCGTTATTTCACTTTTTAGATGACGATTCAGTAAAGGCAATAAAAGATAAAATATCGACTTTAAACAGTAATCGGCAATTTAGTTGCGACTTACACCTAGTCAATAAAGATGGCAGTAAAATTCCACTTGTCGGCTCGTTTAATGAAATTGATCATCATGGTGAGATAGCGTTAGCGGTTATTTTTAAAAACGTAACTCATTTAAAGCAAAAAGAAGATTTATTACTTGAGGCCAAAGATCTTTTAGAAGAGCAGGTAAGAGCGCGGACTTCGCAACTTGAGCATGCGAAAAACATTGCTGAAGCAGCTAATTTAAGCAAATCAGAGTTTTTGGCGAATATGTCACATGAGCTAAGAACCCCTATGCATTCTATACTAAGTTTTTCACGCTTTGGTATCAGTAAGCTTCAAGATGATGATTTTAGTAAAGATAAACTTTTAAAATATTTAACCCGAATAGAATCAAGTGGGCAAAGGCTACTGTCATTACTTAACAATCTACTCGATTTGTCGAAATTAGATGTAGGTAAATTCCCATTTAACCCGCGAGCATGCGATTTAACGACTATTGTTAAAACAAGTATTGATGATGTGTCCGGAATTGCCATAGAAAAAGATATTAAAATTGCATTTAAATCAGATAAGCCGCCTGTTATAGCGCAATGCGATGAAGAGCAAATTAATCAGGTACTTAGAAACGTATTGAGTAATGCATTAAAATTTAGCGAAGAACATAGCACTATCGAAGTTGCATTGGAAACAGACAGTGGGTGTGCAAATATTGAAGTAATAGACAGCGGAATAGGTATACCAGAAGACGAGCTTGAAACTGTTTTTCAAAAATTTGTGCAAAGTAGCAAAACAAATAGTGGCGCAGGGGGGACAGGATTAGGACTTACGCTGTGCCGTGAATTTGTTTCTTTACATCAAGGAACTATAAAAGCCTGTAATAACGAACTTGGTGGGGCAACCATTAGCATTCAGGTTCCTTTGGAAATAAACCTCGATGAATATTTAGCCGATGAGCAATTAGTGAAAAATAGTAGCTAATAACCGAATTGTTTTAATGAACACGATTTATATGGACGAAAAATTATGGCTTTAACTAAAATTCTTGCAGTCGACGATGAACCATTTAACCTCGAAATAATAGAAGAAATCCTAGAGGAATTAGATTTTGAACTTAAGCTGGCTTCGAGTGGCCCGGAATGCTTGAGCATGGTTGAAGAGTATATGCCGCAGGTTATCTTACTTGATGTAAGCATGCCAAAAATGAATGGTTACGAAGTATGTAAAGAGCTCAAAGCGAACCCTAAAACACAAGATATTATAGTGATGTTTGTATCGGCAAGGGGGACTGTTGAGGAACGTATGGAAGGTTATTCAGTAGGTGCTGAAGACTATATTGTAAAACCGTTTGGGCACGATGAGCTTAAGCAAAAGCTGAATAAGTTAAATCAAGTATTAATAGAAAAACAACAGCTTGAAAAGCAAGTAAAAGAAGCAACCTCAACCGCTTTTAATGCTATGGCAAATAGCAGTGAAATGGGTCAGATAGTTAACTATATTGAAAATATCGTTTTTATCAACGATGTAGAGGAGTTAGGTAAGGCATTAGTGGAGTGCTTACAGACATTTGGTCTACAAAGTAATATTGAATTTAGATGTAACGACAGCAAATCGCACTTTGCTTTAAACGGTGTGTGTTCGCCGATTGTGATTGAGTTATTTGAAATGCTTAAAAACAAAGGTAGGTTACATGAGTTTTCTCATCGTATTTTGGTTAATTACGAGTTTGTCAGTTTATTGATTTTGAATATGCCAGAACAAGATGAGCAGAAGCATGGGCGTATACGTGATCATATTTGTTTTATTGTAAGTGTAACCGAACAGCAATTGCGCGCTATTACTACTAAGAAAATGTTGGTTTCGCAGCAAGAGCGATTAAACAAAGTGGCGAGTACTGTTCACAGTAAGTTTCATAGTTTAATTGGATTGCTTAACGACAGCCGGATAAATAACGAAAAAGTATTTAAACAACTTCAAGAGGAGTTAGAAGAGCGGATCCCAACCATGGGACTCGATGAAGACCAGGAAGTGTTTATTTACAAAAAGGTCGACGAAACGATTCAAAATTCGGTGGCACGCCAAGAATCTGTTGATCAGGTTAAAAAAGCGTTCGCAGAGATAGAGCAAGATCTCGCTTTATTGTTGAAAGGTTAAAGGTGCGGGCTGCGAGGCGCGGGGTAAATTCCTTGTTACGATTAGACAAATTAACTTGTAACAGCGGTTTTATGTCGCATCTTTTAAAGGTTAAAAACGAAAGGTATGTATTACAGGTTAACTAAGAGCCGTACTTTAATAGTAGCTTCTTATTTACTCCTCATTCTCTTCTCTGTGTTAAATTAGATGTTAGTAAATTATGCACAAAGAGGGCTAAGAGTTCATAGAGAAAGTGATTACATAAAATGGTAAAAGGCTTACGCGTCTCTGGGGAGGCCTTTTTCGACAATACGAATTAATCGTGCTGTTTTACGCAACTTTTGCCTTTGTTTATCGTGTTGCTGGGCGAGTGCCCAATTTATATGTTCACCCACCAGATCACTGACTGTTTGGCGTTTATCTTCGAGTGCAGCAATAATTGCCGGGCTAAAATCTGCGTTACCTAATCCAACGGCTATATTTCGTAGCCAACGTTCATGGCCAATGCGGCGGATTGGACTGCCCTCGGTATTTTTTAAAAAGGTAGTTTCATCCCAAGCAAATAACTCGAGTAAATCTTTGTTTTTTAATTGTGTACGAGGATGAAAGTCAGCCTCATCGGTAATTTGTCCGTAGCGGTTCCATGGGCATACCAATTGGCAATCGTCACAGCCATAAATGCGATTTCCCATTAATGTTCTGTATTGCTCAGGAATAGCGCCTTGATGCTCTATAGTTAAATACGAAATGCACTTACGCGCATCAACCACATAAGGTTCTACAATAGCACCAGTGGGGCATAGTGTTATGCAGGCAACGCATTTGCCGCAGCCCTCAAAAGTGTTTTCGTTATCAATAGGTAAAGGTAAGTCGACAAAAAGCTCACCTAAAAAGAACCAAGAACCCGCCTCTTTATTTATTAATAAAGAATGCTTTCCGCGCCAGCCTAATCCCGCTTTTTCAGCGAGTTGACGTTCAAGTACAGGGGCTGAATCAACAAAAGGCCTAAAGCTATAGTCACCCACATATTGTTCAATTTTTTTACCTAACTGTTTGATTCGGTTGCGCATCAACTTATGATAGTCACGGCCAAGGGCATATCGACTGATATAGGCTTTTTCGGTATTTTTAAGGTTTTTGGCAAAGCCAGAATCAGGTGGGAGGTAATCCATTTTAACTGAAATAACCCGCTGTGTTCCGGGTACTAGCTCATTAGGGCGAGCACGCTTCATACCATGGGCTGCCATATAATCCATTGAGCCATGAAAACCCGCATCAAGCCATCGCTGCAGCTGTGCTTCATGCTTAGTTAAATCAATGTCAGTAATACCCACTTCACTAAAGCCAAGTTCTTGACCCCATAGCTTTATTTGCTGGGCTAGCTGTTCATAATTTAGATTGACGTCGCTCACATGCTTCACACAGTTATATTATAAGCCGCGTAATTTAGCATAATCGCGGCTTGGGTAAAACTAGTCAGGCCCTAGTCTACAAAACGCTTTAGCTGTTGTTGGGTTTGTTGACTCAGTTTTTGTGATTGCTCAGAGTCATGCAATGCGGTGTCTATTTGTTGTTTTGCTTGTTCGCCAAGCGCCACAATTTGTTCAACCGATTCATGAGTTTGATTTTGTGTATCTTCAAGTAAATGAACTGCGTTAGCTATTTGCTGTAATTGCTGCTGATTATGCTCAAATTCATTGAGCATTTTTCCAAAACCTTCTGAGGTATCGTTGATTGCAGCTTGTGCGTTATTAGAGTGACTAATTAACTGCTGAGACTCTTTATTGGTTTCATTAACCAGCTCATTCATTTGGGTAATAAAATCACTAATTTGGCGGGTTGCATCACTTACTTTAACCGATAGGGTGCGAACTTCATCGGCAACCACGGCAAAACCTCGCCCAGCTTCTCCGGCGCGCGCTGCTTCAATTGCCGCATTAAGCGCTAATAAATTAGTTTGATCAGAAAACTCTTCTACCATTTTTAAAATGCTACGAATGTTTTCACTATTCTCTTTTAAGCCTGCAATCGTTTTAGAAAAACTACCCAGCATTTCATTAATAAGTCTCACCTGTTCAACCAGTTTTGACAGTTCGCTCGCAGAGAGCTTAACAAAACTAAGATGTTCATTATTTACCTGATGTACGCTATCAGTGTTACTTACTATATCTTGTAGGCTTTGGGTAATTTGGTTGCTGGCATTAATTATGGTGTGGCTTAAATTAATTTGCTGTTCGCTTAGCTGCTCTGTATGCTGCATTGATTGCGTTACTTGGCTATTACTTTGCACGCTTTCCTGAGCGCTGCTGTAGGTCGTACTTAATAAGCTGTTTAAATGCGTAGTAAACAGATTATATTGTTCACTTAAATCTCTAAATTCATCAAAAGTAAAATGAGGAAGTTTGGCAGCTAAGTTGGCATCTTGTTGATTAATATTAATCAACGTATCGCGCATGGCTTTTACCGGGCGCACAATTAAAAAGCGCATATAAAAAATAGTAAATATAAAACCGGCAACAATCAGCAGGGTTAATGCCCAAAATAGCTCTGTGCTTTGTTGATTTTCAGAGAGGCTACTGTGTAACCAAAATAATGTAATAGCTTGAAATAAAAATACAAAGCTTAAATTACCCACTATTTTTCGGGTTAAAGTAAAAAATAGAGTTTGTTCTAAAAAGTTATAAATACGCATGTAGCTACTCATTAAATAGTGACCTACTAAATTATTGTTTTTATAGCATAAATAGCAATTAAATAATTAGTTATAGTTCATTTAATTGCGCCAAAAAATGCTTAGTTCGTTCAGGGTCGTTAGTAAAAATGCCATCAACACCACAGGCAAGCATCAGTTTAATATCTTCAACTTCATCTACGGTGTAGGCAAACACCTGTAAGCCGCGCAGTTTGGCATCGTCAACAAACGACTTGTTCATAAAGTTTTTGTCAACATGAATGCTAAAGGCCTGTAAGTCTTCAGCAAACTTCGCATACTGCAATGGAATTGATGCAGTAAGTGCGCCAATTTTAAGCCAAGGCAAGCGGTTCTTTAGCCAGTGTAGTTGATGATGATTAAATGATGAAACTAAAATATTGTCTGCTGATATCTTATTTGCAGTAATATTCATTTCTAGTTGGGCAGCAAACTTTTCTAGTTCAAAAGTATGTTTTAGCTCTAAATTAAGTAAGGTTTGGTTGCTATTCCAGTCAATTAGTTGTTGTAGGGTAGGCACTTGCTCACCATTTCCCGCATCAAATTGTTGAATTTGCTGAGCGCTTAGGTCGCACACTTTACCTTTACCATTAGTAGTTCTATCTAGATAGGTATCATGAATAATCACGTAGTCATCAAGTGCGCTTTGTACATCAACCTCAATGCCATCTACATTTGCTTTTAACGCCGCCATAATAGCGCTATGTGTATTTTCAGGAAAGTGTGTGCTTGTGCCTCTATGAGCAAATATTTTCATGGCTGCTTTTTCCGTGAGATTGACCAAGTTTCAAAGCACGCAGCACTAACAATCAGTGCGCCACCAATCAGGGTCATCACTGATGGGCGTTCGTGCAAAATAATTATAGCCAGTATTGTGCCATAAAGGGGTTGTAAGCAAGAAATCAATCCAGCGGTCGCTGCTGATAAATGTTTTAAACTCGCTGCAAATAACGAATGCGGCATCGCAGTAAACACCACACCGGCAATAAGTAGCAATATTAAATCAGTATCATTAATTTGTGTTATGGGTACTTCAATAAATGCACATAGCATTAGGCTTGCCACTAACGTTTGATAAAACATGGTTTGCGGTCCACCATACTCGCTAAAGTAGCGTTTATGGGTAATATTACGAAGAGCAAAAAACAACGCTGATACCACCCCCGTCAAAACACCTAAAGTAATGTCATCGCCTAAATTAACGTTAGGGATCAATAAATAAATACCAATAATCACCACCACAGCGCTTATTATATCTTTTGCTTTGGGCTTACTTTTATTAAATAGAGGCTCTAAAAATACCGTAATCACGGGATAGGTAAAAAAAGCTAACATGCCCACGGTAATTCCCGCCAATTGCATGCCTGCAAAGTAGGTTACCCAGTGAATACCTACGGCAACGCCTAATAAAATGGCAATCACATAATCTTTGGCGTGATGCAGCTTAATTGGTTTTTTTTGCAAAGTCAGTAGCACACAAATTGCCACCCCAGCGATAGCCGCGCGATAAGCGGTAATATCTAATGCATTCAAACCAATTAGCTTTGCGAATAAGGCGGTGCCGCCAAATAAAAGGACGGCAATATGTAAGTAAATTAAGCTTTGTTGTTGGGACTGCACGAGATTTCCTTGTCACTTTTTTTGGCTATATTAGCATTGCTTTTACACTCAGAAGATGAATTTTTCTATTTCATGACAAATGTCAGCCAAGTTAATGACACTTCACACTCTTATATATTTTATCTAATGGCATAGTTATTTTACTTATATTGGAGGGTGTTATGAATTCCTTAATTTTAATAAGCTTAAGCATTAGCGACTTTGTAGAAACACTAAGTTTAACTGCGACTTATGAAGATTGTTTTATGTTCGCATTCATTTTTATGTTATTAATATTTATTAATAAAAATAGTGCTATAAACAAAAACAATAGGCCAGAGGTATTAGTATGAGTTCGCTAAGTAGCTTTTCTCAACAAACGGATAAAACGTTTTGGAAGTATGGCCATTTAATTTTTACCGGCTTTTATTTATTGCCATTAATTATTAATTTTGACCAATTTACAAAAAGCCAAATGAGCCTATGTTTAGCTTTTTATATTGCTTTTATTATTTTGTACATAAAAGCAATTAACTGCAATAACACAAAAATTACCCCCTTATTTTTAGCCTTGCTCGCCATTTGTTTTAGCGCCACTTTTTTCACCTCTGGCACACCTACTTTGTATGGTTTTGTTGCTTATGTGGCAGGGTATAGTTATACCCAAAAGCAGCGGTATTATGCCGCATTAGCCATTATAGTCGCGCTTTTTGCAAGTTCGTATTTAAGCGATATAGGAAAGCTTCAGTACTTTTTGGCTGTGGCATTAATATTATGTGCCGCCTTATTTAGCTATGGGATTGCAGCAAAAAGAGAGCGCGAACATAAAAAGCGCGAACAAGAAAGCGCAAAGCAATTAGAGCAACTAGCAGCCATTGCTGAGCGTGAACGCATAGCCCGAGATTTACATGATATTTTAGGTCACTCACTGTCATCAATAGCTTTAAAAGCTGAACTTGCGAATAAACTAAATCAAGGTGAACGATACGCGCAGGCTAATAACGAAATAGCCCAAGTAGCAGATCTTGCAAGACAGTTACTGAGTGATGTACGAAACGCGGTAAGTGATTTAAAGCAGCTCAACTTAAACAGCCAAATAACACAGCTAAAACAAACACTCAAAGAGCAAGGCTTTAACATAAAATTTAACGTTAATTTAGCGACGTTACCTGCCAAGGTTGAGGGCATTGCGAGTCTTATTATTAAAGAGTCAGTGACTAATTTATTACGCCATAGCAGCACAAAAATCGGTTCTATTAATATAGAACAAACAAAGCGGCAATTACTTATTGCCGTTATTGATAACGCGCCATGCACCACATTAAAAGCGGGAAATGGTTTAAATGGCATTAAAGAGCGAGCAGAGCAATTAAACGGCAGTGCAAAATTTACCTGTGGCGATACATTTACTTTAAACGTTGTACTGCCATTAAGTGCTGAGGATTTAAAATGATCAAAGTATATTTAGTTGAAGATCAAGCGCTGGTGCGCGACGCAGTTGCCGCTTTATTAAGCCTCGACTTTAATATTGAGGTAATTGGTCAAGCATGTAATGGGCGAGATGCGTTAAATGAAATCAGCGCGCTTAGTAAAGACTTACATCCAGATATCATTTTAACGGATATAGAAATGCCAAGCATAAATGGCATTGAGCTTAGTGAGCAAATAGCCGCTAAATATCCTGCAATTAATATGGTAATTATGACCACTTTTTCACGTGCTGGTTATATTAGGCGCTCTTTGAATGCGGGTGTTAAAGGTTTTATTTTAAAAGAAGCACCCAGCGAAGAGCTAATAAACGCGTTAAAAAAAGTAATGCAAGGGCAAAAGGTGATTGACCCAGAACTTGCCATTAATGCCCTAGACGATGCCGACCCACTCACAGATAAAGAGCGTAAAGCCTTAAAGCTTGCATGTGATGGCTTAAAAACCAGCGAAATAGCTAAGCAGCTCTATATAAGTGAAGGGACAACGCGTAATTATTTATCTGATGCGATTGCAAAGCTCAATGCCACAAACAGGATAGATGCAGCGCGTATCGCTCGGCAAAAGGGATGGTTATAAATAACTTCTTTAATGATTACAAAAATAGGCACTTTATAAATTTTATACAACGTATTACTATTCAGTGCATAACTATAAAAGTAACGAAAAGTGCTAAAAGCGCAGCTAAATGCACTCAAAGAGGCTCGAATGACCGCATTAATAAAAATTACCACTGAGCAAAACGTGGCAATACTTACCATGAATACCGCTGAAAACCGCCATAACCCTAGTTTTATAGCTGAACTTAATCAACACTTAGATAGCATAGAAGCCAATGGCGATATTAACGCCGTAGTATTAACCTCAAGCAGCGATAAAAGCTGGTCATTGGGAATAGATTTACAGTGGATGGCAAGTTCAGATAACACGCCTGCAGTTATTGCCGATTTTATGAATTCGATAGGGCAGTTATTTAAACGCATAGTGACGTTTCCTATGCCTATCATTGCTGCACTAAACGGTCACACTTATGGTAATGGCTCGGTGTTGGCATGTGCCTGTGATTTTCGGTTTATGAAATCGGACAAAGGCTTTTTCTGCTTTCCTGAAGTTGATGTACTGGTACCGTTTGTACCGTCTATGTTTCCGATTATTAATAAAGCGATTAATCCTCAATTTTTTAACCGCTTAGCTATGACTGGCGAGCGTGTTGACGCGCATAAACTGCTACAACAAAATGTGGTAGAAGCGATTTTTGCTGATGAGCAAGCCTTGCAAACGGGTGCGTTAGAGTTTGCGCAAAGCTTTAATAAAAATCGTTGGATATACGCTCAAAACAAAACCCAAATGAACAAACCAATACTCGATGTTATGGCTGCACAAGATTCGGCTTTTATTGAACATATCAGCACGCTATTGTGGAAGAAACTACAGCAAAAGTAAGCTGTTTTTATAAAAGTGAGTAAACATCAGCACAGCTAATTTACTCACTTTTATGTGCATTAATTAAGTAGGTGTTAAGTGTTATTTAGCTACATTGCTACAAAATGCAAAAGCTAATAACGCTTTATTAAAAGTTTAATGGCTTTTACCTGTCTCATTTCGAGTATATGAGTTAAAATGCTTACATAACCAACTAACAAGATAGTGAATGTCAAACCAAGATCCAAATCTCAGTCGAGAACAAGAAAAGTACGAAAACCCAGTCCCTAGTCGTGAGTTTATACTTACTCACCTTCAAGAGCGTTCAAAACCTGCTAATTACACACAGTTATGTGAAGAACTCGCAGTCAACGATGAAGAACGACAAATAGCATTTAAGCGCCGACTTCGTGCCATGGAGCGCGACGGGCAATTGTATTTTAATAAATTTAAATGTTATGCCCTGATTGACGAAGCCGGTTTAACCAAAGGCAAAGTTGTCGGTCATAGAGACGGTTTTGGCTTTTTAGAAGTTGAAGGCGAGAGCAAAGACTGGTTTATTGCTAAGCATCAAATGAATATGGTGCTACATGGCGACATTGTTCTTGCGAAAGGCACTAAGCGTGGTTCAGGCTCAAAATGCGATGCCCGTATTATTAAAGTGCTTACTAATGAGCGAGCGCCTATTGTTGGCCGCTATTTTGTTGAGCATGGTATTGCTGTGGTGGTTGCTGAAGATCCGCGCATTACTCAAGATATTATTATTTTACCGGGTAACGAAAAAGGCGCACGCCACAACCAAATGGTGCAAGTGCAAATAACTCAAAATCCAAGCCGCAATATGAATGCGGTAGGTAAAGTGATTGACGTACTGGGCGAGCATTTAGCGCCGGGTATGGAAATTGAAGTTGCGCTGCGTAATCACGATATTCCACACGTGTGGCCTGAAGAAGTTGAGCAGCAAGTTGCCCACTTAGGTGAATTTGTTGAAGAAGCCGATAAGCAAGGCCGTGTTGATTTACGCGGCTTACCACTTGTCACTATTGATGGCGAAGACGCTCGCGACTTTGATGACGCTGTTTATTGTGAACCTAAAAAGTCAGGTGGTTGGCGTTTATGGGTAGCCATTGCCGATGTATCCCATTATGTAGGTATGAACACGCCGCTTAACAAAGAAGCGATAGAGCGCGGTAACTCAGTGTATTTCCCTGAGCAAGTTATTCCAATGCTGCCAAAAGTATTGTCTAACGGTTTGTGTTCGCTTAACCCTAAGGTTGATCGCCTGTGTATGGTTGCAGAAATGACCGTATCGCAAGAGGGTAAGCTGTCGGGCTATAAGTTTTACGAAGCACTAATGAATTCGCATGCTCGTTTAACCTACACCAAAGTAAATG
This sequence comes from Pseudoalteromonas sp. 11L1, assembly GCF_055397545.1. Next base: position 187,670 of record NZ_AP041141.1, on the reverse strand, counting down.
CCATTTTACAAAATGACGAAAAGCTTTGTAAAGAATACGCAGCTGTAGTGCCACATTTAACTGACTTACAGCAAATGTACATGGCATTAAAAGCAGCACGCCAAGAGCGTGGTGCAATTGAATTTGAAACACTCGAAACCCGTTTTGTATTTAACGCACAGCGTAAAATAGAATCTATTGTGCCAGTTATTCGTAACGATGCGCACAAGCTGATTGAAGAATGTATGATTTTAGCCAATGTATCGGCGGCTAAATTACTTGAGAAACACGAAGCAAGTGCGTTATTTAGGGTGCATGATGAACCTGATAGCGAAAAACTGGGTAACTTTACTCAGTTTTTAACTGAGTTAGGTATTGAGAGCACGCTAAGCGATGAACCTACCCCGAAAGAGATCACTCAAGTGTTGGCTCGTTTAGGGGATCGTCCTGAAGCTGAGCTTATTCAAACTATGCTACTGCGCTCAATGAAGCAAGCGGTATATCAGCCAGATAACATAGGTCACTTTGGTTTAGCATTATCGGCCTACGCACACTTTACCTCGCCAATTCGCCGTTACCCAGATTTAGTGGTACACCGTGCAATCAAAGCGGTATTAAAAGCGCAAGGTCAACAAACCTCAGGTGAATACGCTTACAGCGATGATGAAGTCGATCAACTTGGTGAGCAGTGTTCTACCACTGAGCGCCGTGCAGACGATGCCACCCGTGAAGTAGCCGATTGGCTAAAATGTGAATACATGCAAGATCATGTAGGCACGGAGTTTAACGGGGTTATTTCATCGGTTACTAATTTTGGTTTATTTATTCGTTTAGATGATTTGCAAATTGATGGATTAATTCATGTTACCAATTTAGGTGATGAATACTTCCAACATGATGCGGCTAAACATTGCTTGGTGGGTGAACACACACATACGGTTTATCGTTTAGGCGATAAAGTAACTGTACAAGTTGCCTCGGTAAGCTTAGATGATCGCCGAATTAACTTAACGCTTAAAGGCGATGTGGCTCAAGATCGTTATGCGCGTCGTCGTGCGCCAAAAAAGAATGCCCCAGCAAGCGTTCGCTCGCAACTTAAAGCCGGTAAAATACCGGGTAAAAAGTCAGCAAGCGACAGTAAAAAACCAAAAGGTGGAAAAAAGCCTGCAAGTAAAACTAAGGCAGCGGGTAAGTCTAAAGTAAAAGCGGATGACACCACCGCGAAGAAAAAAACCAAAAAGAAAGCGGTCAAAAAGCCTAAAAGACCAGGTAAAAATGCCCGTAAACGTAGTAGCCCAGGAGCAAACAATTCGTGAGTAATGAATTAATTTTTGGCTTTCACTCTGTTGAAGCAATTTTAGCAAAAGAGCCAGAGCGCTTTATAGAAATATACGCCCTTAAGGGACGTGATGATAAGCGTTTATCGCCTGTGATTGAGCAAGCGCGTCAGTTTGGTATTTCAGTACAGTTTATGCAACGAAAAGCGCTTGATAACAAAGCGAAAGATGAACAGCATCAAGGCATTATTGCCAACGTAAAAGCGGCGCGAGTGTTTAATGAGAAAGATCTCGATGAGATCATTGAACGCGAAGACACGCCATTTTTACTGGTGCTTGATGGCATTACCGATCCGCATAATTTAGGTGCTTGCTTACGTAGTGCCGATGCAGCGGGCGTACATGCGGTGATTGTTCCTAAAGACAAATCAGCAAAGCTTAATGGCACAGCACGTAAAGTAGCCTGTGGCGCAGCAGAAACGGTACCGCTTATTCAGGTAACTAACCTTGCACGTACATTACGTGAAATAAAAGACGCGGGTGTTTGGGTTGTAGGTACTGCCGGTGAAACCGACACACATGTATTTGATGCCAGCTTAACAGGCCCAATGGCGATTGTGATGGGTGCTGAAGGCGAGGGCATGCGCCGCTTAACGCGTGAGCATTGTGATGTGCTCGTTAAAATCCCAATGGCAGGCACGGTTTCAAGTTTAAATGTATCGGTAGCAACCGGCATTTGTTTATTTGAAGTGTTACGCCAGCGCGCAGAAACAAATTAAGCCTAAGCTAATCACATAGGCATTAAAAAGCCGAGATTGATTATCAATCTCGGCTTTTTTGTACTTTTAAGTTAGCGCTTTATTAAAAGCTGTAAGAGTAACCCATTTGTACTGAGCGTGGCTTACCAGGTTGAATACCGCCATTTGCGCGATTAGCAATGTAGGTTTTATCAAATAAGTTATCAACGCTTAGGTATACTTTTTGATTTTCATCAATTAAGTACTTAGCAGCTAAATCCCATACAACACGGCTATCAATCGCATTTAAGCCTGAGTCAGAAAGGTCAGCATGTGCATCCGATACGTAACGTATTTGGCTGTTAACAACAAAGTTATTCACTTCGGCACCAAACGATAAAGCAACTTGGTTTTCTGGTACGTAAGGCATTGCATCGCCTTTTTCTACAGAGCCCCAAATTTCTGAATCAAATGTGTTTTTAAACTCTGAATCAGTGTAGGTGTAAGTCAGTTTAACTGGGAACGCTACTGATGCAGTATTAAACGTACGACCAGCGCTAAATTCAAAGCCTGATACTTCTACTTCACCGTAGTTGTATTGGTCGCCAATGTTGTCGTCGCTACAACCTACTGATGCGGTACAGTTACCATGCATGTTGTCGTAATCAGAGTAGAATGCAATCACTTCACCGTTAAAGCCGTTTGCATTAAAACGAGAACCAAATTCAATATTGATACTTTCTTCTTCGTCTTGGTCAGCATTGCCTGGCGCTGCGGGTGCATAGCCTTTTTGAATACCGGCAAGTAGCGTCACGTTATCGTTAAGTGTGTAAGTAGCGCCTAATGACGGTACTAAAATTTCAGTATCGTTTGAAATATCCTTCGTTAAGCCTTGGCTACGAGTTGGATCTGATTTCGCCCACTCTTCACGGGTAATAGTAATGTCTTCATAACGCAGACCTGCGCTCACTACTAATGCATCCATTGTCCATTCGTCTTGAATAAATAGGGTGCTTGCTTTTGCGCTGTCTAAGCGATTGCTATTAGAGCCAGGTGCGCCTTGTGAGGTAAGAGTCATGCTTAAATCTTGATTAAGCGTGTATTTGTCTTCCCACTGGAAACGATCCATTTCGTCTTCGTGGTAGCGTACGCCAACCGTAATGTAGTGATCGCCCGCTGGAATGTGTAATTCAGATTGCACACCTTTAGCTTGGTAGTCGCGGTTGTTAGCTTTAACACCGATGTTTTCGATACCCTCAGCCGTTGGGTTTGCTTCAAATTCACTGTATTGCTCAAGGTAGCTTTCGCTTACTTTACTGGCTTTGTACCAGTTACGGTGGAAGTCATTTAGATAAGCGGTTGCTAAAAATTCGTAACCTTCACCAAAGCGATATGCATAGTTTACTTGGTATGCATTATGACGGGTGTTCATCTCATCATTTTGCGATGCCGCATAACGACGGTTAGGGTTTTGTTGGTAATCGGCATCAGTTAAGCCCATGTAGGTTTCGTCTGATGTTTCTTCAGAGTACTTAGCTTTAAACTCAATATTGTGGGCATCGTTTTCACCAAAGGTATGGCCAAATTTTACCAGTACGTCATTTTTTTCAAAACCAGTGTTGTCATCGCTTACTGGTAATTCTTTAAAACCATCAGCGCCGTAAGAAAACACTTCAATTAAGCCTGCTGTGTTATTTTTTTCTTTAGCGAAGTAAGCGTGACCTTTGTAGTAACCATCACTACCAAGTGCCGCGTCAACCATACCCATAGAGCTATTTGCTTCAGTTGGTAAGCTGCGAGAAAGTAAATTTAATACACCACCCGTGGTGCGCGGGCCATATTTAACAGAGGCAGCACCTTTTAATACTTCAATAGATTCCATACGACCCATAGTTGGGAAGTAATAAGCCGATGGTGCAGAGTAAGGAGCCGGTGCAACGAGTACGCCGTCTTCCATTACTGAAATTTTATCGTTACGGCCAGTACCTGTGCCACGCATACCAATGTTAGGACGCAGACCATAGCCATCTTCTTCTTGCACGTATACACCTGGTACAGATGCTAATACGCGAGAAATATCGGTAAATTCGAATTTTTGCAACTCTTCATCAGAGATAAATGTAGCAGACCCTGGAATATCGTTAATTGCTGCTTGTGAGCCAATAACGGTAATTTGCTCAAAATTGCGTTCAACGCCGCCGGCATCTTTTGCCATTGCTGTAGCACTTAAAGACAGCGCTACGGCTGCAGTTAACGAGGAAACTAAAAATTTATGTGACATTGATTACCCTAAAAATAGTTCAACTACTAAAATTGGCGTAATTTAAACATGTTAACGAATGAGAATCAATATTATTAAGTTTTAGTTATATTTACATTTGCCGTAAAAATACGCTATTTTTATAACATTTTTAACTAAGTGTTTATTCTAATCTTATAAAATTAGGATAATGTATTGGCTGGTGGCGGTTAATTTAACCTGAACTCTGTGTGGGATAGATTTATTATCCAGAGTTCAGGTTATTTAAGCAGTGGGATAGCCTAAGCGCAGCTTAATAAATTCGGCGAGTTTAAATACCGCGTTTTCAGGTTCGCTGGCGGTTTTTACTAAACTAATACCTATGCTACCAAGCGCAGGTAAATGTTTAGTGTGTAAGTGATAGGCTAAATCGTTAGGTACGGTACTTTTTGCGAGCATTGTTATACCTAAGCCTTCTTTTAATGCGGCAATTAAACCGGTTAAATCGGCATTACTGTAAACAATACGATATTTAATGCCTGCTTTTTCAAGCGCCTGAGTTGCTCTGCGTCGATAAATACAGCCCTCAGGGGCAGTCACTAAGGTTACGGTTTCATTTTGTGCCAGTGATAGGTCGCCCACCCACACTAATTGGTCTTGAATAAAAATAGGGAATTTTTCTGAGTCTAGTTGCTCGTTAAGCGCTAACACTAAATCAAATTGATCTTGGCGCTCATCAGAGAGTAGGTGTTTACTTAAACGTGATTTTACTTCAAGTGATACCTCGGGGTAGAGCGCCACAAAATCGCCAATAATGGAGGGCAAAATACGCGCGGCAAATTCGCTAGGGATCCCCAAGCGCACTTTACCAGTTACACTTTCTGAGGTGAACAACTGCAAAATGGCATCGTTATGCTGCACCATTTGCTTTGCCATCGGCAGTAATAACTCGCCATATTGGTTGAGCACTTGTCGTTGCCCCTGCTTTTTAAATAATTTATAGCCGAGTAAGTCTTCTAAGCGTTTTACTTGTAAGCTCACCGCAGGTTGCGAAAGGCCAAGTAAATCGCCTGCTTTGGCAAATCCACCAACCTCAACCACCATAACAAAAGTTCGTAAACTGTCGGTTGAAATATTTTTCATATTTAAAATTACTATTTATATGGCTATATATATAAGTATTATTTATCAATTGATAAGTAATTACAATTTGTTGTTGTAAGGCTTGCGCAATATACTTTTGCTATTAAAGATTGATAGGTATTTGTTATGACTTTTAACCCGATTATGTTTGCCCGCCATAGCAACGCTAACAGCGCGGTTATAAATGCCTTACAAGCCGATAGCAGTCACGTTGTTATTGACTTTAGTGGTAGTGAAGCATCGGTATTTTTAAGTGCTATTTTAGGTCATGACCTCACCAAACTTACCGCTAGTGGCTTTGGCTTTAAAGGCACACTGGATGGCGATTTAAATTCTGATTTTAGCTACGCCGTTTACTACTTTAGCGAAACCGCCTTTCGATTTGTACTTCCAGTTAATGCTAGCCTGCAATTACAAGCGCTCATTAACGAGCAACAGCTTAGATACGATATAGACTTTGTGGTACGCACCGACTTAGCGACCTTTACTTTAAAAGGCGACAATGCATTTGATACCTTAGTTGAGGCATTTAAACTAACCCCAGGGTTACGCCTTGCTGACGCGCAGCTTTGCTATGGCGCGCAAAGTGGAGACGTGTTTGTTACTGCAGTAGATCAAAACAACGAACAGCAGTTTATTGTTATTGCTAAAACGGCCACGCTTGATAAGTGGCAACAGTATATGCAGCAACAGGGCTTTAGTGTTACCAACACTCAAGCAGCCTAACGGGTAAAAAGTTAAAGATTACAATTTGGTAGGCTTATTAATGGCTACCATGTTATTCCCCCTCATTTAATTGAGGCCACGCCCACACACATGGGTTAATTTAAAAGTGAAGGAATATTATGACTTCTAAAACAGTATTACATGCAAAGCACCTTGAAGCCGGCGCAAAAATGGTTGATTTTCATGGCTGGGAAATGCCAATTAACTACGGCTCACAAATAGAAGAACACAACGCCGTACGTAACGATGCTGGTATGTTCGACGTATCACACATGACCATTGTTGATATTCAAGGTGAGCAAGCACAAGCGTTTTTACGCAAGCTAGTAGCAAACGATGTTGCTAAGTTAACCGTACCAGGTAAAGCGCTTTACACAGGCATGCTTAACGAGCAAGGCGGCGTAATCGACGACTTAATTATTTACTACTTTAGCGAAACATTTTATCGCTTAGTGGTTAACTCAGCGACCCGTGAAAAAGATTTAGCACATTTGGCTAAGGTATCGAGCGATTTTGCTGTAACGGTTACTGAGCGCCCAGAATACGCCATGATTGCAGTTCAAGGCCCTAATGCACGTGCTAAAACAGCCCAGGTATTAAACGCAGATCAGCAAGCTGCAGTAGAAGGCATGAAGCCATTTTTTGGTGTTCAAGCCGGTGATTTATTTATTGCTACAACAGGTTATACTGGCGAAGACGGTTACGAAATTGTAGTACCAAACGAGCAAGCCGCCGATTTATGGCAGCAATTGCTTGATGCCGGTGTGGCGCCAGCGGGCTTAGGTGCGCGCGACACACTGCGTTTAGAAGCAGGTATGAACCTTTACGGCCTAGATATGGACGAAAGCGTATCACCACTGGCAGCTAACATGGCATGGACTATTGCATGGGAGCCAGAAGATCGTGACTTTATTGGTCGTGATGTTTTGGTAAAACAACGTGCAGAAAAAAGTACTCACAAGCAAGTAGGTCTTATTCTTGAAGAAAAAGGCGTACTACGCAGTGGTTCTAAAGTAATTGTTGATGGTGGCGAAGGTGTTATTACATCTGGCACATTCTCACCAACATTGGGCTATAGTGTTGCATTAGCACGTGTGCCACGTTCAACCGGCGACACAGCTCAAGTAGAAATGCGTAAAAAATTAGTTAACGTAAAAGTAGTTAAGTCGGGCTTTGTACGTAACGGTAAATCAATAATCTAAATAATTTGGTTATACCAATAAATAGGTCACCCTCATTTATTGGTATTCTCCCAATCTAAACCAAAGGATGAAAAAAATGAGCAATATCCCTAGCGAGTTAAAATACGCACCTTCACACGAGTGGGTTCGTAACGAAGGCGACGGCACTTACACTGTTGGTATTTCTGAGCATGCGCAAGAGCTGCTTGGCGACATGGTATTTGTTGAATTACCAGAAGTAGGCGACGAAGTAGATGCTGGCGAAGACTGTGCAGTAGCAGAGTCAGTAAAAGCGGCATCAGACATTTACGCGCCAATTAGCGGTGAAATTGTTGCCATTAACGAAGAGCTAGAAGATGCGCCTGAAACAGTAAACAACGACGCATACGGCGACGGTTGGTTATTCCGTATTAAAGCGTCAGAAGAGCCTGAGTTAGATAACTTATTAGACGCTGAAGGTTACGCGCATACAATTGACGAAGACTAATCGTTAATTAATAAAAGCCCCTCTATGTTAAAACATTGGGGCTTTTATGATTAAAGCGCTTATTTTTCCATACAAAGTAAGCAGCTAAATCATCACATATTTTAATCAATACTAGTTACCCATTAGTATTTGGATCATAGGAATCTGGACACATGTCAAACGCCAAATCTCTTGAACAATTAGAGCAAAAGCAAGATTTTATTCGCCGCCATATTGGGCCAAGCCCAGCGCAAGTAAACGACATGCTTAGCGCTCTTGAAGTATCGAGCGTTGAAGAGCTGATCGGTCAAACTGTACCTGCTGGTATTCGTCTTGAGCAAGGTCTTAATATCGGCGAAAGCCGCACCGAAGTTGAAACACTAAGCTACTTAAAATCAGTAGCAAGCAAAAATAAAGTTTTCAAATCGTATATTGGCCAAGGCTACCACCCAACTCACGTACCGCACGTAATTTTACGTAACGTACTTGAAAACCCGGGTTGGTACACAGCGTACACACCGTATCAGCCAGAGATTGCACAAGGGCGTTTAGAGTCACTATTAAATTTCCAGACTATGACCCTAGATATTACCGGCCTAGATTTAGCAAGTGCCTCACTGCTTGACGAATCAACCGCTGCAGCCGAGGCAATGGGCCTTGCAAAACGTGTATCTAAAGCTAAAAAAGCCAATGCGTTCTTTATTGCCGACGACGTACACACGCAAACCATTGACGTAGTGAGCACCCGTGCAGAGCAATTTGGTTTTGAAATTATTGTAGGTAAAGCAGCCGATGCTGTGAACCACGATATTTTTGGTGCGTTATTCCAATACCCGTCAACATCAGGCGAAATTGTTGACATAACAGACCTAATAGCTGGCGTACAAAGCAAAAAAGCGATTGCCTGTGTAGCAGCCGACATCATGAGCTTATTACTATTAAAAGCACCAGGTAAATTAGGCGCCGACGTAGTACTGGGTTCAGCACAGCGTTTTGGCGTACCTATGGGTTACGGCGGTCCTCATGCAGCATTTTTTGCAACACGTGATGCGTACAAACGTTCATTACCAGGTCGTATTATTGGTGTATCAAAAGACCGTTTAGGTAACGATGCATTACGTATGGCAATGCAAACCCGCGAGCAACACATTCGCCGCGACAAAGCCAACTCAAACATTTGTACTGCGCAAGTATTACTAGCGAACATGGCTGCGTTTTACGCGGTATACCATGGTCCGCAAGGCTTAAAAACCATTGCACAACGCATTCACCGTTTTGCTGATATTTTAGCAACTGGCTTAAAAGCAAAAGGTGTGGCACTTAAGCACACTACTTGGTTTGACACATTAACAGTGGTTGATGAAAACAAAGCCAACGTTATTGCGCGTGCTGTAGCTAAAGGTGTTAACTTTGCTACTAACCATGCAGGTGAATACTCAATTTCAGTATCAGAAACCACAACCCGTGCAGACGTTGCCCAGTTATTTGATATTATTTTAGGCGAAGGCCATGGCCTAAGTGTAGATGCGATTGCCGCTGATGTTGAAGCAAATGGCAGCGACTCTATTCCTGCAAGCCTAGTGCGTGATGATGAAATACTAACGCATCCAAACTTTAACAGCTATCACAGCGAAACAGACATGCTTCGTTATATTAAGCGCCTTGAAAACAAAGATTTAGCGCTTAATCATTCTATGATCTCGTTAGGTTCATGTACCATGAAACTAAACGCGACCGCTGAAATGATCCCAGTTACCTGGCCTGAATTTGCAAACCTTCACCCATTCTGCCCGCTAGACCAAGCAGAAGGTTATCAAGTAATGATTAACGAACTACACGATTGGCTAGTTAACATTACCGGTTACGATGCCGTTTCATTGCAACCAAATTCAGGTGCACAAGGTGAATACGCAGGCTTAATCGCCATTCGTAAATACCACGAGTCACGAGGGGATGCGCACCGTAACGTATGTTTAATCCCAAGTTCTGCACACGGTACTAACCCAGCATCGGCACAAATGGCCAGCATGAAAATTGTGGTTGTTAACTGTGATAAAAACGGCAACATCGATATGGAAGACTTAAAAGCGAAAGCTGAAGAAGTCTCTGAAAACCTATCATGTGCCATGGTAACGTACCCATCTACCCACGGTGTATACGAAGAAACGATTCGTGAGTTATGTGAAATTGTTCACCAGCATGGTGGCCAAGTTTACATGGATGGCGCAAACATGAACGCGCAAGTAGGTGTTACTAGCCCAGGCTTTATTGGCTCAGACGTATCGCACTTAAACTTACACAAAACCTTCTGTATTCCACACGGCGGCGGTGGCCCAGGTGTTGGCCCAATTGGTGTTAAATCGCACCTTGCGCCATTTATGCCAAACCACAGCGTAATTAACGTACCAGGTACTAATGAAGGAAATGGTGCAGTATCGGCAGCGCCTTACGGCTCTGCAGCTATTTTACCTATTTCATGGGCTTACATTGCCATGATGGGCTCTGAGGGCTTAAAACAAGCGACAGAAATGGCGATTGTAAATGCTAACTACTTAAGCAATGAGCTAAGCAAGCACTTCCCAATTTTATACCGTGGCCGTAATAATCGCGTTGCTCACGAATGTATTATTGACCTACGCCCATTAAAAGAAGCCTCAGGCATTACTGAAATGGACGTTGCTAAGCGCTTACAAGATTATGGTTTCCACTCACCAACAATGTCGTTCCCAGTAGCGGGCACATTAATGATTGAGCCAACTGAATCTGAGTCTAAGGGCGAGATTGACCGCTTTATCGAAGCGATGGTATCGATTAAAGGTGAAATTGATAAAATCATTTCAGGCGAATGGTCTATCGAAAACAACCCATTGGTATTTGCACCGCACACACAAGCTGATGTGTTAGGTAATGAATGGGACCGCGCGTATGACCGTTTTTACGCTGCATTCCCAGTACCAGCGGTTGCTAAAGATAAGTTCTGGCCAACGGTTACACGTATCGATGACGTATACGGCGACCGTAATTTAGTATGTGCATGTCCTCCGATTGAGACATACCGCGACTAATTTTTTGAAAAAATTTCCATTGTAGAGTGGGATTTATCAAAATTATAAAAGCCGTTGCAGCAATGCAACGGCTTTTTTGTGCGTGGTGATTCGCCATAAATTATATGGGGTAGGTTGGGTAGAGTGAAACGAAACCCAACGATTTTCCAATATCATTACCATCTCTCAAGCACGTAAATATGTATTGTTTGTAGGTCGCTCTTTAGGCATGTGTGATTTAACACAGGAATAATAGGTATCACCGTAGGCGCTGAGCTTGCTGGCGTGCGTGGTTTGTAGGTTGGGCTTTAGCCCAAAAAGTTGTATCACCTTGGCTGATTGCTTTTATTGCTAACTTTTGCCTGGATAAATCCGTGACCTAAATTAGAAACCTTATTCAAGGTTTTGTCGCGCTGGCGACGGCAGCCAAAGAGGGATCGATTTTCAAATTGATTCTGCTGCACGTAATTCATCCCTGAAGCTGGGTTACTGTCGGCATCCATGCGCGATATTACTCATCAATTGCTTATTTTCAGGGCGTGATGACGGGGAAGGGTGTTAAACATGAGATTGGTGTTTGGTCTTGGTAACATACTGTTTCACCCCTAAACTTTTCGTCTTTGTAGGTATGAAGCTGACTTCAATACTTAGAGTCTTAGATTTTAGTATTTTATTTATAACTGTTCTTTAAATAACCGGAAACTGTTATCTACTTTACAAAGCTCTTCAACTGATTTTTTTCTTGTTTTTTTGTTAAAAAAATTCTCAGTTAACTTATCATAATTCTCGTAGTTTTTATCCATAAGCCGTTTCTTTCCTTGTACTCTGCGAGTAAACGATATTAGTTTATCATTTTTTGCTAATTCTGAGGCTAACTTTACTTCTCCACTGTTGATATCAGTTACCCTAGGTAAATTTTTGCTATGATGTTTAAATAGCCAAATTTCTAAGGAGTGGACTGTAATTGCAAATATGATTCTGTCACTATTATTATCATAAAAACCAGTCTCTCCAGAATTTATTTGCTGAATGAGTCTATTTTTGACTTTTTCAAAAATTTCAATAGGACATTTGAGGGCTTTTCCATTTTCGTCTCTAAGGTCAACATCAAACCCTTTTAAATAAGCGACATCAGTATCTATTTGAATAACCACATTTTTAACAATGGAAAGGGATTGTCTAAATTTATAGTTTTTTATGTATTCAAAAACTCTGAGCCAACCAGCTTCTTGGTTACTATCAGTAGCTCCGCCTGGCTGTAATTGAGTGATTGATTCAAACAAGTCACAGTTATCATAAATTCCACACAGCATATTCTCAATTGCAGCATGATCAGTAGGCCCCTCACAAATTAATCCAAACTGCATTAAAATCCCCTTGGAAGGCCACCAATGAAGCCTTTTATCATTGCTTCAGATAGCAGCATTAGCTCATCGTTAATTTTTGGCATTTGTTTTAGGGTAAACTCCTTTGCAGTAGTTTGACCTTTCTTTTTCCTAGATACTATAAATAGTTTTTCTTCTTTACTCGAAAGGTTAATCCCATCTAAAGTCGCAGGGTTATGAGTTGTTAAAAAAAGTTGTTTGTCATATTTTTTAGCTAGTTCACTAAGGTAACTTGTAATTTTAGTGCATAGTTTCGGGTTTAATGCAGCATCGATATTATCTATAGCGAAAATTTTTGGAGTATCTTTTGAAATAATTAAAGCCATATAAAAAAGTACATATAAAAACCCTTCATTTGCGCTTCTTTGAGTTATCGCAACGGGTAAGAATTTATCTTGAATATATAACTCATCTTCAGCTAATTCGGGTTCATTATCCAGATCCATAGATTTATACCACCCCATTAATTTTAGACCTTTTTCTAGATCCTCAAAAGATTCAGGCTGTTTAACATACAACTCCCGTAGTAATTTGAAAAGCCCTTCGCCATGTATTCCAATAGGCCTAATAGATCCTTCTTCTTTTAGATTTCTTAATTGCTTATTTTGTGGTGAATATATAACAAAGTTTTTTAAAGGAGATAGTTGCTTGTTAACATCACTCTCAATACTTCCAAAAACATCAGTGATTTCCTCAAATTTCTTTCCAAAATCACCAGCTTTGAATTCATCTAATTGCTTTTCAAAATCTTCATCTTTAAACAATTCTTTAAGTTTATTAAACTTAGTATCGTTAAGAAGCTTTGATATCATATTAAATTGCTCATAGTGTCTCGCAAGTTCACTCTGAGAGAAGCTTTCTTCATTACTGTCTATAATGGTATCTGTTTCAAGCTTCCATTCAGAGTAAGTTTCATTTTCATTATTAATTATATATGTGCGACCAGCACCTTGCGCATCAATATATACCTTCAGTTCTATTGGTGTATCAGAGTTGCTTTTAGAAAAATTTGAACGCATCAATTGAGGAGTTGAAACTCGAATGCCGCGATTTTCAAGAAACTCGGTATCTAGCTTGTTGGCTTCTGCCGCTGCTACGAAAGTTATAGCCTCTAAAATTGAGCTTTTCCCGCAACCGTTTTCACCAATGAAAATATTGAGTCGACCGAACTCTAATTTTAACTTCTCAACAGATTTAAAATTCTGAATATCAATACCATATAACATTATAATCAGCTTCCAAGGTTATTGCTTTAATTCAAGTTTACCATATAGTGACGATAATAAGATAAATTACAAGTACGACTCTCTAGTTTTTAAAAACCAAAGAGGTCACCCATTAGAAAGTTCCGGTCAAGCAGGCAGCTGAATTTGAAAGGGGTCAAATCTTGACTTCAGACATTAAAAATAGATAAATCAGAATGGGTGGCATTATAATTATCTTAAATTTTAATAGCCTCTGTCGGCGTTGTTGATAATCCACTAAAATATTTCATTATTAATTTCCCTTTGCTATTTTTTTCAATGACTAAATAGTTATTTGAATTAGGGTAGTAAAAACTATTTTTAGACATGGGAATTAGCTTTATCTTATTTCCACCTGTGCGCTGAGAATATAAAACGTCATTTTCATAAATTAGGCTGCGAGAAGTATTTTTATTAATACGGTAATCGCCTAAAACGGGTGATAGTTGCTGCGCTGTTACATTTACGCTTTTAAATTTTGGTAGTTCTATACCTAGTACTTTTGCTGTGAGTTTTTCGTTTATAAAAATAGGGTTTATATGGTTTGAATTAGCGAGTACAGCTACGTATAGTTTTTGCTCGGCTATATAGCGTGCATGTGCTAAAAAGCCATTTATTCCGCCGGTGTGCTTAATTACCGTATAGTCATTAAAAGGCTTAATAACTAGGCCGTAACCGTAGGGTGAAAAACTGCCGTCGTTGAGTTTAAAAGGGCTGGCCATCTTCTCATAACTTGCTTTACTAATAAGCTTGCCAGACGATAATGCACTAAACCAAATGTTTAAGTCAGTTGGAGTTGATATAAGCGCCCCTGCGGCATAGGGCCAATCCATATTAATATAACTTGTGTTTATAAAGCCTTGCTCTGTTTGTTCATATCCAGCTGCGCGATGAGGAACAAGCTTTTGCCCTTCGTAGCTACTTTGTGTCATCCCCAGTTTTTTAAAAATATATTGTTCAACGAACTCCTTATAAGATTGCCCACTTGCTACTTCCACTATTTTACCAAGTAGTGAATAACCTGTATTTGAATAAGCCATTGCTTCGCCTGGTTTAAAAACCATAGGGTGCTTGGCAAAACGCGCTAGCGTATCATCAACACTTGCAGGTACTTGTATTTCTTTATCGAATAGGTCGTCGTCATCGGTATAATTTGCTATTCCCGATGTGTGGGTCAGTAAGTTTTCTATTGTGACGAGGTTACCCTCAGTAGGAAAGTTTGGAACATACTTATGAATATCGTCAGAGATTAATAATTTATCTTGCTCTTGCAACATCATAATTGCAGCAGCGGTAAACTGTTTTGAAATAGAACCTAACCGTAAAACACTTTGATTGGTAAGTGCAATGTTGTGTTCAAGGTTGGCAAGCCCTCGGGTTCCTTTAAAAACAGTTTTTCCATTTTTACTTATTATCACCGACACACCAGGCTCACTGGCTGAAAGGGTATCATTAAGGATTTGTTGGTACTGTAAAGCTGTAGGCTCTGCTTTAGCTTGGTTGGGTATTAATAGAGTAAGAGCTAATAAGCAGCCTGTGTAAAATGGCTTAATCATGTTCATCCTTTAATTTTTTATATCAAGTTCGCTAATGAGCAGGCGTTCCTTGCGCTTTATAGTGAGTTAATATTGCACAGCTAAAAAGTAAACACAATTAATGACGTTTTTAAGTACTTAGTACTGATTAATAAGTACAATAGTTAAAGTTTATTTGTTTTGATTTTATATCTACAAGGAAGTTGTTTATATGAGTGATGTAACGCCATTTTTATATATTGCTGTTATGGCTTTTTATTTTTTACACAAAAACGAAGAAGGTAAAATACTAGTACCGATTGTTGCTTTTGCAGCAATACCGTTATTTAGTAACGATTACTGGCTGTGGTTTAAGGTGAGTATAGGGCTGAGCATCTATGTTTTAATGGTAGAAAAAGCTAAAGCCGGATATACAGGAGGTGGGGCCGTTTCAGCATTCGCTATGCTTTTTATAGGGGCTTATTTAGTCAGTGCTCTCATGCATACTGTTTTATTTTGGGAAGCATCGTGATGTCGAAGTTTAAGGTAATAGGAGTTTTTTTATTATTCACCTTGAGCTTTTCATGCTCATCTATGCCAGAGAAAAGTAAAGAGCCACTGATGGATTTTGCTAGTGCAAATTGCTTTTTTTGGTACTTCAAAGATAATAATATTCCTACTAATGATATTAGTAAAATAGCAGGTGGAATTGTTGAAATGAGTAGCTATTCGGCTAATAAGTTTCAACAGGTTGCGTTGCTGGTTAAAAATTACTCACCTAAATTGAATGCCAAGCATAAAGTTGATATACAACTGGCAAAATGCTTTTTATTAAAAGATGATGCAAGCTTCATAAAAGAGCTTAAAACCATAGGTGAATCTTAATTAACTTTATAAATTTTTTATATGAAGATCAGGTTTGAATCTTTAGAATGATCACCATGTAGAACTAAATAATCAGAGGGCACCCATTAGAACTCTGATTTTCTTTAATTTAAGTACTGGATACGCATAGCATGCTAAAAAATATTTTTTTATACTTTTATGTGCCGCGTTGGTTGCGATCGTATTTGGAGCTTTCCAGTTTTTAGGTCGCTATGCTTTTGTGATAATGCTTATAATCGTTATAGCGTTATTTTTTACTAAAATTGGTAAGCCAAAGTTTAATAAGAAATAATATAAATAAAAAAGCTACAGGAATGCATTTTATTATTTAATGAATTGCGGAAGAGGGCATGAAAACAGCTTTTTGAATGGTGACGGCTTTAAGTCCTTTTTACATTATATTGAGCAAGCCTTCGTTTAATATTTATGTGTATTGTACTGTTTAATGACCAGTCACAACCACCTGCGAATCGAAATCACCGTTATTAATTTCAAGACTATAAAACTGCAGCTAACCTGGCCAAAAACCTGAAAAGAGTTGGGTATGTTGAAATTGCGCTGATAGGGTTGAGGCAAGCAAAGCTGGAGGTTATGCTGGAGGGATTGCAGGCGAGTTAATATATGAGGTTGTTGAAAAGTAATGGAGCCTATTAAGTTGTGGTTTTTAATTTTGTTTATTACATCTGCAGGTCTTTTCTTTTTTATAATGTTACCAATGTTAATAGCAATAAAAGATAAAAAAACACGGTTGGTAGAGGATGTTCTAGATGATGGAAATCGTTTTTACTCATTAAATATCATAACTGCTGGTAGTGGAGCATTGCACTACGGTTCTATATTTCTATTCGATTGGTATGCTAGGCGTTATAAGGTAATAGAGGAGAGAGAGAAAGTACCCAAAAATTTGCAGATGTGGTTTAAGCTTTATTATATTTTATTTATAACATTTAGCTCTATGTTTTTATTAGCATGCTTAATGGCCTACTTTGTTTAGATTAACTGCTTTTCTTCTTTGTTGATTAAATAATGGACTTGATATTTTTTGGTGTTGGCTTAAGTGTTATTTTTATCATTCTTTTACCTTTAGCTTTTTATTTAAAATCAAAAAAGCTCAGAACGGTTGAAGATATTTTAGAGCATGGAAATCGCTACTATTCCCTAAATATTTTTATGGCGCTTCATGGTTTACTTCATTATGGCAGTGTATTTTTATTTGATTGGTATGCAAAACGGTATAATTTATTAAGTGATAGAAACAAGGTACCAGCTCACGTCTCGAGATTATTTAAAGTGTATTTTGTAATTTTTATGATTTGCGCACTATTAATGTTTTCATCTGTATTATTTGAATAATGGTTTTAGGTGATGGTAAGAGGAATGGCGGCTGCTAGCTTACAGAGTAATTCAATATTAAAACTAAAATACAGTTTAGTCTGTTCTTTAGCCATTGTATCAAGCGTTATTAGCTACTCATCATTAGCATTTACAATATTAATCATGCTTTGGCCATATGATACTGTGAATGAGCTAGGACCTAGAGTTATCGGTTTTTTTATTGGCATATGTGTGTTTATCTTTCTTGGAGCGCTCATATCTGCAGGTAGAAACTGGGTTATTAAAGTTTACCGCTTAGTTGCTGGGTGTTCTATAGCTGTGCCCCTCATTTATATTTTGGGTTTAATATTTGAGCAAAAAAATGAACGTTCATTTAATGGTTTAGAGCTTTCAGTTTTATTTATAATTTTTAATTCATTGATATTGCTATTTTTTAAGAGTAAGTATTTAAAGGTGAGTGTTAATGTTATTAAAAGGCTTAAAAGACGGCAGAAAAAGCAAATGGAATACTTAAAAAGCTTTAGTCACAAAAACAAATGAGAGTAACTCAAATCGGTATTTGTAACGTGTACGACTACTGCAATTTAGTATTTACATACGCTCCGGTTGAGACCTACAGAGACTAATTTTTGTTAAAGCTATAAAAGCCGTTGCAGCAATGCAGCGGCTTTTTTGTGTGTGGTGATTAATGTTAATTGTATAAGCGTAGATTGGATTGGTTGAAACGAAACCTAACGAATCACAAATATACTTACTCGCTCACAAACCAAGAATAAGTGTTATTTATTGTGGGCGTTAAGCTTGCTGGCGCACGCAAGCCCTAATAGATGTTTGAGATTACTATTACAGATAATGTGAATGCGTCTCGCATCTTTAGAAATTAGAAACCTTATTCAATTTTTTGTATTTGTGGTGACGACAGCTAAAACGGGGCTGCTGTGCCCTCTCTATTCGCGAACTTCTTCTTATATTGCGGCACAATATTGAGTTAGACATCGTTGTAATTTAGCCCGATCTTATAATAGAAAGAAATGCTGAAAATACATTTAAATATTACAAAACAATAATAAGTTATCGTTTTGCGGTAATTTTAATTGTTTTTTTAGTTTTTGAGTGTCATAGTGATTTTTTAATAGAAGGAACTTAAAATGAAACGCGAGTTACTTACTCTTGCTACTATAGTGTTCGTTATGCTGCAAACTGCATGCACAACAATTTCGATTGAAGAGTCAAATTTTCTGAACCCAGATCAAAAAGTACAGATTACAAAGCTGCGTAAAATTGAGCAAACAGCTACAACAGAAGATATAACTATAAATGGGTTTGACGATGTGACGTTGAGTGGCACCTTAATAACGGTTGATGATGCGCAAGCAACGGTTATTTATTTTGGTGGTAATCAATTTCGTGTAAGCGTTGCTGGAGGTAGATCTGCACAACAAATACTGCCAATGAATGTAAATATCTTAATGGTTGATCATCGAGGTTACGGTAATAGTGAGGGCACGCCGACAATTGAAAACTTAAAGCGTGATGCATTGTCAGTTTATGATTATGTTGCAACCCGTACAGATTTAAAAAGCACTCCGACTATTTTACATGGACACTCTTTAGGCAGCATGATTGCAGGGTATGTTGCAAGCGAGCGGCCTGCTGATGCGCTAGTACTTGAAGGAAGTATTACTAATGTAAAGCAAATGACATCGCAACGTATGCCTTGGTTTGTAAAGCCATTTGTAGAGGTTAATTTTAGTGATGAGCTAGCTAGGGTTGATAATTTAAAGGTAGTGGAATCATTTACAGCTCCGCTTTTAATAATTACCGGAGAAGACGATACTCAAACACCTCCTGCTTTAGCTGAAACTTTATACCAACATGCACTTTCAAAGCAAAAGCAATTATATATTGTAAAGGGTAAGCACCATGGTAATGCATTGACTGGTGATAAGTTACAGCTACATTATCAGCGATTAGTAATGCAGTTAAAAGCAAAGAAATCTTAAAATGAAAAGAATAGTAATGATGAGTAACGTAATATTAGCGTTACTTTTTTTGACCCTAACTACTTTATTAATTACCGCCGTTGTATTGTTACTTAATGGCAGTGATGTTTTAAACTTTACTCAAGCTAACGGTACCCACTTGTGGATAGGGCTTGAAGTTACCGGTTCTTGGAAAAGTACTGCAAGCACATTAACGTCAAACAGTTTTAATGCAATGACGTGGTTAGCGTTACCGCAAATGTTGCCATACATTATTGTAAATCTGATTTTAATTCGCTTGTTTATGCTTTACCGTAAAGGATTGTTTTTTAACTTAAAGAATATTCAATGCTTTAAATGGCTTGGTGGCTTATTATTACTGCAATTTATATTTGTGGCTTTTTATCCCGCGTTGTTGGTAACACTGCTCAATATGTTCACAGGTAGTGAGCTTAAACGAGCTGTAGTGATTCAAGACACCGATATCATAGGCTTTATAGTTGGGCTTATTATTTATGTTATTGCATGGATAATGAAACAGGCGCAACAGCTGCAACAAGAGCAAGAGTTAGTAATTTAATGGCAATAATAATTGATTTAGATGTGATGCTCGCAAAGCGTAAAATGAAGTCGGCAGAGCTTGCCGAAGCAATTGGGATTACCCCACAAAATTTATCTGTATTAAAATCGGGCCGTGCAAAGGCTGTACGATTTACAACGCTTGACGCTATTTGCAAATACTTAGATTGCCAACCTGGTGATATTTTACGCTTTGAAGTTGATATTGACTAAGTCGCATACTGACTAGTAAAAATGCTCCCTTTAGGGTTTGACCCCGTTTCACTCTCCTCTTCTATAACTAATTGTTTAACAGTACCTAATTTAGGATTAGTATTAGTTACTACTTAAAACAATAATAAAATAAGTGCTAGAAATAGCCTTTAATAAAAGAGGTATTCATGGAAGATCTATTTATAGGTTTATTTGCAAATGTCGGCGTTATATTAGTTTTAGTTTTGATATTAAAAGCACTTAAAAAAGTTGATTTAAATCTAATTTGGTCTTTGATTTCGTTAGGTATTTTAGTTTGCTACTTTTTTGCTTTGTTTAAAGGTGGAAAGGTTATCCCCTTGGATATGCTTTTTCCTGATATGTCGTGGAATTGGTCTGGAAAAGTAGCGGCAATAATCCTTTGGTTAGTCGTACTATTGGCTTTAGTTAAATTTAAAGCTAACTTTCGTATTGCAGATGCTGGTTTTACTTTTAGGCAAAATGAAAATTCTATAAAACCCGCTTTTACAGTTATGTGCTTGTTTATCATTTTACAGATAGTTGTATCACTTTTTTGGAGTGGTGAACCTAATTACGATTTAGAAACCTTACTTTATCAGGCAACAATGCCAGGCTTTGATGAGGAGCCAATGTTTAGAGGGATTCTTTTATTTTGTATATCTTTGGCAATCATATCTGAACGCTATAATTTAGGTGGTGCGTCAATTAACATTGCAGGGTTGCTTTTAGTGGTGTTATTTGGACTAGTTCATGGGGTTATGTTTAATGGTGGAGAGTGGCACTTTTCTTTTCCCGCTATTTTATTAACAGGTGGCTACGGCTTTATTTTACTTTGGCTAAGAGAGCGCACAGGGAGTTTGGTGTTTCCTATTTTAGCCCATAATAGTGTTAACTTTGTTGGGCAGCTAATCTAATTAAAAGTTTAATTTAAGAGAGGTAAAATCTTGTGTAAGTTTTTACCTCTTCACCGGCTGCAGCCAAAAGGGCTCGTTTGCAAGTGACCACAAGTCATTCATGCCTGCAATTTGAGCTCCTTTTATCACTTAGAAAAACCAAAGGGCTACCCATTAGAAATTTCTGATCAAGCAGGCAGCTGTATTTTCTTGATCTTTTTATTTAAAAACCAAGTGTTCTTATTATTTAAACTCACTTTAAATATGACTACGCATCTAGTCATTACGTCGATTGGTATTAATATGCACCATGGCTTGGCTAAGAACGCCATTTGAATTTAGATATTTTTAGCATCATTGATGATTAAGTAAGGCCCTTGGTCTCCGTCATCGTTTACTACCAATATCAGTCCTTTTTCTGGCAGTGTATATACACTGCCTAATAACAAATAAATTTAAAATTAGTTATCTTCGATAACAATGGTGCAGGCAGCAGGGCTTTCACCAGTCATACTTATTACTGCCGTATACCCGTTATGACTTTCATCGTAAATGCCATCATCAGAGTAGTGTTTTTTTGTTTTATCAGCCGCTTTATATGCATCTTTAGAGCTACTATAAGGCGTTTTACTATGCTGTACTTTAAAATAGTTCTGTTTATTTACTGGTGTTGCGGACATAATTGCCCAACCAGATTTATTACCTGAAATTTCAATGCTCATAGTAATATTTGAACCCGCACCTTTAGCATGAACACCTGCTTCCCAAAGCTCCCCAGGGTTAATTTTGTTGCCACCGTCAACATCTCGTAAACTACCATGGTCAATATAGTAATCTACACTTATTGTTGATTTTGTAGCATTCCTTATACCAACAGCCAAATCGTTGCGATCTTTATTGCTACCAAAAACACTAGTAATTAGCTGATTAACATCAATATTAAAATTAGTATCGGTACCCATAATTTATTTCTCCATTGTAAATATCTATTTCATTGTCAAACAACATAAAATTCGTTGTTAATAAAATGTTAGGTTGGATGATTTAAGATATCTATTACAAATTATTACACCCAATACTCAATTGAGTGTAATTAGGAAGGTCGATTAAAAACTCAATACAAAAACTCGTCAGGGTTGCAATTATTAGTGACCCTATGCTTTTTTCTATTTTTACTTCTAGCAACACATGCATTTATAGCGTTATGTAATGCTGTGTAATATTTTTACGCTTGTCTTCAGCTATCTTTATAAAGAGTGTCCATCGCTCACCTAAATCAACTAGCTTAAATCTTTAAGGTGTCTTGGATAACCAACCAAGATCCTAACTTATTTTTATTTAAGCCAGCGATATTGCACAACGTTCACCGTCACAAAGGAGCAAATTATGAATGTGCAAAACAAAACGGGCCCGTCGGTAGCAGTAGATACAGAAATTGATGCTAATATTCTTCTCAGCAGTGCGCAAAAGCAAAAAATTAAAGTGCGTGATAGCAAGTATAAAGCGGCTGATTTATCTTGTCTGAGAGCAATTGCACAGGCTGCAATTAACGTCGAATTATTTACAATCCCGCTTTATATGAGCGGCCTCTATTCGATTCAAGGGACACACCAAATTGCAGACTCGTCGAAACTGTATCCCGGCCGTTATTGGCCAGGGCTTGGTCCTACGGCTGGTTACATTCCTGAAATAAGACGTAATCAGTATGATGTTAACTTAACTGCTTTGTTTGACACCGACACCTCAGCTGGAAACAGTGATGATGCAAATAAACCAGCCAAAAAATATGAACTGTCTGTTAATCAACAAGTGTTCAACGGGGTATATAGTGTTTTTATTGAAGAAATGCTGCATCTACAACTGGCCTCAAATATGGCAAGTAAATTGGGCCTCACACCGAGCTTTACTAGTCAGGCGTTAATTGACGAAAAATATGGTTGGAAGTGCTACAACAACAAAAGTAGCATTCCACATATTTTGAACTTTGCGGACTGTACTACCGATTTATCTAAATTGAGCCCTGCGGTTCAAGCTTATTTCAAACAAATTTTTCCCAATAAAACGCTACAAGATTTACGTGTTAATGCAACAGAACTCAGTAAAGAGCAAACGCTGCTATTTATGTTGATAGAAGAGACTGAAGAAAATGCTCACAAAATTATTCAACCAGAGTTTTTAAAACCAAACGCAGATACACAACGACCAAAATACTTTGAACAAGCCCCATATGACTGGTGGAAACCGAATTACAAGGAAAGTGACTTGCCGCTATTTGGTTCAATTGGGCACATGTACTTAAGTTATTGGGATTATATTCAGATCCAATATGACGATGGAACTAGTTTGTTAGATTACGCAACTATTCAGCCTACCTGCGAAGCTAGTCAGCGCGACTACTTCAATGAGCGCCCTGGAAATGATGAATATCAAGCACAATTTCCGGGCATTATGGGTTCACTCAACGTAAATTCAGATCATACAGCTCTCAAAGAAGCCTTAATGAACAATGTGAATGCCATTACGGATCAAGGTGAGGGTGATGGTGTGGCTGACATGCTTTGTAAACGTTGGGCTAATGAGATATGGGCGCAAAACTTTCTTGCTTCTAAGGAGTCGCCATCAAACGATGCTCACCCGAGTACAGTCGAAGAAAAGTTCCAACCAAGCGCTGATGCATTAAAAGCGGATTACCCAGCAAGCTGCAGTGAAGGTCCTATATCAGGCTCAGCATGTGCACGGATCACCAATAAATATAAAGATCACTTTCAAATTTTCACCGATACGCTGAAGCTGATCGTTGACTTTGAATCCCCTTCATCAAACTCTAGTGAACGCTACATGACATGGCCTACATGGTTTGCTGATGGCAACACTTGGAGCTGTGAATTATTAGATCCCAAAGGGGGCGATATAGCACATGCGACTAATCCGCAACTCCCAGAGGTAGCAAGCGTAGTGCAAGCGCTCAATAATCTGCGGCTCACGACTAATATTAATGACACTCACCAATTATTTAGTAGTTCAGCAGTAGGTACAATTAAAGGTCTCACAACAGCGCTAGATCGCTATTGGTCGGGTAAAACTGAGGAGTTTCCGGGTCCAGCAATGGGAGGTTCTGGAGATAGAATTTCGATCTGCTGGGCAACTACAGGAATAGCGCCAGATTTAGTGAGCGGTATCGACCCACAAAGTGCGGACACGCTTTATCATGCTTGCCAAGGAATGAGTTATAACAACATCGGCACTAATGATTTACCACCTCCTGAGGTATATCACAGCTGTAAAGGTAGTAATGATTGTAAAGCGCAGGGAGGTTGTGGTTTTGTGCATAGCACAACGCCAGGTGGCAGCTGTGGTGGCAGTGTATCGAGCGGGCCAAAAAGTGCACCAGCCGATAATAAGTGTAATAACTTGGGCGGTTGTGCAGTGCCTATTTCGGCGTCTCAACTTTTCCCGAAGCTTTCAGGTGATGACCAAGAATACGATATGCAGTTATTTAAGTTTAACCTTAAAGATAACAGCTTCTCAGCAATAGATTATACTTACCCAAAAAGCCAAGCCGCTCTCAGTGATAAGTCAGATGAGTGCGTATTAATGCCTTATAAAAAAGGTGACGCTGTATACAACATTGCTTGGCAAGCTTACAGTAATGCTAATGGCTTGTTGGATGATAACGGTAAACCGCCTGAGCAGCCAATGCCTTCAGATATTCGTTTAGCACTTCCTCCTTCAACTTGATAGGAAAGAGCGTATGACAAATCTAACTCGGACGCAGGATTTTGCTGCGTCCGCTATCGAAAAGCTAACTGATCTTGGGTTTGGTGTTGGCCTCAGAAGTCAGCATTATCCTTATATTATGTCCCATTTGGAACACGATACATCACTTGGTGTTGATTGGTTTGAAATTATCAGTGAAAACTATATAGATAATCACGGATATGGTAGGTATGTGCTCGATAAATTAAAGGAACAATACCCGCTAGTTATGCATGGCGTATCAATGAATATTGGTAGTAGCGATCCAATTAACTTTGAATACTTACGCAAGCTCAAAGAGTTAGGTGAGTTTGTTAACCCTCAACTTATTTCTGATCATCTATGCTGGACAGGCCTTGCTGGTTTAAATAGTCACGACTTGCTACCAATGCCGCTAACTGATGAAAGTTTACAGCACGTTATTGACCGCGTTGATCAAGTACAAGACTTTTTAGAGAGGCCTTTAGTGCTTGAAAACCCGTCAACTTATCTTGAATTTCAACACTCTACTTTCACTGAAAGCGCGTTTTTTTGTGAGCTCGTCAAAGCAACAGGATGCGGTATGTTATTGGATGTAAATAATGTTTTTGTTAGTAGTTTTAATCATGGTTTTGACGCCGAGCAATTTATTCGCCAATTACCCCTCGATCACATTGTTCAAATACACCTTGCAGGCCCTAGTGATTGTGGAGACTGTTTGATAGACACTCATGACCAGCCTGTCCCCTATAAGGTTTGGCAGCTTTACCAATTGGCGCAGCGCTTAACTGGGGGGACTTCGACCTTACTTGAGTGGGATGCCAATATTCCCAGTTTTTCTGAGCTGGTTGGAGAGTTAAACAAAGCAAAGCTGGTACTAGCAGGTCATATCCCGGAACAAAATACGATTATTAACACTAACGCGCTTTCAACCCCCATAGTTAACGAACGTTTAGATGCGGCACGCCACACCATGTCTAAGCGAGTAGAGTTAGATCAATGAAAACACCAGACTTAATACAAACCCAGCAGTGGCTTAGCACCGTTTTAATGGTGCGAGGTGATTTGCCACAAAAGCTTAATACTGCTGCTTCACAAGGCTTAACTTTATATAAGTGTGTTAAAAGCAGTGGCACCCTTAATGCCATGCGAAGGGTCGACATCTATGCTGCAGGTTATGTGATGCGTTTAGTCGAGTGCCTTAGGGGGGAGTTTGCACTACTTTGCCAGTTCATGGGTAAGGAAGTATTTGATACCTTCGCTAAAGCTTTTATTGTCACCTTGCCATCAGAGTCTTGGACTATGCACCAGCTAGGCTCGCGCTTCGCTGATTTTTTAGCGCACACAAAACCCACAGGCGATTTTAGCCCGCATCAGCAAGCTATGTTTTGTCTACCCGCAGAACTAGCTAAATTTGAAAGAGCAAAAGCATTAACACTTTTGAAGCCTGGGCCTGAAACAGCACATAAAGTTTTGTCCATTAGCGAAATTGAGCTACTTTGCGGTATTGCGCAAGACTTTATAATAGCAGTACCTGAGTCCGTACAGCTTATTCAAAGCGATTATCCTTTACTGCCTTTAGTCGCTGAGCTTGAGCAAGGTAAGTCATCTCTTGTGCCCACACCAGAGCAAACGTATATTGCCATATCACGCCACCAATACCGCTTAAAAGTCACTATGTTAAACGACTGGCAAACCGATTTCTTGCTTCAGCTAAAAAAAGATCAGCGTTGTTACAAAGAGGCTGTCGCCTATTGTTCAGATAAAATGAATATAGAAACACAAGTATTAAAGTCTCAATTAGCTATTTGGATCCCTAGTGCCGTGAATATAGGACTGTTTACGCTACACAAAAATTAATTATCACCTTTGGTGAGTTTCTTATTCCTCGGCTTGCTGAACGGTGTTGGGCTGGTTTTACCGTTATGGCTTGCATCTGCCTTTAGTTTCTCCTTTTATTGGGATTTGAGGCTGTATTTAGTAAAACCAAAAAGGGATTCAAAATTGTAAAATACCGCGCAAGTTGGTCGCGGTTTTTCCTTGATTTTTTATTCACAGAGTTCAAGTGTTTTATTTCAACCCAACAATTAAATGGGGCACCAACTGAAAATACAGCTAAGCTCTTTATTAGAGGCCTTACGTAATTTTTTAGGGGTGACTGATTGCAGGTAGATTATTGAAACATAGTGATAAATTAACTTCCCGTTTTTGTGAAATTTAGGGTGTAATTAATCGATACAGACTAAAGGGCGGCCCCTTACTGAAATAGCTTATGCCTATTATGTTATTAGCAAGCACTTTAAATATAACTTTTATTTTTAAATCTTATATAATTTAAAAATTCCCCTTTAAAAAGAGATTACTATGATTCGTAGAACTCTCATTCTTTTTTGCATTTTCTGCTTTAATATCGGCTTGTTAAATGCCAGCGAAAAAGATAAAACCATTACGTTTGCAGTTGGCCATGATCATGAAAAAATGCTGCAGGAAAATTACCCAATCTATCGTGCGAGTTGGCAATTTTTAAATCAAAGCTTAGCTAAATTAGGGTATGAAGTGGATGCCATTGTTTTACCTTGGGCAAGAGCAAACTATTATACTCAGTCAGGAAAAGCTGACGGTCTATTTTTAGCGGCTAATCTACCAGGAAGAGAGCAGTGGGCGGTATTGTCAAACCCAATTGGTGTGGGGGCATTTGGTGCTTTTTATCATAAAGATAGAAAAGACGAAGAAAATGTTATTGCGAGTGTTCGTTTAGGTGTACATGACAAAATATTAAAAGGTTATCATACTTATGAGTTGTTAGAAGTTGCCACTGCTCAACAAGGGTTTAAACTACTTTATAATCAAAAAGTAGACCGTCTTATTATGTCGCAGAGTTATGGCGAATACTTGTTAAGTAATGAATTAATTGAATTTAAAAACGAAATATCATTTGATTCTGACGTTATTGAGAAACGTTCAATTCATGTTGCATTTGCAAAAGACATTACTAAAAGTTTGAACGCAATGATTGTAGTAAATAAAGCAATTGATTTAGGTATAAACGACGGTATATACCATAAAGTTATGACTAAAAATAAAGTACCTGAAAGTATGTTTTTGTCTAGTATTGATAGAAAGTAGGCATACCTTATCTATTTTCAATCGCTTTAAAGTCAGTAGATGAGCGAAATTGTCTAATGGATGATTCCTTCACTTACTTTACACTTTTTCACTGAGCTACTTATGCTTTGCTATTACCAAAGCGTCTAAAAGAGATATTAAACCTAGGTCCTATTGTGTTATCACCTTTGGCAATTGCATGTTCATAATTATCTTGAAAGCCTTTGCCCATCAGCAATAAAGAGCCATTTTCTAACGTGATATTATAGCGTTCATGTGTGATGGTTTTTGAGCGAATTAAAAATTCTCGCTGAGCCCCAATACTGATTGAAGCAATCACATCTGTAGAGCCAAATGCGGGTAAGTCACTATGAAAGCCTAAGCTTTCTTGCCCATTGGGGTAGTACAAACATACCGCGACAGCCAAATTACAACCGGTGCGTTCAGTGATTTGCTGACGTAACTCTTCAAGCAGGGGGAAACTCTTTGTTTGTCTGCCATGATGCAAGGAGAAACTACCCGATTTAGCAAGTTGTGAGTCTAAAAAAATCATTCGCCACGGTAAAATAGGTTTTTGTGATCCATCGGGGAAATCTATAACCTCAGGCTCTTCGAGATCATAGTTGCTCCTCAGCCACTTAAAAAGCGTTTCACTTTGCGCTGTAGACATGAAGTGTGAGTAATAATGGGCATCACAAGACAGTGGTAATTTCATGGTTTTTACCTTAGCTACACTCAAATATGAATATAAGCATATCAGTATTTTGAAGAGTTGAAGTGTTTAGACTCCTCATCAGCCGTGCCTTGCGGCGTTAATACAAGTTCATCAACGAGTGCAAGCCCGATTAAGGCGCCTTGCGTTGAGCTTTGTTGCTCTTCCGGCTGTTTATAAAAAGATATTTTGTAAATTAAAACAATAAACCATTAAGGCGATAAGGCCATAGACTCTGTGTTTAAGTGATGGTGGGTTACCAATATTTACAGTGTCACAGTTGAACCATGCTCAACTTTGATTAACTTAAAAATACAGTAATAATGAAAATAAGAACAAGCTGATTGCTTAGTAATTTAATAAAATGATGCTTTGAGGAAAGCTTACATTAGCTGTGTAATTTTTATAGTTTATATTGGTGAAATATTTTCATTTCTTTCTTAATTATTGATTTTAAAGATATTTATAGATGGTCTTTTTTTTGCTTGGTTATTGTTTTTTAACCCTTTAAAAATATAGCAATCAAAAAAATCATTTAAGGAAGAAAAGTTATGGCAGAGTCATTTAAGTATGCAAATAACAAAGGACATGCAGGAGAGCTTCATCAAAAAGCTAATGAAGATCACCCCGTAATGACAACCGCACAAGGTTGCCCTATCAGTGACAATCAAAATTCATTAAAAGCAGGTCAACGCGGACCAGGACTATTGGAAGATCATGTGTTACGAGAAAAGTTGTTTCACTTTGATCACGAGCGAATTCCTGAGCGAGTTGTTCACGCAAGAGGGTATGGAGCACATGGTTACTTTGAAACGTATGATGCTTTAGATGATTTGACTTCTGCTGATATTTTTCAACGTAAAGGTGAAAAAACACCTGTTTTTGCACGCTTTTCAACAGTGGCGGGTAATCAGGGCTCGCCTGATTTAGCACGTGATGTGCGAGGTTTTGCCGTTAAGTTTTATACGCAGGAAGGTAATTGGGATCTGGTAGGCAATAATATCCCAGTTTTTTTCATTCAAGACGCGATGAAGTTTCCCGACCTTATACATAGCGCAAAAGCAGAACCAGATCGTGGTTTTCCACAAGCGCAAACAGCCCACGATAATTTTTGGGATTTTGTAAGTTTGTCGCCAGAATCCATGCACATGGTTATGTGGGCAATGTCAGATAGAGCTATCCCGCGCTCATTAAGGTTTATGGAAGGATTTGGCGTTCATACTTTTAAGTTTATTAATGCACAAGGTGAAGAAAAATTTGTTAAGTTCCACTGGAAACCTAAAGGCGGTATGCAGTCAGTGGTTTGGAATGAGGCATTGAAATTAAATGGCGCTGATCCTGATTTT
Source organism: Pseudoalteromonas sp. 11L1 (assembly GCF_055397545.1). The sequence goes on along the minus strand of NZ_AP041141.1, from coordinate 157,950 downwards.
CATCGTCGTGATATGTGGGAATCAATTAATAATGGTGACTATCCGGAATGGGAGCTGGGCATTCAAGTATTTGATCAAAAATTTGCGGAAGAGTTCGAGTTCGATGTTTTTGATGCCACTAAACTGATACCCGAAGAGCAAGTACCAGTTAAAATTATTGGTAAAATGGTACTCAATCGAGTCGTAGACAATTTCTTTGCGGAAACTGAACAAGTTGCCTTTTGTACTCAAAATATAGTGCCTGGGCTTGATTTTACTCCCGATCCTTTATTGCAAGGCCGTAATTTTTCGTACCTAGATACACAAACCAAGCGGTTAGGTGGGCCTAATTTCACACAAATTCCTGTTAATGCACCAAAATGCCCGATGAGACACTTTCTTCAAGATGGCCACATGGCAATGCAGAACCCCAAAGGCCGGGTTAATTACGAACCAAATTCATTCAGCGGGGATGAAAACAATCCGCGAGAGTGCCCTGTACACGGATTCAAAAGCTCAGAATCTGAAACTGACGGGGGTAAATTACGCTATCGCTCAGAAACATTTAGTGATCACTACAGTCAAGCGCGCCAATTCTACTTAAGTCAAACTGACGTTGAGCAAACGCATATCCAAGATGCTTTAATTTTTGAGTTATCTAAAGTAGAGCATTTACGTATCAGAGAACGTGTGGTTTCTCATCTGTTAAATATTGATAACAAGCTTGCTGAGCAAGTTGCATTGGGTTTAGGTTTACAAACTATGCCAGATGCCGCAGAAGCGGCGCTTGATACCCGTCATGATTTACCAGTATCTGATGCGCTAAGTATTTTAAAAAATGCGCCAAATACATTTAAAGGCAGGAAGCTTGGTATATTAGTAAGTGATGGTTTTGATGCTGAAACCTTTAATTTATTAACACAAAGCCTTAAAGAGGAAGGTGCAAGTTATGAAATTATTGCGGCTCAAGTTGGTGGTGCTAAAAATAGTAATGGCGAGATTATTGAGGCCGATCAAGTGATTAATGGCGGTCCTTCGGTGCTTTACGACGCAATAGTTCTGCTTACCACTAATGAAGGCGCTAAAAAGTTTGCTGAAATACCGGAGGCGAAAGATTTTGTCAGTGATGCTTATGCACATATGAAGTATATCGGCTTTAGTGATAAAGCAACTCCTTTAATCGAGGCTACTGGTTTAAATGGACAGCTTGATGATGGCTTGTTGAATTTAAATAAAATTTCCGCAAGTGAGTTTGTCTCAAAAATTCGTAACCTTAGGTATTGGAGCCGATAAATCGCATAAATTGGGGCTAGTGAGAACTAGCCCTTGTTATTGATGGCACCGTTTGATTTGAGGGTTACAAAAATTTAAAGGAATAAAATGAAACTAATTTATGTCGATGATAACTTGCCGGGCATAACTCGAAAGAGGCATGAAAACCAATGGGTTTATTATGATCCTGCAGGAAAGAAAATACATGATAAAGATGAAATAGAGCGGTTAGACAGTCTCGCTTTTCCCCCCGCATACAAAGATGTATGGTTATGTCCAGAAGAAAATGGGCATATTTTAGCTACTGGCTACGACAGCAAAGGCCGCAAGCAATACTTTTATCATCCCGAGTTTAGAGAGCAGCAAGAGCTTAAAAAGTTTGAAGCATGTGTTTTATTTGGAAATAAACTGCCTTTGTTAAGAGCAAAACTATCGGAATATTTGCGAGGTAATGAGCTTAATTACCAGCGCACAATCGCAGCCGTTGTACGTTTAATGGACCTTGGAGCTCTGCGTGTTGGTTCTAAAAAAAATGCCAAACATAACAATAGTTTTGGTGCTACGACATTACGTAGCCGGCATGCAAAACTTACGGGTAAAAATATTCGCTTAAAATATAAAGCAAAATCCGGTAAGCAAAGAGAAGTGAACATAACAGATAAAGTGCTTAGCTCTATCATACAGCAGTTGCAAGATTTGCCTGGGCAGAGCTTATTCCAATATATCGATGAAGGCGAGTGTTGTGATGTTACCTCCAAAGAAGTGAATGAGTTTATTCAAAGTGTTATGGGTGAGCAGTTTAGTGCAAAACATTTTAGAACATGGCGGGCCAGTGTTTTGGCATTTGAAGTCTTACATAAATCAAACGGCCAGCTTTCGCTTAAAGATATGTTAGGTAGCGTTTCAAGTAATTTAGGGAATACCCCAGCAATAGCTCGTAATTCATATATTCATCCAAAGTTGATTGAGCTGTGTAAAGGAGGTAAAGAAGCTCTAAAGGACTTTAATAACTTAGACAAACTACCCCGTAAGACTAAGTACCTGAGTCGCTATGAGCGTGGGTTGTTGATATTTTTAGAAGAACAATGCTAATAACGTTAGTCTCTTTGTAATTATACTCATATTTCAATCGCTTGAGTTATACCTATGTGTGTGAACTTTTTACAACTTCTAGCAACTTTTACTGTAAAACGTAGAGTTCTACTTTGCTTTTTTTATTTATCTTTCTGATTTTAAAGGATTAAAACTTTGGTTTGAATGTTGCTAATTACTTAGCGTACTTTCTTAAACAAATAAAGGAGTTATTATGAGTACTGTTATTACTGGGTTATTCGATAATGCATCACAAGCAACATTAGCAATTTATAGATTAGAAGCTTTAGGTGTAAGTGAGGCGGATATAAGCGTTGTTGCTAACGACTCGTATACAAAGGAAGACTTTGCTGTAGATGAAGGTACCAAAGCTGCAGAGGGCGGTTTGCTGGGCGCTGCATCTGGAGGCGTGTTAGCAGCAATTATTGGTGGTTTTACCGCTGTTGGTGCAGTCGCTTCGGGTGGTGCCGGCTTATTAGTTGCAGGTCCTTTGGTTTCAGCACTTGCAGCTGGTGGCGCAGGTGCTGCCGTTGGTGGGACTTTAGGTGCAGCAATCGGCGCATTTATTCCAGAACATGAAATTAAGTATTATGAAAACGCAATTGAGAAGGGTTCAATACTCGTCGGTGTTAAATATAACAGCGATAACAAAAATAGTATTGAAGAGATTCTTGATAATGCTGGTGCAAGCAAGGTTTCAAAAGCGTAATATTTTAGAATGCACTATAAGTATCTAAAAAGTAAAAAGGTGGAACTGCGTTCCATCTTTTTACGCGTTTGATTTTAAAACTATCTGAGTTTGGTATATTAATCTATATTGGCAACCAATGAATTATTTAGCCCACCTTTATTTAGCACAGCCTACGGCTGATTCCCATTTTGGCAATTTGCTGGGAGACTTTGGGGGGCAACGGCAGCTAACGCACATACCTACGAGCGTTAAAAACGCGCTTGATAATCATTATTTAGTGGATAAATTTACTGACGCACACCCTTTTGTTAAAGAAGCTAAACAGCTTTTTTCACCCAAGCGCAGGCGCTTTGCTGGCGTGGCTATAGATGTGGTGTTTGATCATTTTCTGATTGCGCATTGGCAGCAGTTTAATAACCAATCATTAATTGATTTTAAGCACACCAGTTATGGGCTTTTGGATAAGCGTATACCTGTAATGCCTACACGAATGCAACGTGTAGTAACCAGTATGACGCAAAACGATTGGTTTAAAGAGTATGAAAGCGTTGATGGGGTTGGGCGGGCGCTTGATAATATTGCTAAACGGATTCGCTTTACTAATAATTTTACAGGCACCGCTGAAGATATAACCCGACATTATAGTGAGCTAGATGGACTGTTTTTAGCGTTTTTCCCTGAGCTAATTGAACACGTTAATGAGTTTAATTTGGAGAGCGCACCGAGGTAGAGTGCGCTTACAAAATAAGTGGTTTAGTCGTCTGGTCCTTTTAAGGTAAATACTAAATGTTTACGCATATCTTTCAAAATTACGCCTTTTTTAAGCATGGCACCGCTTAAGCGCTTTTGCCATTTTAATAACTCAGGCTCTGCCGCAGTTAGTGCCTGTTGGTTTTCAAACTGAAAACACATTAGTAAAGAGCCCGGAAATAAATGATATTCCACATCAAACCAGCACTGCAGCATACCTGGAATTTCAGCACGGCCTTGCTCTTCTATATTGTCAGCAACACTGAGGACGAGTGCTTGTTGTTTAACTTGCACAGCAGATAGTTTTTTCATGGGAGAAGATCCAATTTAGAGGCTAAGAATACAGCCGGAATAATACATTATACCCAAGCTTTCAGGGTGATAACAATGTTAGCCATACTTTAAATTAGATGGCTCATAGTGAAGACTGGTTGTGGTTAGTTTAGTAGTTCAATCGGTTTGAATACACTATTTATCAAGGGAAATTATGAATCATATAGTTGTTTTTTTAGTTATTATTTTTATGTTGTCAGGGTGCTCTGAAGAGCAAGTTTCTGAGCAAAAATTAAAACCTGTTTCTGCCATTGAGTTAAATAAAACTAAATCGTTTGATAGTCGTATTTTATCAGGTGTTATCCAACCTGCTAACACAGCCACTTTAACATTTGAGGTTAGCGGAAAGGTCGAAGACGTTTTTTTTGAAATTGGTGAGTCTTTTAAAGAAGGTGAGCCGTTAGCTAGGCTGGAACAAACAAAATATTTATTGGCAGTGCAAGAGGCCAAAGGACAGGTCTCTAATGCAAAGGCTACGATGCTAAATGTTAAGCAGGATTTTGAACGTAAAGCGTCACTGGTTGATGATGGTGCGGTGTCTGGCGCGCAATACGATTTAGCAAAGTCGCAATATGAGAGCGCCAAGGATAAAGTCGATATTGCTCAAGTGCGACTAGCGATGGCAAGAGAAGAGTTAAAAGATACCACGCTAATTGCGCCCTATGCTGGGACTATCTCAAAACGTAATATTGAACCTTCGCAACAAGTCAGCCCTAATATCTCGGCACTTTTAATCCAAGGTAAAGAAAGTTTTGAAGTCTCAGCGCTTGCGCCTGAAGGGCTTCTCTCCTCGTTAACTATTGATAAACCGGCAAAGGTAACTATTTCAGCTTTAGATAAATCGTTGAATGCCAAAATTAAAGAAATTGGCTCAGCTGCTCAAGGAGCGAATGCTTTTCCTATTATTTTAAAAATCTCAGCTAATGATATCGCAGGTATCAGAACGGGTATGAGTGCAGAAGTGCAATTTAAACAACAGCAGGGAGAAAGCGATGGTTTTATGGTGCCTGTAAGTGCAATCATGGCAAAAGAAAATAACCAACACTTTGTTTTTAAACTGATAACAACAGCGCAAGCTGACTCACAACCAGCTGGCTACGTTTTACAAAAAACAACAGTGGATGTAATGAAATTTTTTGCGCAAAAAGCGCAAATTAAAGGAGATTTAAAAGAGGGGGAACAAATTGTTAACGCGGGAATGGCTTTTTTACACGATGGGCAAAAAGTAACGCTTATCGAAGGCGAAATTAAGCGCCTTAATCCATAACCCGCTACGGAGATTTAAACGATGAAGATCCCTACTATTTCAGAGCTTGCTCTTGATCATAATCGCCTTATGTTAGCTATTGTTTTTGGCCTTATGTTATTTGGCGCCTTTAGTTATTATCAACTACCAAAGCAAGAAGATCCTAAAATAAAAATTCGTGAAGCTGTTGTCACAACCGCTTATCCGGGAATGAGCGCAAAAAAAGTAGAGTTGTTGATCACTAAAACACTCGAAGAAGCTATTCGTGAAATGCCCAGTATTGCCGAAATTCGCTCAGTATCTATCCCTGGTCGTTCTATTATTCACGCTGAGCTTAAGCAAAGTGTTGAGCAAAGTGAGTTTGATCAACAATGGGATAAACTGCGCGATCAAATAAACGCAGTGCGTGATGACTTACCCAATGGGACATTGCCTTATGTAGTAAACGATGATTTTGGTGATGTTGCCGTATTAACAGTGGCACTTATTGCTGAACCTGCCTACAGTATGGGCGATCGCCAAGATGTGGCGCAACACATTGCTGATATGCTGCATCAAGTTGAGGGCACTAAAAAAATTGATATTTTGGGCATTCAACAAGAGCGTATTTTTATTGAAATTGAAAATGCTAAGCTCGCTCAACTGGGTATTGCACCTGACCAATTAATTGGTGCTTTAAAAAACCAAAATATTATACGCCCTAGTGGGGTTATTGACGCCAATGGCAAAAACTTTATTATTCAACCTTCAGGAAATTACCAAAACCTTGCCGATATTAGAAATACACTTATCAGTGTGCCTAACCAGCCTGAAACAATATTGCTGCGCGATATTGCTAAAATAAGCCGTAAAGTGGTCGATCCCCCATCAAGAACAAGTTATTACAATAATCGCCAAGCCATTATTTTTGCCATATCTAAGGATGAACAAGCGGATGTGCTTAAGTTCACTCCTAAAATAGAAGCGATGATAGCGCAAATTAATCAAACTATTCCTGCAGGCTATCAATTAAAAAATATTACGCGCCAAGCCGATGTGGTTGAAGATGCAGTATTTGGTGTGACTTTTAGTGTTTTGCAAACCATCGTTATAGTATCAGTTGTGGTAGTGATGTTTTTAGGCTTACGCACTGGTCTGATTGTGGGCTCGATTGTGCCAGCAGCGATTTTAATCACGCTTTCAGTTATGAACTTTATGGGTATTCCATTAGAGCGTATGTCGCTAGCTACTTTAATTATTGCGCTTGGTCTTTTGGTTGATGATGGCATAATAATGGCTGAAGATTTTAAAAAGCGTATCGAAGATGGCGAAACGCGTGATGATGCTATTCGTAACACTTCAGGCACTCTTGCGATACCGTCTTTAACTTCATCATTAACAACTATTCTTGTGTTTTTACCCCTTATGTTGGCACAAAGTAGTGCCGGTGAATATACGCGCTCGATCTCCTTGGTGGTGCTAATTGCATTACTTACTTCTTGGGCGCTAAGCCTGACATTTACTACTTATTTATGTCATCGCTTTGTTAAAAAAGAAACGAGGCAAAAGCAAAATATTGTTCGCCGTAAAATTAATCGCTTTTTTGATAGCCTCACCCCGCTTTACGAAAAAGCATTACGACAAATTATGCGTGCGCGTATTGCGTTTGTTGTTGTTATTTTAGGACTATTTTTGGCAGGGGGCTGGGCTATGAGTCTAGTGCCTGCAAAGTTTTTTCCTGATTCTGATCGAGCACAAATTTTAGTGTACCTTGATATGCCAGCGGGTACTTCAATGCTTAAAACTGACGCAACGGTGCAGGCTATTTCAAAAAACTTGGATGATAAAGAACACTTTCCACATATTGAAAAATATGCGGCCTATGCTGGATTTGGTGGTCCTCGGTTTGTTTTATCACTTACACCTATCGACCCCGAACCTTCAAAAGCATTTTTTATGATTGATGTAGGTGAACGAAAGTTCGCCGATCCTACATTAAAGAGAGTGCGTGAGATGTTTGCTCAAGATTTTCCTGGTGTGATGGGGCGTGTTACGAAAATGTTCTTAGGGCCATCTGATTCTTCACTAATAGAGATTCAAGTTAAAGGTCCTGATAGTGATTATATTTATTCTGTTAGCGATGAAATTAAAACTTTGTTGCGAAATGTAGATGGCACGTTTGATATTAAAAGCGATTGGGAAAACCGCATTACGACACTTAAACTTGAGGTTAATCAGCAAAATGCTCGTCGTGCCGGAATTAGCTCAAATGATGTTGCCCAAGCGTTAGAAACCTATTTTTCTGGACGCATAATATCCGAGTTTCGTGAAGGTGATGATATATTCCCTATTGTATTAAGGGCGCAAGACAGTGAGCGATACGATTTAGATCGGATCAACAGTGTTAGTATTTATTCTTCTGCTAAAGGCGTCAGTGTTCCTTTAATGCAAGTGGCTGATATTCGCTATGAGACTCAGTTTGCCCGCATTGCTCGTGAAAATTTATTTCGTACCGTAACGGTACAAGCTAAAAATCAAATTATGTCGGCGCAAAGTATGGTGCCCTTACTTGAAGAGAAGCTTGCTAAAATAAAAGAAAAATTACCACCTGGATATAAAATTGAATACGACGGGGTGATTGGAGACTCCGCGGAATCGCAAGCTGCTATTTTAGCTAATTTACCGCTGTGTATTGCCATTATGGTGTTTATTATTATTGCGCAGTTTCGCTCTTACCGTGCAACCAGTATTGTATTTTTAACCGTACCCCTAATTATTATTGGTGCTGCTTTTGGTTTGTTGGTTATGCAAGCAAACTTTGGGTTTATGGTTATTTTAGGTTTATATGCGCTTGCCGGTATTATCATTAATAATGCGGTGATTTTAATAGACCGAATAAATATTGAACGTAAACAGATAGAGTGCTTAGAGCAACAAACCACAGAGCAGTCTAATCAACAAAACTTTGAGGCGGTAATCAATGCCTCTTTAAGGCGTTTACGACCTATTTTGATGTCTACTTGCACAACGATAATAGGCTTAATGCCACTTATTTTATCTAAAGATGTTTTGTTTTATGGTCAAGCAAGCACGATTGCGTTTGGTCTTGCTATGGGAACAATTTTAACATTAGGGTTTGTTCCGGTTGTGTATACTTTTTTCTTTAAAATAAAGCCAGTTAAAGCAGATAAAAAATAAACTCAGCGTGAGTTAGAGCAGACCCAAGATTGAGATTTTATAATAATTTTAAGCCTATTAGGTGGCAATTTTAGCCACTAAGTAGGCCTGTTTTACTCATGCTTTATTTGTTTAGATAAAAACAAGTTCGTGACATCAGCAACTTTTACTAATGACTCTTTATCAGCATGACTCCAAGTTACCTTTGAGTCTACACTTTCACAACAAATGACACCTAACGGCTTGTTATCAAGTTTATAAGTGTAATCAAGTAAAGAACAAATATTGAGTGGCTCAAAGTAAGAGTGAGTAAACGACTCGGTTACTTCGTTATTTCTGGCGTCTGAGGCGTCGAGTACTTGGTTGGTTAAAATATAGTTGAAATAAGCAGGGGAGTTTTCTGTATTTAAAACAGCACCACTTGACATGTCATCATTTTCATCAAGACAAATTAAGCAACTTAATGCGCTGTATTCTTTATTAAATAACCACAGACTGACTCGATTGGCATTAGGAATAAGCGCTTTTAACTCTTTGCATATTTGGTTTAGCTTCCTGTTACTAGAAACATTAGGATCGCTAATTTTTACTGCTAAGTTTTTGAGGTTGAGGTTTTTAGGATTATAAACATTGAGTAAGCTGTTGAGCTTAGCTTTATCGAACGGTTTTGTTAAGTAGCCATCCATGCCAATATCTAAATAATGCTCAATGTCTTGTTTTAGGGTATTTGCTGTCATAGCGATAATTGGAACGATTTTACCTGTAGGAAGCGATCTAATAGCCTGTGTGGCTTTTATGCCATCTATTTCAGGCATTTGTATATCCATGAAAATTAAGTCTACAGGGTGTTCTTTGAAGTACTTAACGCATTCTTTACCGTTCTCTGCGATTATTAAATCAGCATTATGTACCTTGAGCATTTTAACAATAATGAGCTGATTTATTTTATTATCTTCGGCAATTAAGACAGTACAACCTTGTAAGTTTGTTAGCTCAACGCTTTGCTTTGCTATTATTGGTGACAAAACAATCTCAAAGCGTTGCTCATAGGTGAACGTAGAGCCTTTACCTATTTGGCTGGTGAAGCTAAGGTGCCCCTGCATTAGCTCACTTAAACGAGCACAAATTGATAAGCCTAAACCTGTACCCCCATATTCTCTTGAGGTCGATGAGTCTGCCTGATGAAATTCTTTAAATAAATGTTCTTGAACAGTCTCATTAATGCCAAGGCCTGTATCAATAACTTCAAACTTGAGTACTTGTGTTTGCAATGTACTGCTTTTAATACTTACTTTCAGTTCGACTTGGCCAGTTTTGGTGAATTTAATCGCATTTGAGCACAAGTTATTTAAAATTTGCGAAACCCGAAGAGGATCCCCTTTAAAATTATCTGCTATTTTAGAGTCTACCGATGTAATAAGCTTTATACCTTTAGTAGACGCTTGCTGTAACTGGGGCTTTATCACATCGCTAATAACGTCATTAAGATCGAAGTCGATATGTTCAATTTCTAATTTACCAGCCTCAATTTTAGAAAAGTCTAAAATGTCATTTACAATATTTGATAAGTAATGAGCTGACTTTAATATACTTTTTAAAGTGCTGTCTTTTTCCTCTGTTGTGGTTTCGGTCATACCAAATTCAGCTAAATTTAAAATCCCATGCAATGGGGTTCTCAGCTCGTGAGTCATATTTGCTAAAAATTTACTCTTAGTGTTATTGGCCGTATCTGCTTCTTCTTTTAACTTTTCTAGTTCTTTATTGTGTGCTTTTTGTTTTTCTAATGCCATAGACAGCTTTTTATTATTAAGCCTAAGCTCTAGTTGCGCAATAACCTCTTTGCCCAAAACCGTGAGCGCATTTATTTGTTTGCTCGAAAGCTTTTTTGGTTTATCACTAATAACACATAACGTACCTATAGCATTACCTCTAGGAGTGATAAGTGGTGTACCTGCGTAAAAGCGAATGTTTGGGTCGTTTGCAACCAAGGGGTTATCGTGAAAGCGGGTATCAGTAAGTGCATTTTGAACTTCGAACACTTGGTTTTCTAAAATTGCGTGAGAACAAAATGATATATCTCGTGCTGTTTCGGCTACATCAATTCCATACTTAGACTTAAACCATTGCCTGTTGGGATCAACAAGGCTTATCAGTGAAATTGGCGTTTCGCAAATATCAGATGCAAGTTGGGTTAAGTCGTCAAAGGATTTTTCAGCTTCAGTGTCTAAAACGTCATACTCATATAGGTCTTTTAGCCGTGATAGTTCATCTTCAGGTGTTGACGCTTTTATCATTATGCAACCTTGTTTTTGATGTGATTAACACTAGATAATCGAATAAAAATAATAGCGAACTAGCTGACGTAAAATAAAAAAGTACGCGTTTAATATTTTTGCCTAAAGTGTATTTATTTACGAACTCAAATTTAGCTAAATACATTTAAATTATTATGCTCAATTAGTTAGCTTATATGACTAGTTAAGTTTTTACCAATTGATTTTAAATTGCTCAATCAACAATCCTATTACGGCCTTTCGTTTTTGCTTCGTATAAATAGTCATCAACGTATTTTAAGCTGTTTTGTAGGCTGATAGAGCCATCATGGGTAAGCAGCCCAATACTTACCGTAAAGCTAATATTTTTATTGCGATAGAAAACTTTATGTTGATTAATCGTGTTTTTAATTCGCTCAGCGGCTTGCTTAGCTTCTGCTTTGTTTGTATTGGGCATAATAATTAAAAACTCTTCACCGCCCAGGCGAAATACAAAATCGTGCTTTCTGGTTAAAGAGCGTAATGTATTGGTAAGCTCTTTTAAGCTTAAATCGCCAGCTTCGTGGCCATAATTATCATTTATTGCTTTAAAATGGTCTATGTCGAGCATTAATAATGAAATATAGGTGTTTTTATTTTGCGTTTTTAATAGTTCATCGCTGAGTGTTCTGTATAAAGTTCGTCTATTTAAACAGCCTGTAAGTGGGTCTATATTGGCTTGCTTTTCTAGCTCTTTATTAAGTGAAGAGAGTTCTTGAGTACGCGCCTGAATACGTTGCTCTAAACTGGTATTGAGGGCTATCAGTTTATGCTCTATGTTTATTTCTTTGGTTACGTCGTTTTGTACAGCAAAGTAATAAGCCACTTTGCCGTCTCTAAAAATGGGTGATATGGCCAGTTCATTCCAATAAGGGTCACCATTTTGCGTATAGTTTAAAATTCGGGTGGTTATAGGGATGCCTTTTTTAAGATGAATTTTAAGTTGCTCTATTGTGTTGGCGTCAGTTTTTTCACCTTGTAAAATGGAGCCAAGCTTTTTACCTTCTACTTGATTCAGTGGGTAGCCCGTAATTCTTTCAAATGAGCCATTTACCCAAATAACACGCTTGTCTTTATCGGCAATCACCATTCCTACAGTGGTTTCTTTGAGTGCAGTAACTAAAAAATCCCGCTCCAGAGCTATTTTTTCATTCCCTGATATGTCTTGAAAAATGCCATATAACTTAGTGATTTCACCGTTTAAATCTCTCGATACATTGCCGCTTGATATAACAGTGCGCTCTTGTAGATCGTCATCTACAACACGAAGCTTTATACAGCTCCATTCTTGTCCGCATGCAAGAGCTTGCTCGATCGCATCTGTTATTTTGGATTTGTCATCTTCATGATAAAAATTTATTGCAGTATCTAGTTGAGGGGAATAGTTACTCGGTGAAACACCATGAATGGTGTAAATTTCATCGGTCCAAAATAATTGGTTAGTTATACAGTCGAACTGCCAATAGCCTACCTTTAATACTTCGCCGGCATTTTCTATGATGGTTTGTAATTCGTTATTGCTAATAACAGACGACACTTGGGCAAAATGCTGGTTAAAAACTAAAACTATATATTGGTGTTGGTTTTGCTGCACACTGTGTAAGCAACAATTTAGTTTAATGGAGTAATCGGTTGCTAATGTTAGTTCAATATCAAATTGATCTAACTCATTATGTTGCGATTTTAGTGCGAGAATTTGTTGTTGTAATAGATCTTTGCTTTCAGTAGTACAACAGCCATAAAGGCTTTCAATGGTGGGTACTTTTTTAGCTGCAACATTAAGCTCTGACCACCTTTGAGAAAGATAACTAAGCTGATTATTATTATCAAATACCATTAAAAGAAAATTACACTTTTCTAGCAGCGCAATATTTATGTCTTTAATATCCATAAGCTCCCTACATATGAAAAGTATTACAACAATAAGGTTGAGTATAGACACCTTCTTTTATTTTTTCAGTCTAAGACAGTGTTAATAGTTGGCAGAATTCTTACTAAAAATGTATTTCAGGTTTGTTTTTATCACTTTCCTGATAAGGTATTGGTTGTATAACAATATTTTAACGTTATTTCGTTGTTGTTAACGCAGAACGAATCACCGGAGAGTTTAATGAGCATATTTCGATTGAGTGTTGTTACCTCGTTTTTTTTCGCAGTTAACATCGTTGCTACTAATGCACATGCGAGTACTAAAATAATTCATGCAGGAGAGTTATTGGCTATTCCCGGAGAAAAACCACAACAAAAACAAACTATAGTAATAGAAAATGGCAAAATAGTTTCGGTATCAGCGGGTTTTTTACCTATCAACCGTTTTGGTGAAAATGCTCAGTTAATCGATTTATCGACCCGCTTTGTTATGCCTGGGCTCATGGATATGCATGTGCATTTACAAGGTGAGCTTGGGCCAGATAACAAAAAAGAGCTGGTGGAAATGTCTGATGCAGATATAGCAATGCGCAGTGTGCATTTTGCTAACAAAACCCTTATGGCGGGTTTTACTACAGTGCGTGATGTGGGCAGTCAAAGTGAGCAAATGTACGCATTAAGAAATGGGGTGGCCAAAGGGTGGATAAGTGGCCCTCGAATTATTGCTGGTGCTGGCGTTACTATTACCGGCGGGCACTTAGATGTTGATGGTATGAGCCCAGACTTACTCACTATGAAAACACCGCCCACAGTGTGTGATGGCGCTATTGAATGCCGCAAAAAAACTCGCTATGCAATTAAATACGGGGCTGATTTAATTAAAGTTGCTTCTACCGGTGGCGTGCTTTCGGATACTACTACGGGCACAGGGCAGCAAATGCAAGACGATGAACTTAAAGCTGTAGTTGATACAGCGCATGGTTTAGGGCGAAAAGTAGCTAGTCATGCGCATGCCGCTCAAGGTATTAATGCAGCATTACGTGCGGGCGTTGATAGCATTGAGCACGGTAGTTACACAGATGATGAAGGCATTAAATTATTTAAAGAAACAGGGGCTTATTTAGTCCCTACTTTGCTTGCTGGGCACACCGTAGTTAGGTTAGCAAAAAACAGTGACTTTATGTCTGCGCCAATTAAAAGCAAAGCAATTAGGGTGGGGGGCGATATGCTCAACAATTTTACCAAGGCATATAAGTCCGGGGTAAACATTGCATTTGGTACCGACAGTGGCGTATCTAAGCACGGCATTAACGCACAAGAAGCGGTATTGATGTACCAAGCAGGTATGACTCCTGCTGATATCTTAAAGTCGGCAACGGTTAACGCGGCTGATTTGATTGATATGAATCATAGCTTAGGCACCATAGAGCCTGGTAAGTTTGCTGATATTATTGCCTTAGACACCAGCCCACTTAGCGATATTAGCGCTTTATTGGATGTTGATTTTGTTATGAAAGAAGGCACGGTTTTTAAACAACAATAAATCATTCTATTTATTTTATTAATAATGACGTAATAGCCCTGGTAAGTCGTATTAAAAAATTTGTAAACGACTGCCAGCGTTTTTAGTTATATCGCTTTTAAGGTTAAAAAAGGAAGTATTTTATTTTGAAATGCTTAGTAGTTTTATTTTTAGTTGTATGGCCTTTTTTGGTTAATGCCACCGCGCTGCAAGTTAACTTTCCTGATGTAGATAATAATGTTGCATACGCAAGTGTTGCTTCGCTTGGATTTAACTCAGCTGATGAAAAAGTAGCCTACGGCAGTGATGAGTCACAGTACGCATTACTCTGGCGCGCAAAAAAAATACAGCCGCAAAACCCGTTAGTTATTTTACTTCATGGTGGTTGTTGGCTAAGTGCATACGATATTAAACATACCTACGCGTTAAGTACTGGGCTTGCACAAGCTGGTTTTAACGTATGGTCTTTAGAGTATAGAAGAAGCGGCGCAAGCGGTGGTGGCTGGCCTGCAACGTTTAATGATGTAAAAGCCGGAATTTTAGCTGTAAGTAAATATAACAATGGCGAGTTTAATTTAGCTGACTCGGTTGTGGTAGGACACTCCGCTGGTGGGCATTTAGCTCTGCTTGCTGGTGGTGAAATTGATCAGCTTAAAGGGGTTATTGCCTTAGCCCCTATTACTGATATAAAAGCGTATGCGCGTGGTGATAATAGTTGTCAAAAAGTGACTCAAGATTTTATGCAAGGCATGCCAACTGATAAACCTAAGGCATACACGCAAGCTAACCCGAGTGAGCAGCCACTTCATCCGCAAAGCATTATATTACAAGGTGACCAAGATGCCATCGTGCCTGCTTTTAATTTAGAACAGCTTAAACGTCCAGTTGTCATGTTAGAAGGCGTGGGGCATTTTGATTGGATCCATCCGGGATCAGCTGCATTTAATACACTAATACAAAATTTGAATGAGATGTAACAATGAATTTTAATGAGATTATAGCGCTTGATAAAGTGGATACGCTGGCTCACAAACGTGACGAATTTGATTTACCCGCAGACACTATTTATCTCGATGGTAATTCGTTAGGTGCTCTGCCTAAAGCAGTAAAACCGCGCGTAGCTGAGGTGGTAAGCCAGCAATGGGGTAGTCACCTAATCAGAAGTTGGAATGATCACCAATGGATTGATTTACCTACTCAGGTAGGGGAGAAAATAGCGCCTATTATTGGCGCCGACAAAGGCCAAGTTATTTGTTGTGATTCTATTTCGGTTAATTTATTTAAACTATTAAGTAGTGCGCTATCGTTAAACTCTGAGCGTAACGTGGTGTTATCTACCGAGGATAACTTTCCTACTGACTTATACATGGTTCAAGGGTTAAGTGAATTATTAGGCCCCGACTTATGTCAGCTAAAACTCGTCGCAGAGCAAGATATTGAACAAAGCCTAAATGATACAGTGGCAGTATTACTGTTAACACAGGTGAATTTTAGAACCGGTAAATTGTTAGATATGCAAAAAATCACCCAGCTAGCTCATGAAAAAGGCATTTTGGTGATATGGGATTTAGCTCATAGTGCAGGTGCTATACCGGTTGAACTTGATGACTGTAATGCTGATTTTGCTGTTGGTTGTGGCTATAAATACTTAAATGGCGGTCCTGGTTCGCCTGCGTTTTTATATGTAGCAAAACGCCACCAAGCTGCTGTAAAACACCCCTTATCAGGCTGGATGGGTCATGCAAAACCATTTGCTTTTGATGCAAAATATCAACGTGCTAAGAATATAAATCAGTATTTATGTGGCACACCCAGTGTAATTGCTATGAGTGCTTTAGATGCTGCGCTTGATGTATGGCAAGATGTAGATATTTCACAAATAAGAGAAAAGTCGATTGCACTTGCTGACGTATTTATTAAATTAGTAAAAACACATTCATGCTTAAGTGATTTGCGCTTATGTTCCACTGAAAATTCGAGCCAAAGAGGTAGCCAACTAGCATTTTCACATACCGACGCATTTGCTATATGCCAAGCGTTAATTGAAAAAGGGGTTATTGCTGATTTTCGTGCACCTAATATTCTACGCTTTGGTTTTACGCCACTTTATACTTCGTTTGAAGAGATTTGGCAGGCAGTGGCTATTTTAGCTGAGGTGGTTAAAACCCAGCTATATACCCAGCCACGTTTTAATTTAGCGGGTAAAGTGACGTAATTTTATAATTGTATATAACTAACAATGGCTCATTGAGTTTCTCAAGTTAAAAAGTGCGTTGCGCTAGCAGGATAACTGGCAGCGCATTTATTCTATTGTTGCTCTTTTTTTAGATTAAAGTAATTGAGTTGCACTCTCATCTCTGTTGCTTGTTCTGCCATTTGTCGTGCTGCTGCCATTGTTTCTTCTGTAATAGCTGAGTTTGCCTGAGTTAGCCCCGTTAAACGTTGTACAACAAGATTGACCTCTTTAATTGCTTGCTCCTGTGCGGAGGTAGAATGCGCTATATGTATTATATTTTTACTAACATCGCTAACAGCTTGCATTATGTGTTTTAGTTTTTTTCCTGAGGTGTCTGCTAATTCAGTCCCAAGCGCTACTTTTTGATTACTATTTACAATAATACTTTTTATCTGTTTCGCAGATTTAGCACTACGTCCAGCTAAATCACCCACTTCATTAGCGACTACAGCAAAGCCCCTTCCGTGGTCGCCAGCCCTAGCAGCTTCTACGGCGGCATTAAGTGATAGTAAGTTTGTTTGAAAAGCCAGGTTGTCAATAACCGTAAGTATTTCGTTTATGTCTTTACTGGCTTCATTCACTTCATCAATCGCGCTAACAGTCTGTATTGATAATTGGTTTCCTTCTTCTGCAATTTCCTCAGCATTGCTTGCTAATGCCACGGCACTTTTTGATTGTTCAGATACTTTAGTTAGCTCATCTAGCATTTGCTCAGTACTTGAGCTTGCCTCTTCAAGGTTGGCAGCTTGCTCTTCTGTGCGTTTACTTATTTCAGTATTGCTTGAAGCTATTTCACCTGCATTTTGCATAACCTGGCTCGCTGACACTTGAATCTCTTGAATGACATTGGTTAATTTATCGATAGTCGCGTTTGTGTCGCTTTTCAGGGTATTGAATACGCCTTGATATTGCCCTTCTATATTTTTGGTAAGGTCACCTTTAGCTAAGTTTGATAAAACGCTACTTACTTCATTTATAGCCAGTGAAACTAATGAGGTAGACTCATTAACATTATTTTTTAAATCTTCTAATTGGCCCTGTAGTGGCTGTTTTAATTGATGAGAAAAATCGCCGTTTGCCATTGCAGCCATTACTTGATTGAGATCATTTATGACGTGTTCTAGATTAGTAACTGATTGGTTTATATCTATTTTTAAACTGTTTAGTTGGCCAGTCATGGTTGATGAAATAGTATGATCAAAACGCCCCTGACTAATTGCTAGCATGACTGATGAAATTTCAGTTAAAGCATTATCAATAGCCGTGATTGATGTATTAATATTACTTTTCAACTGCTCCAATTGACCGCTGGCTTCACCTTTTATCATTTTTTTAAAGTCACCCTTACTAACAAAGGTCATGACTTCACCTATTTCATTCATTACATTATTTAAATTAGCCATGCTGGAATTAATATCTTGTTTTAAGGTATTAAGTTGTCCAGCTAATGGGGCGTCTAATTGCGCTGAAAACTGGCCTTGTCGTAATGCACTCATAACGTCACTAATACCATCTATGGCAATGCTTAAGCTATTTACTGAGTTATTCACGCTGTCTTTTAGCTGGGCAAGCTTTCCTTTAGCAGGGTAAGTAATTTGCTCTTTAAAGTTACCTTGCTCTACGTTAGCCATAATATCTACGATACTATTCATTGTGTTATTTATTGAGGAAAGCGATTGGTTAATATTACTTTTTAAGGTGCCTAACTCGCCTGACATTGAGGCATTAATTTGAATATCAAATTGACCATCAGCCATAGCAATCGCAATGTTATTTAACTCGTTTATTGCACCGTTTAGTGAACTCGCACAATCGTTGGTTGCTTGTTTTAACGTATCTAACTCTCCTCGACATAGTGCTTCAATACGTTGATCAAATTTACCCGCAGCCATATGATTCATAACACGATTTGTTTCACTAATAGATAACTGCAGAGCATCAAGAAGAGTGTTAAATGCTTGAGTACTTACGCCTATCTCATCCCTTGAATAGACAGTTGCTCGTAATGAAAAGTCACCTTGTTGTTCAACTTTTTTCATCGTATCAGCCAGGGCATGTATTGGTTTTGTTAATGTTCTCGCAAACCAATATGCGGCAATAGTAACAATGAAAATAGTGATTAAAAGTATAATAATGAGTTGTTGAGAAAGTGTGGTTATCGACTCAAAAGCTTCTTGTTCGTCCATTTCTGCTATGAGGGCCCAGCGAATATTAAATACATTTACTGGTGCAAATGCAGACAGCACCATCTCATTGTTATAATCACTTATCACATGCTGCCCTTTCTCATTTTTTAATGCTTTGATTACAGATAAGGTATTCACTGTGCCTTTATTTGGATTTCTAAATGAGCTTTCTACAGAGTGATTTATCGGATCAATATAAGAGTCAGAGCGCATTAACCCTTCAGGACCAACAAGGTAGGTCTCTCCGCTTTCACCCAATCCGTCACGCTCTTTCATGATTGAATTGATATCTTCAATCGATAATTGGGCGGCTAAAATAGCAATCGTTTTACCATCAACAACAATAGGCTTACCTATAAAGCTCGCAGGGGCATTATATGAAGGGGA
Source organism: Pseudoalteromonas sp. 11L1 (assembly GCF_055397545.1). The sequence goes on along the minus strand of NZ_AP041141.1, from coordinate 138,919 downwards.
GTACTGTTTATAATCTGCAAATGCAATTGTTTGTGGGTTGCTGCTATCTTTTAATTGTTGAAATAAACTCGCTAAATTACTTTTAGCATAGGGCCCTGTTTGTAGCGATGTGGCAAAGTCGACTTCTTTATAAACGGAGTAAACAATATTGCCATTTGTTGGGTCGATAATGAAAATATCGTAGAACTCATTTATATTGGTCATATCTCGTAAATAAGGGTGATATTGGCGGTGCACTTGCTCGTAAGAGTCTGATTGCTCGGTTGCAGTTAGTTTTTGTTTTTCACCAATTGGATTTGGGTTATTAGCCAAATAACGAGACTGCAGCTCAATACTTTTTGGATTCATTTGCTCTAACGGGGATGATGAAACTGTATCTGTCGGGTTTAGCTGTTTAAATTTTGGAGTAAAAGACTCTTTATAAAAGCGATTTAAAGACTCTGATGAGTTTGAAGGGGAAATATCATTAAATCCTTCTATAAACTTTGTCGCCATATTGGCCATTTCTGGATTTGCTTGTAGCACATTAAGCTTTTTTTCAATATTGATAAAATAGCGTTTAACAGCGCTTTGTTTTACTTCACTCACAGCGTCTAATCGTGAATAAACCTGTTCTGTCATCGAGTTTGAGGCTGTATTAATTGCAACAACAATAATTATTGTTATTGGTACTAGGGAAACAACTAAAAAGGCGGAGATAAGTTTTTTTGTTAAATTTAATGAGTTAATAAATTGATTAATCGTGTTCATTACTATGTCCCTGTAATAAGGATTTACCTCAAATGAGCATAGAACACAATTTGTGAAGATCTAGTTAATAATTAAAGTAATGAGTTTTTATTATAAAATAGCCAAAGCGGATTCAGAGCACTTTTAATTTTAATGCAACTACAGCATGCTCTTTTAGCGGTTTAGTTTAATAAAACGTAGGAGCATTTAAGCGCTCCTACATTTGTTATTTAATCGATATGTTAACGTTGAAAAAGCAAGCTATGTTAGAGCGCTAGTAAACTGTGCTCTAACATAGTTTGAATTTGTTTTACTATTTTAGCTTCGGTTTCGGGTTCAAACTGAGCAATTCGCGGGGTGTGAATATGCCCTGTCGGGATATCTGAGTTTAGCTGGTTACGAAGGCGAATACTTCGATACGAAATTTCGTTAGATAAATAACCACCGCCACCGCCGCGCACTGCAGTTGACTCTTTTAATTCGTCAAAACTGTTAGGCTCAAAGTCTTTTTTGAGGGTAATAACATGGCGGTTATCATTAATCGCAAAAGAGCCTTTTGCCTTTAGCATAGCGCTAACAGGTAAGCTAAATTCTACAAACTCAGTTCCGGGTAATGGGCGGTCGTGTAAGCTTGGAATGAGCGGCGCTGTTTTGGTACCGCCATATACTATATTGGCGTTGTCGGGGGCTGTTACACTGCGGCGCTTACCTGGAAAGCGCTCAAGATCAAAATCCTTACTACCCATACTAACGGTAACCACCATATCCACATTATTAAGTGCGTAATAAGGGGCAAGTAAGGACTCTATGATGCCCTGATCAAAGTCTTCATATCGCACAGGCACCATTACAGTGTTTATTTCAGCACTAATCCCTTTATAGTTTATTACTTGGCCATCAAGAAGCAACGCAGCTACGCCCGATGGGTTACTTTGGTTTATATTTCTATCAAGTAAAAATGGGTCAAACCCAGTTAGTAGTATCTTTTTAGTGGTGTTTTGTGAGTAGCTTAGGTCTGTGCGACCTCGGCTTCCCTTTTCTAGTAACGTTAATAACACTGTTTGCTGCGCGGTGCTCAGCGAAAATGCAGGTTTTGTGGTACGAATTATTTTACTTGATTGTAAGCGAGCCCAATAAAGCGCGCGATCATCTAAGTTTTGCGTTGTAGCGATGCGTTTTTTTGCACTAAACCATAATCGTTTTGAGTAGTCATTAACGGCATCTACGGCTTGTGCATAGCTTGAGAGTGACTTGAACTGCTGCTCAAATTGATTAACTTCGCTGGCAAAAGCGCTTAGTACGGCTGGCATCGCTTGGCTGGCTTTTTCAATTCGCAATTCTTCTGGGGTTAGCGGTGTGTTTAAATTGGCTAAAGTACTAAAAGAAGAAAATATTAAACTTGTGGCAATCAGTGTTTTTATCATGATGTTCCTATACTAAGTCGTATTTGTTGCCTACTATCCTATGCCTAATAAGTGGGTGCAAATAAAATCGTTGGTTGGTTTTATGTTGAAAGCAGTATAAAACAGGCGCTAAATCAAAAACTACGGGTATTTTATTAAAAAAGAGTCTTAACTCTGTGATGGGTTTAGCTACAATGGGGCTGTGTATTTTTTAGTTTTTTACTTTTAGGCAGCTATGCAACTTATTCAAATAGATAAAGCACGTTATCGTAAACATTTAAATCGCGTTATTGTCGGCTGTGCAGCAGGTTTAGCTGTGGGCAGTTTAGCAATTTCACAAACCTTAATTGCATTATTTCCCGATGAAAGTGGTAGTCATTTTCATTGGAACTTATTAGGCGTAATTGTTACGAGTATTGGCATTGGCTGGTTGTTAAATAAATACCGAACACATCCTTTTATGACCGAGGTGGTGTATGTGTGGGAGCTTAAAAAAGCGCTTAATAAAATCACTCGTAAAATGGCTAAGCTAAAAGCGGCGGGACGAGAAGGTAACCCCGATGCATTATTGGCGATTCAATATAGTTATGCGGGCTCACGATTATTATGGCAGCTTGACGATAACACCATCACTATGGATGATTTAGCGATTAAACAAGCCGAGTTAGATAGCGTTGCGGCCAAGTTCAACTTAACCTTAAATGCTGATGACTACAATGATGCAATTTTAAAGCAGTTTTAAGTTATAGGGATTGCAAAAATCATAACCCTCTAAGGCCTTCTGCTTTTTTCTTACGTATGAAAAACACGTATGTTTAGTGCTTAAGCAACTGGAAGGCTAGCAAAAACTATTAGCCTCATTAAAATAACGTTTATTACTGATTTTTTGCAAAAGCTTGGGAGTCATAAGTGAAAAGAGTACTAATAGTGTGTTTGGGAAATATATGCCGTTCACCTACCGCAGAGGCGGTATTAAAAGCTCGCGCTAAAAAGTTAGGTATTGATCTGCTAGTGGACTCGGCAGGGACTATTGGTCATCACGAAGGTAATCAACCAGATAGGCGCTCAATGCAGGCTGGTGAAAAACGCGGTTATAGTTTTAAAGGTATTTTTTCGCGCAAGGTGCGTAGTAGTGATTTTAGCGAGTTTGACCTTATTTTAGCAGCCGATAAACAAAACCTGTCGGATTTAACCGCACGTTGCCCTGAACATTTGCAGTACAAGCTTGCGTTGTTTTTAGAGTATGGCGAGCAAGCACAAAGCGCAATTCCCGATCCTTACTATGGCGGTGATGATGGCTTTGAAAAGGTACTTGATTTAATAGAGGCCGCCAGCGATAACATTTTAGCTAAGTTAAAATAGCTATAATGATAAATTAAAAGGCGCTTGAAGCGCCTTTGGTATGTTATTAACGGTTTACTTTAAAGTCGAGCTGTACTTTGGAAGTTGCTGCAACCGCTTTTCCATGCTCAAACTTAGGGGCATAGCGCCATTGCTCTAATGCTTCTACTGCCGACTTTTCAAAGGCCAAGCCACCCTCAGAGCTAAGTACTTGCAGATTTTTTACAAAGCCAGATTCATTTACTTCAAACTCCATAACTACGCTGCCATCTTTGCTAAATCGCGCTTTGTTTTTTGGGTATTTAGGTTCAACGCGGTATAGTGGTGTTTGCTCTTGGCTTTCTTTCCACGGCACCATTTTAGCTATCGCGATACAGTGTTTAGTGGCTTCATCACTTTTGCCTTGTTTTTCATACAAGCCAATTAATCTTGAATGTGCGGTAAGCTCGGCGGTGTGATCGTAATTTAAGCTTTCATCAAATACCTTTACTACGCGATTAAGTCGTTCAATTGCTTGAGTATATCTTTTTCTACCCTCAGCAAACGACGCCATTAAAAAGTCAGCTTTTATTCGTTCAACCGAGTTTTCAGGTAAGTTAGCTTGATAGTACTCATCGGCTTCTTCTAAGTAGTTTTTAGCTTCATGGTATTTTTCGTAGCCGAATTTATTGGCTAATATGGTTGCCGCTTCTAATTTCATGTCAGCCAAAAATTTAGGTTTGTTTTGCGTGTTTGCTATTGCAGTCACTTGATCTAAATAATAATCCGCTTTTTGAGCTGAGGGCGCAAAATTAGCCATACCAACTAAAGAATCAACGGTTTCTAACGATTTTTTACCATGGTTGTTAACAGAAATAGTATAGGCTTGCTGGTAAAGTGAAAAACGCTTTTCAATCCATTTTTTGCCATAGCCATTAATTGATTTTGCATAGTTAATAGCTAAGTTTGCGGTGTTATCTGAATTATCACCGTAAATAGATTTACCTAATGTATAAGCACGCTCGGCAGTTTGTTGTACATTGTCTGCAGCTTTAACCGCATCCAGGTAACTTTGATAAGCATTGTTAAATTCTACTTGAGAGGTAGTTACTTGCTCTGCCTGTGAGGTGGAACACAGTACTGATAAACTTAAACCTATCAGTAATACACGTTTATTGAGTTTCATAATGGTCCTTATTATTTGTCGGTGGCAAATTAGCAAACCTTTGTGTATTTGTCATTATTTTAGGTAAATTAAGGTCAGTACACGTTACTAATATATTTATGCTTACATATTGAAAATAGCCGCTGTCGTCGCCATATATTTGCCATAAACAGTATTGTACTACGGTGTATTTATCTTGTTTTGTGATATTATCACTTTATTGTCGTGTCGTAGTTATTTAAATATTTGGATTTGTCGTGGCGCAAGTAAGAGCAAGAGTCCAGCTTAATGTTGGCAAAAACAGTGATATCCCTGCAGAAATAGTGTCATTTACTGACTTGAAAGATGGCCAAGAGCATATTGCTATGGTGTTTAATAACGCCGATACCGAGCAAGGTGTTCCGCTTATTCGTATGCACTCTGAATGTTTAACTGGTGATGTATTTCACTCGTCACGTTGTGACTGTGGTGAGCAGTTAAACGAGTGTATTGAAATGATGCATGAGCAGGGCGGTATTTTACTTTATTTACGCCAAGAAGGGCGTGGTATTGGTTTATATAATAAAATTGATGCGTATGTACTGCAATCACAAGGTATGAATACTTACGAAGCTAATAACCATTTAGGTTTTGCTGATGACTTACGTGACTTTTCAGATGCAGTGTTAATGCTCAATGCGCTTAATTTAAAGCACGTTAAATTAATGACTAATAACCCTAAAAAGCTCAATGCATTAAAAGATGCAGGTATAGAAGTTGATTCTGTTGTGGGTACTCATGCTCACATTAAAGCTGGGCTTTCAGGTAATAAAGCGTATTTAGAGACAAAGATTAAGCATGGCTCTCACATGCTAGATATTAAGAAAATTAAAAAACCTTAGGGTCTGTTGACCTTTCAAGGTTAAATTTGCAGCAGTTTGTTTGGTATTTAGGCAAGGCAGAGCCTATGTGGTGTGGTTATTCCCCATAAATAGGCGATAACGCAGCATCAATGCCAAACAGGCGCTGCCCGAAGGGTTCTGCCTAGGGGCGATTTACTCTTTGTTGCCTACATGGATGTAGGTAAGGGGCGTGAGCAGGACGCGGAAGCTTTGCTCGGTTTTGACTTAGCCCACTAGGTTACAAACCTCGCGCCGCGATTAAATCGCCCCTAGTTTGAACAAATTTTAATCCGTAAAGGGCAGCAGACCCTAATATTAACGGCATTTATCGCCGCCACCTATGTAATACCAACCAGCGCCGAGTTATACTCGGCGTGTTTTGTTTTAATTAAGAGCAAGTATGTCTACACAATTACGAATTTTTAAAGCGGATGCGGCATTAAAATGGTTTAAAGCGGGTTGGCTAATTTTTAAAACTCAGCCATTAACTTTTATTTTTATGCATTTGTTTATTGGCATTGTTGGCTTGTTGTCGTTATTTTTGCCGGTATTACAAATAGCTGCAGCATTGGCTACACCATTTTTAACCGCTGGTTTTTATCAAGCCGTGCTTACCAAGCAGCAGGGCGGAAAAATTATGTTAGCCGACATTTTGAAGCCCTTTTCAGCCAAAGGAAATCGGTTAGGCTTATTTCGCTTAGCGCTTTATCAAATGGGGGCCGGTATTTTAATTGCCCTGCTTGCCAATGGGTTATTTGCTGATGCAATGGCGGTTATGACACAGCCAGACCTAGATCCAAACACCGCCGTTAGCCAAATGCTTGAGAGTATTTCGCTTGCAAACGTGGCATTGTTTTTAATTGCGCTCTCAATTTACTTTACTTCGTTTGCCTACGCAGTACCGCTGGTTTATTTTAATAAAGAGCAACGTATTTTAAATGCCTTAAAAAGTTCGTTTATGGTGTTTTATTATAATATTTTACCATTAAGTGTTTATGGTATTATTTGCGCATTATTAATGGTGGTGTCGATGTTCTTATCGCTACTACCGCTGTTGATTTTAATGCCAATTTGCTACATTAGTTTCTTTGTATCTTATCAGGCTATTTTTATGCCCGTTGTGCCACCAAGTGATGACAGTAACATTAAGCCTTTAAGTAGCGAGCAAAGCGGGCGCTTTGACGCTTAATGGATGATACATTAAAACAAAAGTTAAAAAACTATGTGCTTTGGTTACTAGGAAGGCAAGAGTATTCGCGCCGAGAGTTAACTCAAAAGTTACAGCAAAGAGAAGCAACCGATGAATTCATAGAAAACCTGCTTGATTGGTGTGAAAAGCACAACTTTATTAACGAGCAGCGTTACTGTGAAGGGTTTGTAAGAAAACACATATTTAAATGCCATGGCTTAAAGCGAATTCAAAGTGAAGCCATGAGTAAAGGGATTGATAGAGCACTGCTTGAAACAGTGGTTGATGAGCTGGAAATAGATTGGTTTGAGCTCGCGCAGGAAGCGTACAACAAAAAATATTCAACGACACCGGCAAACCTCGAGTACAAAGAAAAGGCTAAGCGCGTGCGCTACTTAATGTATCGAGGTTTTAGCTATGATCAAATAAATTTTGCAATGCAAGCACAGTAAATACAGGTGAGACTTTCACATGCAGCATATGACTACCGCACAAATTAGGCAACAGTTTTTAGACTTCTTTGCCAGCAAACAACACCAAGTTGTTCCTTCTAGTTCGCTTATACCGGGTAACGATGCCACGTTGTTATTTAATAATGCCGGTATGGTGCAATTTAAAGATGTATTTTTAGGCGCCGAAAGCCGCCCTTATACACGCGCAACTAGCTCTCAGCGTTGTGTGCGTGCTGGTGGTAAACACAACGATTTAGAAAATGTTGGTTACACAGCACGTCACCATACCTTTTTCGAAATGCTAGGTAATTTCAGCTTTGGTGATTACTTTAAGCAAGATGCAATTAAATTTGCGTGGGAGTTTTTAACTGAGGTTGTAAAACTACCAAAAGAAAAGCTGTTAGTGACCATTTACCATGATGACGAAGAAGCCTTTGGCTACTGGGCTAACGATATAGGTTTACCTGAAGATCGTATTATTCGTATTGCAACGAGCGATAATTTTTGGTCTATGGGTGATACCGGCCCTTGTGGTCCATGTTCTGAAATATTTTATGATCACGGTGAGCACATTTGGGGTGGTCCTCCGGGCACTCCTGAAGAAGATGGCGACCGTTTCATTGAAATTTGGAACTTAGTATTTATGCAATACAACCGTCAAAGTGACGGGACTATGGAGCCACTTCCTAAGCAATCTGTTGATACTGGTATGGGCCTTGAGCGTATTTCAGCTATTTTACAAGGTGTGCATTCAAACTACGAAATCGATTTATTCCAAGGCTTAATTGCCGCCGCTGCAAGCGTTACCAATGCACAAGATATGGATGATAAATCGCTTCGCGTGGTGGCGGATCATATTCGTTCGTGTGCGTTTTTAATTTCAGATGGGGTTATGCCATCAAATGAAGGCCGTGGTTATGTATTGCGTCGTATTATTCGTCGTGCAGTACGTCACGGTAATAAGTTAGGTGCTAAAGGCGCGTTTTTCTATAAATTGGTTTCTGCACTTATTGAGCAAATGGGTCAAGCGTACCCAGAGCTTGCTAAGCAACAAGAAATTATTGAAAAAGTACTGCGTATTGAAGAAGAGCAGTTTGGTAAAACGCTTGAGCGTGGTTTAGCTATTTTAGAAGAAAGCTTGAGTGATTTAACCGGGGATGTGATCCCAGGTGACTTAGTATTTAAACTTTACGATACCTATGGTTTCCCTGCCGATTTAACAGCCGATGTAGCGCGTGAGCGCCAAATGACCATTGACCATCAAGGTTTTGAAGCATGTATGGCAGTGCAACGTAAAACAGCACAGCAAGCGGGCAAATTTGGTGCAGATTATAACGAGCAATTAAAATCAGACAAGCATACTGATTTTAAAGGCTACGATAGTAATCATTACCGTGGCACTGTGGTAGAAATTTTTGCCGGTGGCGAATCGGTATCGTTATTAGAAGATGGTCAGCAAGGTATTATTGTTTTAGACCGTACTCCGTTTTACGCTGAATCAGGCGGCCAAATTGGTGATAGCGGTACAATTACTGTTGCCGGTGGTGAGTTTAATGTAACAAATACCACTAAATTGGGTAATGCTTTTGCTCATCATGGAACAGTTCAAGGGCGTATTGGCGTTAACGATAAAGTGGATGCGACTATTGACGATGCGCGTCGTGAAAGCATTAAGAAAAATCACACAGCTACGCACATTTTACATGAAGCATTGCGTCAGCTTTTAGGTGAGCACGTATCGCAAAAAGGCTCACTTGTGCAGCCAGATCGCCTGCGTTTTGACTTCTCACATTTTGAAGCAGTGACCAAACAAGAACTGCGCGAAATTGAACGTGTAGTAAATGACGAAATTCGTCGTAACTTTGCACTTAACACTGAGCTAATGGCAATTGATGATGCTAAAGCAAAAGGTGCTATGGCATTGTTTGGCGAAAAGTACGATGACGAAGTACGTGTAGTAACCATAGGTGATTACTCAATTGAGCTTTGTGGTGGTACACACGTAGAGCGTGCAGGTGACATTGGTTTATTCAAAATTGTATCTGAAAGCGGTATTGCTGCCGGTGTTCGTCGTATTGAAGCGGTAACCGGTGCAGAAGCAATCGCGTATGTTAATGAACAAGAACAGCAATTAGCAGATGTTGCCGCGCTTGTAAAAGGTGACAGTGCGTCAGTACTTGAAAAAGTAACTGCCTTACTTGAAAAGTCGAAAGGACTTGAAAAGCAAGTTGCCCAACTTAACGATAAACTAGCCAGTGCGGCAGGTGCATCATTACTTGATTCAGTGGTTGAAATTAATGGGGTTAAATTGTTAGTTGCCAACGTTGAAGGAACTGAATCAAAAGCGCTTCGTGGCATGGTTGATGACCTTAAAAATAAGATTGGCTCAGGCGTTATTGCTTTAGGTGTTGCCAGCGGTGATAAAGTAAGCCTAATTGCGGGTGTAACTAAAGACTTAACCGGTAAAGTAAAAGCGGGTGAGTTAGTTAACCACATGGCAGGCCAAGTAGGTGGTAAAGGCGGCGGTCGTCCAGATATGGCGCAAGCAGGTGGTTCTGAGCCACAAAACTTAACTGCAGCACTTGATAGTGTAACAGCTTGGTTAACTGAGCGTACTTAAGCTTAAGTGGCACTTATAGTTCAAAAATTTGGCGGCACTTCGGTAGGCTCAATAGAGCGTATTGAAGCGGTCGCCGACCTTGTTGTTAAAACTAAGCAACAAGGCCACCAAGTGGTGGTGGTGCTTTCGGCAATGTCGGGAGAAACCAATCGCTTAATTAATCTTGCCAAACAAATCGACTCTCGCCCGAGTAGTCGTGAACTCGATGTATTACTCAGTACCGGTGAACAAGTCTCTATAGCTTTATTAGCGATGGCGATTATTAAACGCGGCCATTCTGCGGTAAGCTTGTTAGCCGATCAGGTGAATATATTAACCGATAACATGTTCGGTAAAGCCCGTGTAGAAGACGTGGCTGCAACGCGTTTAAAACATGAACTTGAACATAACCGTATTGCTATTATTGCCGGCTTTCAGGGGCGCGATATTGAGGGTAACGTGACTACGCTTGGGCGTGGTGGCACCGATACCTCTGCAGTTGAAATAGCGGGTGCAATAAAAGCGGATGAATGTCAGATCTATACTGATGTTGATGGCGTATATACAACAGATCCTCGTATTGAACCTAATGCACGACGTTTAAGCCATGTAACCTTTGCCGAAATGCTTGAGCTGGCTAGTTTAGGTGCTAAAGTGCTACATATTCGCTCTGTAGAGTCGGCTGGTAAGCACAATGTACCATTAAGAGTGTTATCTAGCTTTAAACCTGATGAAGGTACATTAATTAGTTTTGAGGAGAGCGATGTGGCGAGTAACGTTGTGTCGGGTATTGCATTTAATCGAGACGAGTGTTTGATTAAGGTACATGGAGTACCGCAAGGCACAAAAGCGCTTGCAAAAATTTTGAAACTTTTTGCAGATAATGGCATCGAAATAGATATGATTAATCAAATTAATCATAAAGTTGAAAAAGTCGACTATGCTTTTACTGTGCATTTAAATGATTATTTAAACGCACTTGATTTGTTAGCGGCTGAGCAACAGCAATTTGACGCACAGGCAATTGACGGATTAACTAATGTGGCGAAAGTGTCAGCTGTGGGTATGGGGATGAAATCTCATTCTGGGGTAGCGAGTTTATTTTTTGATTCGTTAGCACAAGAGAACATTGATGTGATGTTTGTTTCAACCTCAGAGATAAAAATTTCAGTTTTAATAGATGAGAAATACCTTGAACTGGCTGTTCGTGCATTACATAAGACATTTTTAACAGAAAATGAATAGATTGAGAGTTTTTACTTACTTTTTAGTCTAATTTTAATTAAAATGTGTTGCGGAATCTTATAATTTTATTGGAACATGGGAGCAAGAGAATGCTAATACTAACTCGTAGAGTAGGCGAGACCCTTATGATTGGTGACGAAGTAACCGTTACTGTTCTGGGTGTTAAAGGAAATCAAGTTCGTATCGGTGTTAACGCACCTAAAGACGTATCAGTTCATCGTGAAGAAATTTACATGCGCATACAAGCTGAAAAGTCTAACCCTAATCCGGGCAATGCTTAATCAAGATAATATAAAATGTGTTAGTTAAAAACTATGACATTTATAAAAGCCACTCACTGAGTGGCTTTTTTGTTAATAAAATCAATGGTTTCTTCGTTGAGTATTGCCTTGGAAATGTACTGCATACCGCTTTTACTTTTTAACAATAGGCCGCAATCTGTAGTAATTACTTCATTAATGTCGTGCCAAGCTAGCTGGTAATTTTTGTAATGATTGGTTGATTTTATTCCGTCCTCGTCGAAGGTAAGGGTTACTTCAGAGCCTGACGCTCTGCTAAGCATTTGCCTTGTTACCCACCAAGGGCGGCGATAATAAAAAGCAATGCACTCAAGTAAAGCTAACATAAGCAAGAATGTACCAAGGTAATGATCGCCTAAACCATAAATGCCAAATAACCCTAAAACCACAAGTAGCGCCAATAAAAAATATTTAGGTTGTGCACGCTTACTATAAGGCAGCGATTGGTCGAAGCATTCATAAAAATAAGGTTTATCGAGTTTATAAGTTGTTGTAAAGACCATGTGTTTGCACTTAAAAGCTATTTTTTATTATTTTAGCTTAATGCGAAGCTTAAAAGGGGAAATGACTAGAAACTATTTATATTTTAGGCATAAAAAAACGACCCGCAGGTCGTTTCTTAGCTAAATAAATAATATTAGCAATTTGTCTCTTCGGCATTAACGCCTTCTTTTACTTCTTCACAGGTATCTTCTACCTTGTTTTGAACATCTGTCACGGCTTCGTCAATACGCTCACCGGCTTCTTCTGCATGATTGTCTTCACAACCCATAATAAATGCACTTGCGAATAGACCAATAGCTGCTGCTTTAAGTGTTGATGATTTCATAATGTAATTCCTTGTATATAAATTTAAAAAGAGAGTTCGTTGTTTCTTATCTACCTGGGGCTTTTACCACGTAAAGCGCCAGAGACAAGTGAAATAACCAGTAAAACTAAAAAGATAAAAAATATGATCTTAGCAATTCCTGCTGCGGCTCCTGCAATACCACCAAATCCTAAAACGGCTGCGATTAGTGCGATCACCAAAAATGTAATTGTCCAGCGTAACATTGTCATCTCCTTGATTTATCTAAGTGTTAAAGTGTTGTTTTTATATAAGCGAGTAATGTGCCAGTATTTTATTTTGTTTTAAATCAATGGCTTATTTCTGTTTTTCGCGATTGGCTTTATATTGAGTTGGTAATTTTTACGATCTTATCGGTAACTTATTCACAGTTGTCTCTGATGAGATAATAAATGGTTGTTGCTGCTCTTTATTTTGGTAAGACCAATTAACATTTGTTTTGAAGGTTATTAGTGGGTTAGTACAATAGGTTTGTTTTATATGTGTTTTTACAAAGTATAAATGTTTTTATATATTCTTTGTTTATAACGAACATTTTTAGCATCTATATATCTGGGTTAAATAAGCTATTTTAGATGGTGTTAACCTTATTGGTGATATGTTACTTTTAGATTAATTGGTTTTACCAATTTACAACCTGTAGACAAAATAATAGTTTTTGTTACTATTGGTGAATAGTTATTTAAATAAACCGATTTTTTATGTGTTTGGTTTTAAACAGGGGAGAATTATGGATATAGGGGCTTTACTCACAACTGCAGGCAATTTAATGCTAACAGGCATGGTGGGTGTGTTTGTATTTCTTTCTTTATTGATTGGTGCAGTGACACTCATGTCTAAGCTGGCTCGCAAGTTTTCTCAGCCAGAACTAGCAGCTTCACAGAGAACACCATCTTTTAAATCTCAAGGTGTGCCAAATGAGCACATCGCTGCAATTAGTGCTGCCATTGCTCAGTACAAAACAAATAATAATTAGAGGAGCATACCAATGGCTAAATTAAAAATAACAGAACTCGTACTTCGTGACGCACATCAGTCACTCTTAGCTACCCGCATGCGATTAGACGACATGTTACCTATTGCAAAAAAAATTGATGACGCAGGTTATTGGTCTATAGAATCTTGGGGTGGAGCTACCTTTGATTCATGTATTCGTTATTTAGGTGAAGATCCATGGGAGCGTATTCGCGCGCTTAAAAAAGCGATGCCAAATACACCACAGCAAATGCTACTTCGTGGTCAGAACTTATTGGGATATCGCCATTATGCTGATGATGTGGTTGAGAAGTTTGTTGAGCGTGCACACAAAAATGGCGTAGACGTATTTCGTATTTTTGATGCCATGAATGATGTACGTAATTTGGAAACAGCCATAAAAGCGGCGGTTAAAGTAGGGGCACATGCGCAAGGTACAATTTCTTACACAGTAAGCCCTGTACATACATTAGATATGTGGTTAACACTTGCTAAGCAGCTTGAAGAATTAGGTTGTCATTCAATTTGTATTAAAGATATGGCGGGATTGCTTAAGCCTTACGATGCAGAAGAACTCATTAAAGCGTTAAAAGAAACGGTTTCCATACCTATTGCTATGCAATGCCATGCAACAACGGGTTTAAGCACCGCTACTTATCAAAAAGCGATTGATGCCGGCATTGATATGCTCGACACAGCTGTATCGTCTATGAGTATGACTTATGGTCATTCAGCAACTGAAACAATTGCTGCAATTGTGGAAGGGACCGAGCGTGATACCGGGCTTGATTTAAACCACCTAGAAGAAATTGCCGCTTACTTTAGAGACGTACGTAAAAAGTATGCTGCGTTTGAAGGCAGCTTAAAAGGTGTCGATGGCCGAATTTTATTAGCCCAAGTGCCAGGTGGTATGTTAACTAACATGGAAAACCAGCTTAAAGAGCAAGGTGCTGCTGATAAACTAAACGAAGTGCTACTTGAAATTCCACGAGTACGTGAAGATTTAGGCTTTATTCCACTCGTTACACCTACCTCACAAATTGTTGGTACTCAAGCGGTATTAAATGTACTCACTGGTGAGCGTTATAAAACCATTACCAAAGAAACTGCTGGCGTATTAAAAGGTGAGTATGGTTCAACACCTGCACCAATGAATAAAGAGCTTCAAGAGCGCGTACTTGATGGCAGTGAAGCAATTACCTGTCGCCCTGCAGATATTATTAAACCTGAACTTGAAACTTTAGAAGCTGAGTTAAGCAAGCTTGCGCAGGAGCAAGGGCTAACTTTAGCCGATGAGCAAATTGATGATGTACTTACCTATGCATTATTTCCACAGATTGGTTTGAAATTTATTAAAAACCGTAACAATCCTGATGCATTTGAGCCTGTTCCTAGCGCTGATGATAACGCCAATAAAGCACCTGAAAAATCAGCGGCAAACAATAAAAGCGTTAAGGCAGAGCAATACAGCGTTAAAGTAGACGGTAAAGTATACGATGTCGTGGTTGCTCAAGGTGGTGAGCTAAAAGAGGTGACGTTAAAAGACTCAGAGCATATTCCACAGTCAGCATCGGTTGCCTCGGGTGAAACTCTAAATGCACCACTGGCCGGTAATATTTTTAAAATTAAAGTAAAACCCGGTCAGGTAGTCAATGAAGGTGATGTGGTAATTATTATGGAAGCCATGAAAATGGAAACCGAAGTACGCGCTATGCATACCGGTACGATTGCTGAGGTGCTTGTTTCTGAGGGCGATTCAGTGTCAACCGGCGATGCAATGATTGCACTAGCTTAAGGAGTAAATAGAGGATGGATGGTATTTTAAACCTCTGGCATGCCACAGGCATTGCTAACTTTACATTTCCTGGGCTGATCATGATTGCCGTTGGTTGTTTGCTATTATTTTTAGCAATTGCCAAAAACTTTGAGCCGTTATTGCTACTGCCCATTGGTTTCGGAGCTATTTTAACTAATATTCCAGTAGCTGGTTTATCAGATCCAGGTGGCTTACTTTACTATGTTTATTATGTTGGTATTGATACCGGTATTTTTCCGCTATTAATATTTATGGGAGTGGGGGCCTTAACTGATTTTAGTGCCTTGATTGCCAACCCGCGTATGTTGCTATTAGGTGCGGCAGCGCAGTTTGGTATTTTTGCGACGTTATTTGGCGCTATTTTACTTAACTTTATTCCGGGATTTGAATTTAGCTTACAAGATGCTTCTGCAATTGCGATTATTGGTGGTGCAGATGGGCCAACCGCTATCTTTTTAGCGTCAAAGCTGGCCCCTGATTTACTGGGCGCTATAGCGGTAGCTGCGTACTCGTACATGGCGTTGGTTCCTATTATTCAGCCACCTATTATGCGTGCGTTTACAACGCCTGAAGAACGTAAAATTCAAATGCCAGAACTGCGTAAAGTATCTAAAAAGGAAAAAATTATTTTCCCACTGATGGTGCTTACCTTAACTGCTATATTCTTACCTGCGGCAATTCCGCTGGTTGGTATGTTCTGTTTAGGTAACTTAATGCGTGAGTCGGGTGTAGTTGATAGGCTCAGCAACAGTGCGCAAAACGAAATCATTAATATCACCACCATATTTCTAGGACTTGCAGTGGGCTCTAAGCTTGCTGCCGAGCAGTTCTTAACAGTAGAAACTATTGGTATTTTGGTACTGGGTGCACTGGCGTTTGCTATTGGTACAGCCTCAGGTGTATTTATGGCTAAAGGCTTAAATAAGATATCAAAAACCCCCATAAACCCATTAATTGGTGCTGCGGGTGTATCCGCTGTGCCTATGGCAGCACGTGTTGTTAATAAGGTTGGGCTTGAAAATAACCCGCATAACTTCTTATTAATGCATGCCATGGGGCCTAATGTTGCAGGGGTGCTTGGTAGTGCTGTTGCGGCAGGTATTTTACTCGCTCTTGTGGGTTAAATATAATTTAGACTCAACCTATTAGCGCAGTTTACTGCGCTTTTTTTTGCATAAAATTCACTGTTTTGACTTAAGCGGTTTCTTGTATAGGGTTTTTTGTTTAAAGTAATCACTCTTCATTTTTTAAAGGGCTGTCAAAATGTTACACACTCCGCTGGCAAAATATCTCCCGAATGTAAGCAAACTTGTTTTTGGCTGTATGGGTTTGGGAGGCGCATGGAATAAAGATGCGATTACCAGTGCGCATTTACAACAAACTCATTCATGCATAGATGCCGCCATTGAAGGCGGAATTAATTTTTTCGATCATGCTGATATTTATACCTTAGGCAAAGCCGAACATGTTTTTGGTCAAGCTCTGGCTGAGCGACCAGAACTTAGAGAGCAAATGTATATTCAGTCTAAGTGTGGTATTCGCTTTGCTGATGATCAAAACCCACAACGTTATGACTTTTCAGCTGATTGGATTGAGCGCTCGGTAGAAGGCTCATTAAAACGATTAAATACTGAATATTTAGATATACTTATGCTGCATCGCCCAGATCCTTTAATGGAAGTAGAGGAAGTTGCACAAGTATTTAGTTGTTTAAAAGAAAGTGGCAAAGTGCGTCATTTTGCGGTGTCTAATATGTCGCAATATCAAATACGGTTTTTGCAACGCGCTTTAGATATGCCGATTGTGGCCAATCAAATCGAAGCGAGTTTACAAAAACATCAATGGGTTGATGAAGGCGTTTATGTGGGTAATGCCGATGGCAAGGATATTAACTTTACCCCAGGCAATATTGAATATTGCCGTGAGCATGAAATTCAGATTCAAAGTTGGGGCAGTTTATGCCAAGGCTTATACTCTGGTGGTGATTTATCAAAGGCCTCGCCTGCAGATATTAATACCAGTATTTTAGTCAGTAAGCTTGCTATACTTTATGGTACAACAGCAGAAGCTATCGTATTAGCATGGCTGCTGCGCCACCCAGCATCAATTCAACCAATTATTGGCACTACTAACATAGAGCGAATAAAAGCATCCTGTGATGCGGTTAATGTTAACTTAAGTCGTGAGCATTGGTATGAGCTATATATCAGCGCGAAAGGCTGCGCTTTACCATAACCTAGTGTAGGGTGATGATATGAACATATTTGTTATTTTAATTAGCTTAGTCATTGCTTTGGTGATCATTATTCCGTTACTGGAAAAATACCAAAGTAAAATGGGGCTTGAGAGCGCTACTAAATATAGTAAGTATATCTGGCCACTGGTGATGATCTCTTTGGTTGTGCAGCTTATTTATGTACTCGTAAATTAACTCTGAAATCTAGCACCAAGCAGCTTAGATACAATGGGTAATTCGTGAAACTATTCAAATATCTATGCTGGTTGATATACTCATGACATACAAAAAAGCCTTTGCGGGTTATCCCTGCAAAGGCTTTTTTATTTAATTATTAAACTCTTTATTTAAGTGCCAACTGAAGTTCTCGGTTACGCTCAAGTTGCGCAATAAAGTTATCAGCAATAGGCTTAAACTTAGCAAGCTCTGAGCGTGGTAATGGCTCAGATTTAGGTAGTTTCACAGTTTTGGGGTTACGATGAACACCGTTAACTAAAAACTCATAATGTAAATGTGCCCCAGTTACTCGACCTGTTGAGCCTACAGTACCAATTTTCTCACCTTGTTTGATTTTTTGCCCTGTTCTAACTAGACGTTTGTTAAGGTGTAAGTACTTAGTAACGTATTGTGTACCGTGGCTTATAAATACGTAATTACCGTTATATTTACTGTAGCCCGCTTTAATAACTTTACCATTACCTGATGATACAACAGGCGTGCCTGTACGCGCAGCATAGTCAATACCTCGGTGTGCTTTTACTTGTCCTGTAACAGGGTGTAAGCGGCGAGGATTAAAGCTTGAGCTAATATATTTAAAGTTTACCGGTGCACGTAAGAAGGCTTTTTTCATACTACGCCCTTCAGGGGTATAAAAATTACCGTCGGTGTGTCGAATTGCTGTGTAACGTTCGCCTTGATTTATAAATTCTGCGGCAATAATCTTACCGGTGCCAATAAATTCACCATCAACAAAATGAGATTCATATATTAAGCCAAATTCATCACCTTTACGGATGTCATTTGCAAAATCCACGTCCCAACCAAATATATCGGCAAAGTTCATGATTTGGCGCTCACTTAAACCAGCAGCAATCGCTGACGTCCAAAAACTGCTAGAAATTTCCCCACCGGCGGTTTTGCTCAGTGTTTCTATTTCTTTGCTGTCAATTGAAGTATCGTATTGGCCTTCGTCATTAAGGGTGACATATAAGGTATCTGTTTTAGATATAACGTAACGTAACTGAGCCAACGAACCATCTTTTGCAGTAGCAAAGCTTAGTGTTTCACCTGGATGAATTTTGGTAAGCTTGCGTGTTTCAGCATTTGTGTTAACCAGTTTATAAAGCGTTTGCGCAGAAAAACCAGCGCGCTTAAAAATGTTCGCTAAATTGTCACCATTTTTAACAAGGTGATCAACAAAATCATATTCTGGAAGCTTTTGTGCTGCTTGCTCTGAATTTAAGTCAGTGAGTTTTTCGTTTTCACCTACTTTTATTTGTAATTCGTAACGCTTACCAATCTCTAGCGTGTTCTCGCTATTGTCTTTGGATGCAGTGGCTTTTTCAGAAGGTAAAAAGGCTAAGGCAACAATAGCAGAAACCAAACCTAGAATAAGCATTTTGTGTTTTTTGGGGAGCGTGTTAACCACGTGGACCATAACGTGCCTTTTTCTGCTGTCAAGATAATAAATAGATTATATTGCAGGATATAACGAATAATCTATGAATACTAGTATTTTGTAGATTTAAACTCGCGTTAAATTAAGCTAAAATCATAGGGTATTCAGGCTGTTTGTGTGTAAAGTTGAATAACAGCACTATTTTATATTCTTGGATACTTTGCTTTTTCATCGTAATGTTAAATTAGCTTTTAAAACGATTTAATTGCGAGAAGTGATTAATTTACAAACTGTTTTTTGGTTTGTTATAAACACTTCTAGTGTATTATTAATCGCTCGTTTATATCCCTTTTTAGAACGTACGCCCTGCATTATAGTTGATGCTGCGATTAGTTAAAAAAGTTGTTCTAATTAAGTGGAAATTTGTTATGTTAGCTAAATAGTTTTATTTGCTTTGTTATAACGCGCTAGCAATAAATCGTGAGCATATTACACCCCTTCGTTGTCAGAATTTTTTGGAGTAACACACAGTGGATTTACAAACCGCTCTAGCAGAGATAAAACGCGGTGCAGAAGAGATATTAATTGAAGATGAGTTAGTTGAAAAATTAAAGTCGGGGAAAAAGCTAAAAATTAAAGCTGGTTTCGATCCTACGGCTCCAGATTTGCACCTAGGTCACACTGTACTAATTAACAAAATGAAAACCTTTCAAGATTTAGGTCATGAGGTTATTTTCTTAATTGGTGACTTCACCGGTATGATAGGCGATCCAACGGGCAAAAATGTTACCCGTAAGCCACTGACTCGTGATGATGTGCTTGCTAATGCTGAAACCTATAAAGAACAGGTTTTCAAAATTTTAGACCCAGCTAAAACAACCGTCGCTTTTAACTCTACCTGGATGGAGACATTGGGCGCGGCTGGAATGATAAAATTAGCAGCTCGCCAAACTGTGGCACGCATGCTTGAGCGTGATGACTTTAAAAAGCGCTATGCTGGCGGTCAATCTATCGCAATCCATGAGTTTTTATACCCACTAGTGCAGGGCTGGGATTCAGTCGCACTTGAGTCTGATGTTGAGCTAGGTGGAACTGATCAACGCTTTAACCTATTAATGGGTCGTGAGCTGCAAAAAGATGAAGGTCAAAAACCACAAACTGTACTAATGATGCCTTTACTTGAAGGGACTGATGGCGTTCAGAAAATGTCAAAGTCACTAGGAAACTACATAGGTATTACTGATACGCCTAGCGACATGTTTGGTAAAATCATGTCAATTAGTGATGTACTAATGTGGCGTTACTATGACTTGCTAAGTAGCCTTTCTATTGAGCAAATTGCAGCGCAAAAACAGCGTGTAGAGCAAGGCACTAACCCGCGCGATATTAAGATTGAATTAGCGAAAGAGTTAATTGCACGTTTTCACAGTGAAGCCGATGCGCAAGCTGCTCATGATGACTTTATTCAGCGCTTTCAGAAAAAAGCACTACCTGATGAAATTCCAGAGCTGACAGTTAATATTGATGAAGACACTATTTTAATTGCTAACTTACTAAAAGAAGCTGGCTTAGTGGCGAGTACTTCAGAGGCCATGCGTATGATCAAACAAGGCGCAGTAAAGCTTAATGGCGAAGAAAAAATTACCGATACCAAATTGGAAGTAGCAAAAGGAACAACCGCTATTTACCAAGTAGGTAAACGTAAGTTTGCAAATATTACTGTAGCCTAAAGCTTCAGAGATTATAAAAACCAGCTTCGGCTGGTTTTTTTATAACTGATCAAAAAGTTAGAACAGCCCTAATAATTTCAACGCTAATAATAATTAGTAGCCAAAAAAAACGGGCTTGATTTAGGGTATTGAGTAGCTTTGGCATATCATCGGCAATTGGCAAGCGTTCTACACCGACCCGCATTTTATTGAAACGCTGCTCAATATAAATAGCAGGCCCACCAAGTTGCACACCTAAAGATGCAGAGCACACACTTAATAACCAACCTGTATTTTTTTGATAAAAATGTCGGCCATAATGCTTAATATAATGCATGCTTTTTTTACTGGCTTTAAGTGAAGCTATTGTCAGCGCGAGTAACCGAATGGGAATGTATTCAATAATAAAAAGAATCAGTTTAAGCGGCGTCAAAAAAGAACTGTCGGGAGCTATATCAGTGCGCCACGCTTGTTGGATTAAGGTAAGCAAGCGGTAGGCGAGAGTAGCAATGGGGCCCAATAGTAAAAAAATGAAAATAACTACAAAATAATGACGTGCCGTTCTTAGTATGACACTTTCCATAACCGCTTTAATAATCCCTGGGTTTGAAAGTGCCTTAACTTCTCGGGCTACTAGTGGTTTTAATAATTCTCGAGCAGTTGATTTTTGATTTTTTTTGGTCAATTTCGCAATACGTATCGCTTTTTTATTTATGCTACTGCTTTCTAGGCACAAGTATAAAATAAGACCGGATAGTAGTTCAGGGTAAAAGGCAAACTCCAGCAGTAAAACCACAATAATCATAATCACAGTTAGAACAAGTGTGCTTGCTAGTAAAGCGGCTAAATAATGATATTGTTTGCTGTCTGCTTTTTTATAAACACGCCGGCCAATTGCGTTAAAAATGGCAGAAAGTATATGATTAGGGTGATACCAGCTAACTAAAGGTAAAAAGCGCTCAGCTAGGAGCGCACAAATAAATACAATAAAGTCCAAATGATTTTGAACAATATTATTGAGCATTTACAGCGTAACCGCTGTTAACTTTTCTAGTAATGCCACAACCATTTTTGATGAATTAATAGAGGCTGTTTCTAAGTACTCTTCAAATGATTGCGGTGACTCTTTGCCAGCAATATCAGACATTGAGCGAATAACAACAAATGGTGTGTTAAGTGCAAAACACGTTTGTGCAATTGACGCACCTTCCATTTCTACTGCTAGCATTGTAGGGAAGTCATTGCGTGTTTTTTCAATGCGAACAGGGTCACACATAAATGAGTCACCAGTACAAATTAAACCAACAAGCGTTTTTACTTCGCTGATTTGTGCAATTGTTTGCTCAGCGGCTTCTACTAGCTTAGGGTGTGCTGTAAAGCCTGCAGGCATTTGTGGTACTTGGCCAATTTCGTAACCAAACGCTGTTACATCTACATCGTGATGACGAACTTCTGATGAAATCACTACATCGCCAACGTTAAGCGAAGGGTCGAAACCACCGGCAGAGCCTGTGTTAATAACACAATCAGGCTTAAAGTTATCGATAAGTAAAGTGGTTGCAATAGTTGAAGCAACTTTACCAATGCCTGATTGCACTAAAGTAACAGTATTACCAGCAAGCTCACCAGTATAAAACGTAAAGCCTGCTTTGGTTAAAACCTGTGGATTTTGCATCGCTTCGCGCAAAATTTTAACTTCTGGCTCCATGGCGCCAATAATACCAACATTCATAGTGTTAAATTCCTAAGTTTGAATAGCCTGATTATACGTGAAGTCTGCTATAAAAAACAAAAAAGCGAGTCATTTAAAATGCTCGCTTTAATAGATTGCTTTAACTCAGTAGTTATATTTCAGCAAGGGCGGTTGAATGTGCTTTTGCTTGAGAAGGTGATAATACCGCAGGCTTATGGACTCTAGTACGAGTCGGGCGTGCAGGTTGTGATTTAGCAGGCTTGCCTAATTTAAACATAATGGCATCGCGAACTTCACTTGGGCGGTAGCCTGACTTTACTTTCATACGAATATGTGGAATGCCAGCGGCTTCTAATGCACCGTTAACAAACCAATCACGCTGTGCTTTGTGACCATCTTTGTTGGCATTATTAACTAAGTCAACCGCAGCCACTATGGTCATTTTTTCTTTGTCGACTAACACAAAGTCGAGCTGTTTGTTTTTTGCTTTAGCTAATGCCGCACGTTTAGATTTGACAGATAGACCTTGTTTACAGTCAATCACATCTATTAGTTTAACGCGACTAACAATTTTATATTGGTCGCCAACAGCGCGTTCTAATAAATTCAGAAACGCCCCTTCTACTTGGGTAAATACACTTTGCTTACGAGTAAAAGGATAAGGGTTTCCGCCGTCATCACTAAATTTTGACGCAACTACAGATGCCCCAACAACTAGCACTAATATTAATAATAAAGCGAATTCCATACGGTAACTCCATAACAACAAATTGACACTGCTTTTCTAAAGCAATTTATGTGCCCAAATAGTTGTTATGGTTATTTTAGATGCCGTTGGTGTTTATAGTGCTGTGTATCCGCCCTCTATACCTTTTACTGCAATCGCAACGGCATCATGCGCATGCAGAGATTCATAGTGGTTAATTTGTAAAAAATAGTCGCTAAACTGTTTTGCTTCTAAGGTAGTTTTAATTTTTCGTGCTGCGTCTTCACAAAACATCAAGTTTTGACCATTTAAACGAGCAAACTCTTGTTCGTCTTCACGTTTTACCGCGGCTTGTACTGGTGTTTTAAGCTCATCTTCTAGTAAGTTTATTAAGTTAACTACATCAAACGCTTGAATGTTTTGATCTAGCTTTACTTTAACATTAGCAATAGAACGCTGTGAATGCGGGGTTGCTACAATGCCTTGAGTTGTTCCAAGCCACTCTAAAACCTCTGATTGAGTTAGTGTTTCTTGAGCAAACTTTTCGCTAAACGCATTTTGGATAAGTTGACGAGCAAGGGCTGCAGAGCAGGGGCAGGTTGATGAGTAAGTAACATCAACACTTAGCTCAAAACTAATAACACCTTGGTTTATAGTACTGGTAAGTACAACTGGGTAGCTTTTCCAGCCGGCTTTGCCACTAAGTAATGATTTACGGCGCAGCGGTAATTCAAATTTAAATTCGATTTGTGCTTTATCGCTTAAGCCTTTATGGCTGGTGATAAAGGTATCTAATGCTTGTGCTAAGGTGTGCGGGTTGACCTGTTGCTCCGTTGAGAGGTGATCAAGTGCTAAAAACAGACGCGACATGTGGATGCCTTTGGCATCTTCTTGGTGTAAATTAACAAAAGCGCGAGCTTTTGCATTAACAGTAACTGGAGCTAAATCAAGAGATTCAAAAATAAAAGGCAGCTCTATATCGCCCATTCCTACCCAGTCTAATTTACCTGTTTGTAATGCTGCAGCTGTGTTAGCAATATCTGGCATAGTCGTTTGCATGATACGTTACTCGTTATTTGCAATATTTAAAACATCACATTTTACACTAAATAAAGAATTGCTGAAATGCAGCAAATAACAGCAAACATGAAATTTTACTGTTTTTATCGCACAACATGAAAATAGCTGATAGAAAATGCTAAAATTAGCTTTTAATCATACTTACTTATAAAAACTAAGCATTTAGCAAAGAGAAACACTGATATATGACAGATTCTTCTTTGAACCCGTGGGTTCGAGTACTTTCCAGTTCAATAACTCGTTTTGGTGAGTTTAAAACTGCAGCTATTTGCTATGCATTATTACTGACGGTATCGATGGTTTTATCGAGTATGTTTTACTATGTTGCTATTGGAGAAGTGAACTTAGTTGATATATTAGCTATAGTATTTTTTACCTCAGTTGTTTCTCCTTTGGTGATTAGCGTACTGCTAAACTCTATTCGGCAACTTGATGCCTCTTATGCCTATTTAGATAGTGCCACAAAACAAGAAAAGCTTTTAAATCAAACTCTCAAAGACAATATTAATCGTTTAAACATTGAAATTGACGAACGTAAAATGGCCTTCCATGCCAAGCATAGGGCAATAGAAGAGCTCAGACGTGAAATTGCAGAACGCAAAAAAACGCAACAAGAGCTCGCACAACAAGGTATGTTACTGCGCTCTATTGTAGACTCCTCACCAGATTTATTTTATTACCGTGATAACAATGGGGTGTTTGCCGGTTGTAATAAAATGTTTGAAGAGGTGATGGGCAAAACCAGTGGCGAATTAATTGGCAAAGCCGCAGAAGAGATATTTCCAAGCCACTTTTTATCTGAAGTATTAAGAACCGATGAGCAGGTTGAACGTACTCATCAAGGTTTAACTATCGATGTAGAATATTCTGTAAATGGTGAAATAAGATGGTTTGAACTGAGAAAGCTTCCCTTCATAAATGAGCAGGGCGATTACATTGGTTTACTAGCCTTTGGCCGTGACATTACCAGCCGTAAAGAAGCCGCGCAGGCACTGGAAACTGCTTATAAGGATAAAGGGAAATTTATTGCCACCTTGAGCCATGAATTACGCACTCCGCTCAATGGTATCGTTGGCTTAACTCGGATGCTATTGGATACTGAACTTAATAAACAGCAGCGTAGTTGGTGTAATACGGTGTTTTCAAGTGCAGAGACATTAGGTAATATATTTAACGATATTATAGATTTAGATAAGATAGATCGTGAGCAATTAGATATTGCTGCCAACGAAATTAATGTTTCTGACTTTATTAATGACGTGGTTAACTTTGCAGGCCTCATTGCGGAGCAAAAAGAGCTTTCTTTTGAAGTAAAACGCTCTGGAACACTCGATATATATGCTCTACTTGACCCCACTCGTTTACGCCAAGTGGTATGGAACTTAATTAATAATGCGGTTAAATTTACCCAGCACGGTAGTGTCACCTTAGATTGCGGTAGAGAAAACCGTGAAGATGGCCCATGGCTTATTATAAAAATACTCGATACCGGAGAAGGGATTCCACAAGAACAACTTACACGCATTTTTGATATGTACTACAAAGCACCTGATCTTAAAGGGACCAATGCGATTGGTTCAGGTATTGGCTTAGCCGTAACAAAAGCGTTAGTAAGTGCTATGAAAGGCATTATAACTGTTAATAGTACCCCAGGAGAGGGCAGCTGTTTTACTGTACAAATTCCGCTGAATTTATGTAGTGCACCTACCGAGCATAGTTATGTGGGACGTAGCTTATATATTTTATTAGTGGAAGATGTACCACTTAATGCTGAAATCGCAACTAACCTATTAGAACAGCGTGGGCATGAAGTGTTGTGGGCTGAAACGGGTGAAGATGCTTTATCGTTTGTAGAGACCGAAGATGATCTTGATTTAGTATTGCTTGATATGCAGCTTCCAGATATTAATGGTGATGAAGTAGCAAGGCAAATACGCGCACAAAGCCATTTTGATCAGCTACCTATTGTGGCACTTACCGCCAATGTTCGCAGTGCTGAAGAAGAGCTTGAGGGAATTTCTATTCAAGGAGCGTTAGCTAAACCAATAAACACCAGTAAGTTAGATAATATGCTCGCTGAACTCTTTGGTATTAAACAAGCGCAAACCGAGGCTCCTCAACGAGTAGTTAATCAAGAGTTGTTAAATCAAATAAATACTGACTTGTTAGATGTTGAAACCATTGAAGACTTTGTAAATTCGATGGGCGTTGAAGTATTTAAACGCAGTAGTCAGTTGTTTAAAAAGCTAAATCCGCAATACCAACATGAGCTATTAGAATCATTAAAAACAGCAGACAGAGAAGAATATAAATCCGTTGCGCATAAGTTAAAAGGTGCCGCTGGTTCGGTAGGTCTGAATGATGTGCAGTTGCATGCAAAGCAAATGGAGCATGGTGCGCTGGAACAAAGTGATGAAGTATTAACAGTTTGGCTTGATGAATTAGCAGACAAAATAAATGAAGGACAACAGGCCCTTCATTTATTTTTACAACAATTAGAATAAAAAACTAATTAGCTGTCGATTTTACCAATGAAGCGGTAACCTTCACCATGAATGGTGCTGATCAACTCAGACGTTGAATTGTCGCTTTCAAAGTGCTTACGAATACGTCGAATAGTAACATCAACTGTACGGTCGTTAGCGCGAAGTTCACGGCCAGTCATGTGTTTAATTAGTTGCTCACGGCTAAATATACGACCTGGTGAGTCAAGCATTAAACGCAGTGCTCTGTATTCCCCTTTCGGTAGACGTTTTGCATCTCCATTTGGAGAAGTAAGGCAACGACTGTTTTCGTCAAGTTCCCAACCGTTAAAGGTGATCACGCCATTGGTTTCAATAGCTGATTCTTCACCACCTAGTGCGGTACGCGTAATTAAGTTACGTGCACGAATAGTTAATTCACGTGGGTTGAAAGGCTTAGTAATATAGTCATCAGCACCAATTTCAAGACCTAAAATACGGTCTACATCGTTGTCACGGCCTGTTAAGAAAATAAGACCAACTTTGCGTTTTTGGCGTAATTCGCGAGCTAAAATAAGCCCGTTTTTACCTGGCAGGTTGATGTCCATAACTACAAGATTGACGTCATCGTTATTTGTAAGCTTATCATGCATATCATCGCCATCAATGGCTTCAATAACTTTGTAACCTTCAGCTTCAAATAAACTAACGAGGTTTAGTCTAGTTACGTCTTCATCCTCTACGATCAGAATGACTGGCGTTTGCATCTTTAATTAACCTTTTTGGAGTGTGTTTTATTTATAAAATCGGCATGATTATCAGAGCCGACTACTAGAATTATAGGATTATATCTAAATGTTAACAAGTAAAAACAAATTAGATATAAACAGCTGCGTGCCCAAACCTACTATGACGTATTATTAAAAACCGCGGCTTAATTGATACTTAACGTTGAATGTATAATTTGAATTGTAGAGTCGAAGCCATTTCCCTTTAATAATTGATACATCCATCAACCACCTAAAGATACTTAAAATAATCAGACTAATTCAAAACGGAATTATATCACTTTCCAACTTTTCATCAATGTATGTGATATGTAAAACACAATTAAGTTCCTTAATTGTGTGAAATACAGCATTAATGATACAACTGTTTAGTTGGTTATGTCTTAGTATGGTCATAAAGTTGTAATTCAAGTGGGTAAAAGCGTTCTTTCGCTTTTAGAGTGTAATAATAAATCGGGCGCCTTGCTGATACTCGGTATCTAACACAATTTCTCCGGCTAATGCTTGAGTCACTAAATTGTAAACCAAATGCATTCCTAAACCACTCGCCCCTTGGCCGCGCTTTGACGTTACAAATGGGTCAAATATTTTTGCTCGTATACTATTTTCAACACCTAGCCCGTTGTCGGTGTAGGTAATTTGTGTTTTTGTTTTCGTTACCACAATATCAATCTGTACTTCATTGTCATCGCCAGCTTCAAAGCCGTGCAGCAGGGAATTTAAAATAAGCTGATGGAATACTTGCTGTAGTGGTCCTTTTTTACTTTCAACGGTTAAATCTGCTGGACAATTTATAAGAACTTTTGGGTTTTTAAGTTTTAGCTCTTGCCCCATAGACAGTAGCGTGTCGTTAATTAAGTGTTGTAAATTAACAGTGCTGGTTATTTCATCATCTTTGAGCACCGCAACTTTTTTAAAGTTAGAAATAAGTTCTGCAACGCGGTTTAAGCTGCTATAGATTAGGTCTAAGTTTTCAATACCATCATTAGTAAATTGCTCAAATTGACTCGCGGTTAATGATTTATTATGAAAATTAACCTGTAGCTCTGCGAGTTTATCTCGCAATAAAGTGGAGCCTGTAATACCAAGTCCTATCGGTGTATTTACCTCATGAGCAACCCCTGCCACCATTTGCCCTAATGAAGCCATTTTTTTGTTTTCGACAATTTGAGTTTGGTATTGGTGCATCTTTTCTAGAGTAGATAACAGCTCTTTATTGGCCTCTCTGAGCGCAATAGTGCGTTGACTCACTTTCTCTTCAAGGTTTGAGTTTAGCTGCTTAATTTCTTGTTTATCTTCTTCATGGCGCTCTATTTGCCTTTGTGTGCGTGCAAGCATTACATTTAAGCTATTAGAAAGCCGAGTTATTTCAGTGAGGTTCGTTAAAGGCGCACGCGCATAGTAATTATGTTTTTTAGCTATGTTTTGCAACAACAAGCTTAAGTTTTCAATCGGGCTGGCAATCCTTTTTTGTAGCCTTAAAATAATCAAAGAAATAAAAATAAGTATTAAAGCCATAATAACGATATCAATTATAATCTTTTTAGTTATTAGCTGATTTAAGTTATCTAAGCTGCCTCTAATATAGACATAGCCAAGCAGCTGTTCATTATTGAGTATTGGGGTAATGTACTCAATGTACTCATCGCTAACTTGTGGTTCAGCAAAGTCATCAATGTTGTCCGTTTTAATAGGGACAGGTGGTGATTTTCGGGCATTAAAGCTGGTAAAAAACACTGGTTTATTGGTTTGCTCATCTAAGGCATATATATGTAAATTTGTAACGGATGATACTTGTTGAAGCAGCTTCAAACGTCTTTCTTCTGCAGGCCTATTTTTATTTAGTAATGAGGGCATCGCGTCAAATGCAATGATCTCAGATACCAACACAAGTTTACTAATGAGCTGTTTTTTTTGCTCTTGTGCGCTTAAGTAGGTAGAAATTGAAAGCGATAATAACAAACAGATAGCTGTTATAAGCATGATAGTTTTAAACAATATGCTACGAATGCTATTTTGCTTTACAGTTTTGGGCATTGCGAGAAGGTCATCCGTGTCAATTGTGAATCTAATAGGTAATAGTTTAGCAAAAACAGAAAAAAGTGAAGTAAAAAGATTAGCTTAATTACACTTTTTATTTTTAGCTAATCTACTTATAAAACATAAATATTTGGCTAAAATAGCCCATATTTATGTTTTGACAGGATATTAATAACTTTTTTAGCTACTGTATACGGCAAATTTATTGTTTTTAAATACTGTGTGGTAGCTGTCAAATTGGGTTTCTAAAATAGGTGGGTATTTTAAAAAGCTATTAGCTACTATAGTCAGTTTGCCTGCCTTAGTTAAATGTTGCTTGGCATGGGTTAAAAAAGATTCCGCAACGCTGTAGTCAGTTGCAATCCCAGTATGGAAGGGCGGGTTGCTAATAATTAAATCAAACTTGCCAGTAATATTATTTAAACCATCACTGAGTATGGCTTCACCGTTTACATTATTTAACTTAAGCGTTTGTGTTGTTGCATAGGCTGCAAGTGCACTTACGTCACTACAGGTAAATGTCAGAGCTGGAGTTTTTAGACCTAAAAAAGTAGCAATAAGCCCTGCGCCACAACCAAAATCAAGGACTTTTCCGTGTTTTAAGTTAGGAGCATTTTCTAGTAGCATTTTCGTTCCAGCATCTAGCGCACCATGATTAAACACGCCCGGAATACTGACCGCTGTAAACTCAATATCCCTTACACTTACAGTAAACTCTTTATGGTAAGTACTAATATCAAACGTGCTATTGAGAGTTAGTTCTGAAAATGAATATAAAACACAATGTTTTGCTGAGTCTATTTTATTACTAAATTCAGCCTTACCGGCGAGTTGCTTTTCAATTGACTTAACACCGCTCTTGTTTTCGCCAACAACGAGTAGCTCTGCATCTTTGCTTATCACAGCACGTATGTTGTCTAACGCCATTAATAGCTCAGGTTTAGATTTAGGGTAATAAAGTATTACCAAATCATAATCGCCCGAATTAATTGTGTGGCTGATGGTTACGTCAATACCCGATATGTTTTTTGCAAATTCACCATTAGCGTGGTTATAACTAAAAGCGGTTATTTTACTTTGTGGATTGAGCGTTTTTAGCTCATTTAAAAAGCCATCTTGAACAAAGTTGACCACCAATATTGATTTACCTTTTAACTCTTCACTGTTACGAAGTAATAGTAGGCTCGGATTGGTTAATACGCTCATAAATGGCTTTACCTTACTTGATTATTTAATTAACGGTTACTTAGTACGTTCGAACATTAAATCCCATACGCCATGACCTAAACGCTGACCACGCTGTTCAAATTTAGTCAAAGGACGTAAATCAGGACGAGGTACATAGTCGTTAGTCTCAGATTGGTTTTTGTAACCTGGAGCTGCTTGCATTACTTCTAACATATGTTCTGCATAGTTTTCCCAATCGGTTGCCATGTGAAATACGCCACCGATTTTTAATTTAGAGCGGAGTTTTTCAGCAAACTCAGTTTGTACTATGCGACGCTTGTGGTGACGCTTTTTGTGCCATGGATCAGGAAAAAATAACTGTAAGGTTGATAAGCTTTCATCGCTTATACAATCAGCAAGAACTTCTACTGCATCGTGTTCAAATACGCGCAGATTAGTAACGCCAGCTTCGTCAGCATCCATTAAACATGCGCCAACGCCTGGGCGATGAACTTCTATGCCGATAAAGTTAAGGTGTGGTGCATTTTTTGCCATTTCAACTAATGACTTACCCATACCAAAACCAATTTCTAGCACTACATCATTGTCATTGCCAAAAACTTCGCTTAAATCAAGTAGGCCGTTTTTATGTTCAAGCCCCATTGTTGGCCAGCATTTTTCGATTGCAGCAGCTTGGCCTTTGGTTAATCGGCCTTCGCGTTTTACAAAACTACGAATAGTGCGGATATACTTACCTTCTTGCTTAGCTTGCTCAAGGTTGTTGTTACTTGATTCACTCATATTATTGGCCTGACAAAACAATGTGTTTAAAAATGGTTGCGTATTATCCCTGACCAGCGCTAGGTTGACAAGCATTAGGGCGTTATAGCTTGATCTTTTCAGTCACTACAATAGACTGAGCCGCCATTGAGCATTAGTAAAAAAGTAAATATGTTGGATTTAAAAAAACAGCAGTCAGATTGGTTTTCCAACCAAGTAGTTGACTGGTATCACCTTCATGGGCGCAAAACGTTACCATGGCAATTAGCTAAAACGCCATATAAAGTGTGGGTATCTGAGGTGATGTTACAGCAAACTCAGGTTGTCACTGTTATTCCTTATTTTGAAAAGTTTATGCAAAGCTTTCCCGATATTATTGCTTTAGCAAATGCTGATGAAGATCAGGTTTTGCATCATTGGACAGGTTTAGGTTATTACGCTCGTGCACGCAATTTACATAAAACCGCTAAAATAGTTCGAGATAAATACCAAGGTCAGTTTCCTAGCATGCTTGAAGAAGTAATGGATTTACCCGGAATAGGGCGCTCTACTGCTGGTGCTGTTTTATCATTATCTTTGGGGCAGCATCACCCTATTCTTGATGGTAATGTTAAAAGAGTGCTTGCTCGGTTTTTCATGGTTGAAGGTTGGTATGGAGTCAAAAAGGTAGAAAATCAGCTTTGGCATTTAAGTGAACAACTTACTCCTAAAAATAATGTTACAGAGTTTAATCAAGCTATGATGGATTTAGGTGCAAGCTTATGTTCGCGCAGCCGCTTTGATTGTGAGGCGTGCCCATTAAATAGTCGTTGTGGTGCGTTTAACGCAGGTAAGGTTAAGGAGTTTCCTCACTCTAAACCTAAAAAAGAAGTGCCTAAAAAAAGCTGCCACCAGTTAATTATTAAACATAACGACAAAGTGCTTATGGAAAAACGCCCAAACAGTGGTATCTGGGGCGGATTGTTTGGATTTTTTGAATTTAATGAGTACAGCGAGCTCGAAACTTTTTTAGCGCAACAAGGGCTTAAAAGTGACCTTAATGAAGTAACGCCTTTTACTCATGTATTTTCACATTTTGAGCTGAGGATTAACCCGCATGTACTTAATATTGAGAAAGCCCCGGATGTTGTTAATGACAAGCAGCTGGTGTGGTATCCACTCGATCAATCAATAGAAGTAGGGTTAGCGGCACCGACTAAAAAGTTGGTTAAACAAATTACGGCAATAGTATAGAATAGCGTTATATTTAGCATTAAGGGGAAGAATCATGGCACGTACAGTATTTTGTCAAAAGTTACAAAAAGAGGCCGAAGGCCTTGGTTTTCAGTTATACCCTGGTGAACTTGGTGAGAAAATTTTTAATAATATTTCTAAAGAAGCCTGGGGGCAATGGCAGCATAAACAAACTATGCTGATCAACGAAAAGCATTTAAACATGATGGATCCAGAGCATCGTACTTTTTTAGAAGAGCAAATGGTTGGCTTTTTGTTTGAAGGTAAAGAAGTTGAGATTGAAGGTTATAAGCCAGTAGAAAAATAAATTAACTGTGCTTAGGATAATTAATAAAAAAGGGCTATGAGCCCTTTTTTATATTGTGTATACCGATGAATATTTTAGTTAAATCAAGTCATCTTGCTGATCGTTGTTTCTAATTTGTTCTTTTAAAAACTGTGCTGCTCTTGAATATTCAATTTCAAGCTCATCTCTCATCTTAATTAATTCATCAGCTTTTATTTCATCACTTTTACACTTATCTTCAAATGACTGCGCTAAATCAGCAACAATGTTAGCTCCTACTGTCTTCGATATAGATTTTAATTGGTGGCAAGCGGATAAAATTTCAGCTTTGTTACTTTGCAGCACCGCGAAGTTAATCGCTTTAATTTGTTCTTGGCTCTGCTCTAAATACATTTTAAAAAAGCGGATTATTTTAGCATCATCGCCATTTATATAATTATTCGCTGACTCCATATCAATAGGCATGATTGGTTTTTCGGTCGAATTCACCTGTTGTGGTTGTTTGCTATATAAGTCATTCCATTGCTTTAATGTGTCCTCAAGTGCATTTAACTCAATAGGTTTAGTAATAAAGTCGTTAATACCTACAGCTAAACATCGCTCTCTCTCTCCTTTTAGAGCATTAGCAGTAACAGCAATAATATAAGGTTGTGCGTCAATCGATTCGAGCAATGACGCTTCTTCTCTAATTTTTTCAACCATATCGTAGCCAGACATTTTTGGCATATGTAAATCGGTTAAAATGAGCGAGTAGCTATTTTTACGCCACATATCTAGGCCTTCTTCACCGTTATTAGCCACCTCTACACTGTACCCTAGTATATGTAATTGTTCGGTGAGTACCTCTTGATTTAATAGGTTATCTTCTACCAATAATACTAGCCTATTTGCAGCGAGTGCCTCTTCTGAACTTAGGTAGTGATTCATCGTTCTGGCTTTTTTAACTTGCTTAGGTTTATGCAAACCTGCAGCCACCAAAATTGAAAGCATGAAGTTAGATTTACATAATGGAGAAGCATTAATATAAAAAATACTTTTATGATTAATTACTGCTTCATCTAATTTACTTAATACCACCATTTGCTGGTTATTATCTTCTAGTGAGTAAAGTAAACTTCTTAGTAAGGTACTAATACTATTCATGTCTTCAATGCCATCAACAACCCAAATAATATCCTTGGCATCTTGGTGAGCTTCTACATCTTGTTGTTCATGAGCATAGGTTATTTTAGCCCCCATAAATGACAAGTAACGATAAATTACTTTACCGCGCTCTGCGTCGCTGCTGACAATAATGACATGTTTACCATTAAGTGTATTTTTATGGGCAAATTCAGTTTTACCTGCAGTTGAAAAAGGCAGTTCAACGGTAAATTCACTTCCAATCCCTTCATGGCTTGTTACATGTATAGTACCAAGCATTAGCTCGGTTAAGCTTTTACAAATTGAAAGACCAAGCCCTGTTCCACCGAACTCTCGCGTAATTGAGCTTTCTGCTTGAGTGAACGGGTTGAAAATTTTTCTTAACTGAGATTGGCTCATTCCTTTACCGTTATCACTTACACAAAAACGCAATGTAAAGTGATCGGCGGTGTTATTTGCTACCTCTACTGATATTCTTACTTTCCCCTTCGTTGTACCATTGGTGCTAGTAAATTTAATGGCATTACTACATAAGTTATATAGCACTTGGCGAACCCTGCCTGAGTCGCCCATAAGGTTATTAGGAATATCGGGTGCAATTGATAAATCGAGTTCTAAATGACGGTTTTTAGCAACCGACGATAATACCTTGGCTACTTCTTCTAGTGTATCTGCAATAGAAAACGGAACAGGATCTATGTTGAGCTTTCCAGCTTCAATTTTAGAAAAATCTAAAATATCATCTAAAATACTCAGTAGCGAAAATGCGGATTCACGAATAATAGTACTAAGGCGTTGCTGAGCACCATCAAGCTCTGTTTGGCGAAGTAAATCAATGGTGCCAATAACACCATTCATTGGTGTTCTTATTTCATGACTCATGGTGGCTAAAAAGGTTGTTTTAGTTTCACTCGCCTTTAACGCTTTTTGAGTTTGTTTTTCTAATTCAAATGTTCTGCTTTGTACTTCTGTTTCCAGACTGGTTTGTAGCCTTTTTAATTCTTTTTGTGCAGCTTGGTCGTCAGCTAGAACCATACTTACTTTTTTCAGCAATAAATTAATTTGTTGAGCAACGGTTTCTAACCCTCCATCAAGTTGCTCATCAAGCGTGCTTTGATAATTATCATTTTGTGTAATAGCCTTGAGTTCTTGAGTGAGAGAATCGGTATTTTTATGTAGTCGTTTTTTAATGTACTTATTAAACGCTATAGCGAATGCAAACAATGCGATCAGAGCAACAATAGCGGCAAGATATGCACTCATTGATAAATTTTGTGTCGATGATGAAATTAAAGGTTGTTTCTGCTCAATGATAAGCTCAGCAATTACTTGTCCCTCTGATGAGATTAAATGATGCAGAGTATTTTGCTCTTTAATGTATTTGCTAACAGCTAAAGGTGCAATCACCATACTATTATTGCTATAAACTAACTCGGCTTTATTATTTGCATTAAAACGATGCAGAGTATATTTAAAGTCATTATTGAGTAAGCTTGCAATATCAAGAAGTAATTTGGCTTTGTTTTGCCCGTATGTTGTTAGTGCTTCAACAATGGGCTGCTCAAGGCGTTCAGCAAGTTTTGTGAGTGCAATAGTAGAGGATTGGGGAAGTTCATTGTTCTCAGCATTGCTTTGTGAGTAAAGCGAATAGGCGACTATAAATAATGTGGAAATTATAAGGTTACTAACTAAAAATATAGGTAGTAGGCCCTTTATTGCTGAAGAGAACTTACTCTGCATGAGTTTTCCTATCGTGGTTTTATTAAAACGGTAAGCCTGTACCGAAAGCTATTGACTAATCGTAACACCTAAAAAAAATAATTCACTACGTTTTTTAAACTCTTTTGTTGAATAAATGCACGGTATGAACGAGATTTGTTGTTAGTTGTTTGAAAACCGTTCAAACAGTTGCAAAGGATAAAAAAAAAGTTGACTTGTAAGGGTAAAACTCGTTTAATACGCCGCACGCCCAGATAGCTCAGTCAGTAAAGCTATGTGGGAGTCGAATTATTAATCCGTTGTGATTACTAATAAGCACTGTTAAGTGCCTCGATAGCTCAGTTGGTAGAGCAGAGGATTGAAAATCCTCGTGTCCCTGGTTCGATTCCGGGTCGAGGCACCATTTATTAAAGTAATGGTGTTTAGATATTTATTTAAACATTTTTACGCGTGCCTTAGCACACAGTTTTGTGTGCCGACTTAGCTCAGCTGGTAGAGCAACTGACTTGTAATCAGTAGGTCAACCGTTCGACTCGGTTAGTCGGCACCATTTTATAAAAGTGAAATGCTTAGAGCAGTTCACTAGCACTGTTTAAGTGCCTCGATAGCTCAGTTGGTAGAGCAGAGGATTGAAAATCCTCGTGTCCCTGGTTCGATTCCGGGTCGAGGCACCATTTACAAAAAAGTTATCAATCTTTAAAATTGATAAAGTGCCTTAGCACACAGTTTTGTGTGCCGACTTAGCTCAGCTGGTAGAGCAACTGACTTGTAATCAGTAGGTCAACCGTTCGACTCGGTTAGTCGGCACCATTTATTTTAGTTAAGTGTTTTGATAACATTTAATTAGCACTGTTTAAGTGCCTCGATAGCTCAGTTGGTAGAGCAGAGGATTGAAAATCCTCGTGTCCCTGGTTCGATTCCGGGTCGAGGCACCATTTATATAAAGCCTTGCTCATGCAAGGCTTTTTGTTTTAGTGTGCCGACTTAGCTCAGCTGGTAGAGCAACTGACTTGTAATCAGTAGGTCAACCGTTCGACTCGGTTAGTCGGCACCATTTACAATGTAACTAGAAAAAGAAACTGTAATCAGTAGTCTGTTCAAGTTACCCGTCGACTCGGTTAGTCGGCACCATTTACAATGTAGCTAGAAAAATAAACTGTAATCAGTAGTCTGTTCAAGTTACCCGTCGACTCGGTTAGTCGGCACCATTTACAATGTAACTAGAAAAAGAAACTGTAATCAGTAGTCTGTTCAAGTTACCCGTCGACTCGGTTAGTCGCAAGAATGTATACAAAGCCTCGCATATGCGAGGCTTTTTTGTTTTTGTCCTAAGTTCGGCGCAGCATTAAACCGCGTTCCATATGCAAATATATTTATATTTTTATTCCGCTTTAGCTGGTGTAATGCCAATAGCAAACTCTGCCGTATTTTCTATATCAACTTTTTAAGAGTTAAAATTAATTCTCTGATTAAAAGTTAGCTTGCTCATTTGTTTTTGATAGTTGTATTAACACTTAGCGCATTGAGTGAACTTACAATTTCACCGCAAGCTATGTAATGTTATGTAAAGTCAATTGAGCAAAGTTTGCTAAAGTGATTGAATAACATTCATAAATAGCACTAATCAGGTTTAAACATGATGTGGCAATATAAGCCATCTTTATTAGCAATAAGCATTATAATGCTAAGCGGTTGTGCGAGTAACTTAAACCCATCGCAGCGCCAACAAGCTCCAAATAATTTACCACAGCAGTGGCAGCAACAAGCAGCAAGTTCGGTATTAAAAGTGGATGATGAATGGTTAACTCAACTGCACACGCCATTACTTAATAAATACGTAAAACAAGCGCTTAAAAACAACCAACAACTATTACAAACCAGCTATGATGTCGCTATTACTAAGCAGCAACTAATAGCAACCGGATCAGCTCTATGGCCTAGTTTAGATTTATCTTCGCGTACTAGCCGCAGTAAAGGTAACCGGCCTGTTAGCTATAATAATGCCAGCTCTGTCAGCTTAAACTTAAATTACGAAGTTGACTTATGGGGTAAGCTGTCAGATTCAAAACGAGAAGCTAACCTTTCATATTTAGCTCAAAAAGCGCGTTTTGAACAAGCTAAACAGCAACTGGTTTCAGATGTTGTACAAGGCTGGTTTGATGTTGTGTCTGCGCAGCAGCTACTTGATTTATATAAGCGCCGTGAAGAAAATGCTAAGCAAAACCTCGATATAATTGAGTCGGGTTATCGCCAAGGTATTAACGAAGCGCTTGATGTTTATTTAGCCCGCAATGAGCTTAATAACGAACGCTCACGCATTGCCACTCAAATAGCGAGTTTATCAAGTGCAGCACGAGTGCTTGAGCGCTTACTAGGTGAGTACCCAAAAGGAGCTATTGCAGCAAGCACTGACTTACCGGTTGTTGATACCGAAATTCCAGTTGGTATTCCTTCAGAGCTCATTACCCGAAAGCCCGCATTACTTGCCAGTTGGTATGAGTTATTAGCTACCGATGCGTCATTGGCTTACGCACATAAGCAACGCTTTCCGAGTTTAAACTTAACTGCTAGCTTAAGTGATAGCACAGACAGGGTGAGTGATTTGTTTTCTCCTTCAAGCCTTGCATGGTCTTTGCTAGGAAGTATTTCGGCACCTATTTTTGAGGGAGGGCGTTTACAAGCCAATGAAGAAATAGCGCGTCTGAATACTCAAAAGCAAGAGCAACAATACTTGCAAACTCTGTACGATGCATTTGCTGATGTAGAAAATGCAATATCGCAGCAGCAGTCTTTAAAAGCGCAGTACACTAGCACCCTCGAAGCACAAAAAAATGCACTTGCGGCCGAGCAATTATCGTTTGAGCAATATCAAAGTGGCTTGGTCACTTACACCACAGTATTGGATGCACAAGGGCGCTCGTTCGATGCGCAAAGTTCATTAATACAAATTAAAAACCAATTAATCGCAAATAGAATTAACCTACATGTTGCCCTCGGTGGTGATTTTGAAAACCCGTCAAGCGACTTAAAGAGCAATAACGATGAACACTAAAACAGCTAAAATTATTATTCCAGCCGCGGTTGTTGTTACCGCTCTTTTAATTGTATTTTTTATTAAGAGTAATCCGCCAGAGGCGAGACGCTTTAGTTCAGCACCAAAAGCAGCAATTAGTGTATCTGTACTTGAGCTTGTGCCTCAAAGTTACCAAGTAATGATAGACAGCTACGGTACAGTAAAGCCTCGTACACAAAGCTTACTTGTTGCTCAAGCATCAGGGCAAATCATCGACGTGAGTGATGAGTTTAGAGAAGGTGGTTTTTTTGAAAAAGGCGATGTGTTACTAAAGCTTGATGATAGAGATCATCAGGCAGAGGTTAAATCTGCAAAAGCTAACTTACTCACAGCAGAGCAAAGCTTACTGGAAGAAAAAGCCCGCGGGCAACAAGCACTGACTGATTGGAAGCGCCTTGGTGGTTCAAGCCAAGCCAGCAGCTTGGTATTACGTGAGCCACAATTAGCAGCGGCGCAGGCACAAGTGTTATCGGCTCAAGCTACACTTGAAAAAGCAGAGCTTGATTTAGAGCGTACAAAGGTTACTGCACCTTATGCTGGGCGCATACTGAGTCGCAGCGTCGATTTAGGCCAAGTAGTGAGTAACAATACCCAACTTGCCACGATTTACGCTATTGATAGCGTAGAAATTCGTTTACCAATAAAAAATAAAGACCTTTCGTTTGTAAACCTGCCAGAGCAATACCGTGATGGTGCTAAAAACCAAGCCGGTTCGTTAGTTAAATTTAGCTCTGATTTAGTTGGCGAACAAACATGGCAAGGCCAATTGGCACGCACCGAGGGCGCAATTGACGAAAACGCGCAGCAACTTTACGTGGTAGCAAAAATAGACGACCCATATAAATCAACCGAGAGTAACCAATACCCAATTAAAATAGGGCAATACATTAAGGCGCAAATAGCGGGTAAAACGGTACAAAATGCGTTGATCATTCCCAACAGTACAATTTATCAAGGCACCTATGTTTACGTAGTTGAGGGTGATGTACTAAAACGTAAAGACGTTACTTTTGCATGGCAAAACGCAAACCAAGCAATGATCAAGACAGGATTAAAAGCAAACGACAAGTTGGTTATCACGCCACTTGGTCAAGTGAGTTCGGGCACTAAAGTGAGTATTTTAGGTGAAGAGCCAAAGGAAAAAAACCCTAAAGGTATGCGCCCGTCGCGAGAGCAACTTGAGCAAAAAGCAAAAGAGCTTGGTATTAGTGTTGAAGAGTTAATAAAAAAACGTCGCGCAGCCAAGCAAGGAGATAAAGTATGATTGCTTGGTTTACTAAAAACCATGTTGCTGCCAATTTATTGTTAGTAACTTTGTTGTTGTCGGGACTATTTAGTTTATCGAGTAAAATACCACTTGAGGTGTTTCCGTCTTTCGAAACAGACATGATAAGCGTAGGTGTTAGCCTGCGTGGTGCAACCCCTGAAGATGTAGAGCAGGGTGTAACAATTCGTATAGAAGAGGCCGTGCAAGACTTAGAGGGCATTAAACAAATATTTAGCCGCTCGTCAGAGGGCTCCGGCTCTGTAACTATTGAGGTTGAAAGCGGTTACGATCCTCGTGAGTTATTAGCTGATATTAAAAGCCGAGTAGATGCGATTAATACGTTTCCTGGCGATGCAGAAAAACCGATTGTTGCGCTGGCTGAGCGCAAAAGAGAAGTAATAGCTGTTACCGTATCAAGCGATTATGGCGAAAAAGAAACGCGTGAATATGCCGAAAAAGTGCGAGATCAAATACTGCGTTTGCCTAACGTAACGCAGGTAGAGCTAAGTGGTGTACGAGACTACGAGTTAGCCATTGAAGTTGGCCAAGATACACTTCGCCAATATAGCCTAAGCCTTGCGCAAATATCGAGTGCTATTGCTAATTCAAGTTCTGATATTTCTGCCGGTAACTTAAAAACAGAAGGTGGCGATGTACTAATTAGCTCAAAAGGGCAGGCTTATCGTAAAGATGAATTTGCCAGCATAGTAGTAAAAAACCAAGCCGACGGAACGATTATCCGCTTAGGTGATATTGCTACAATTAAAGACGATTTTGAAGAAACGCCAGTACGCACCCGTTTTAATGGTAAGCAAGCGGCGTTTATAGACGTTTACCGAATTGGCCCGCAAAGCGCGATAACCGTGGCAGACGATGTTAAAAACTACATTGAAGAACAGCAAGCCACGCTACCACAAGGTTTTAAACTAAGTTATTGGGACGACGATTCAGAGCTAGTTAAAAGCCGTATCGCCACCTTAACCAGTAATGCTTTACAGGGTGGTATTTTAGTACTGGCACTACTCACGCTATTTTTACGCCCAGCAATTGCATTTTGGGTGTTTATTGGTATTCCAGTATCGTTTATGGGCGCATTTATCGCGATGCCAATTTTTGGTGTAACGTTAAATATAATGAGCTTATTCGGCTTTATTTTAGTACTTGGTATTGTAGTTGATGACGCCATAGTAACCGGCGAGAACGTGTATACCCATTTAAAAACGGCAAAATCGGGTGAGCAGGCTGCTATATTGGGTACTCAAGAAGTGGCGACTCCGGTTACCTTTGGTGTACTGACGACTGTTGCTGCCTTTTTACCTTTAGCATTTATTGAAGGGGCGCGCGGCGCCTTATTTGCACAAATTCCGGTAGTCGTTATTCCAGTTTTATTGTTCTCGCTAATTGAATCTAAATTTGTGTTACCAGCACATTTAAAATACATAAAACTACGCCATCAAAAAGGTGAACCATCTAAGCTTGAAGCGATTCAACAACGCTTTGCAGATGGCTTTGAAAGTGCAATTTTAAAATATTACCAACCTATATTAAACACTGCGTTACGCCATAAACTAGCAACGGTTAGTTTATTTGTGGGGGTATTTTTTATTATTTTAACCATGATCACCAGTGGTTGGACTAAGTTTATCTTTTTCCCACGAATTCCTAGCGAAACTGTACGAGTCAATCTAACACTGCCAACAGGTACACCGTTTGAAGTAACCAATAAATACGTGATTGATATGTCCGAAAAAGCGCAGCAATTACAAGACAAATATCGCGATCCTAATACAGGCGAAAGCGTTATTTTAAATATATTAGCCACTACAGGCGGACGCGGTGGTGCGTCTAACTCCGGAGCGGTACGCTTTGAGATAACACCTGCTGAGCAGCGTGAATCAGACATAGGCTCACGCGAGCTTGCAAGTGAATGGCGCGATTTAATTGGTGTTATTCCTGGCGCTGAAAGCCTAACATTTAGAGCTGAAATTGGCCGAAGTTCAGACCCAATAGACGTTCAACTAAGTGGTACTTCACTAACAATATTGCAAGATGTAGCTGATAATATTAAAAATCGTTTAGCAACGTACCCAACGGTGTTTGATATTGCCGACAGTATGTCTGACGGTAAAGAAGAGTTGCGTATAGAGCTTACGCAACAAGGTTTGGCGCTTGGTTTAAATCGTGTAAATGTAGCAGGGCAAGTGCGAAATTCGTTTTTTGGCTCGCAGGTTCAGCGTATTCAACGCGGACGAGACGACGTGCGTGTAATGGTACGTTTACCTATTGATGAGCGCCGCTCTGTAGCTGATTTACAAAACATACTAATAAATACTCCCGATGGCGGTTCTGTACCATTGTCGCATGTGGCAACGCTTACGGCAGGGCAAAGCCCATCAACCATAAACCGTATTGATCGTTATCGCACACTAAACGTGACGGCTGATATTGAAAAAAACAACACCAACATGACGGTGCTTCAAGCCGACCTAGCACAATATTTAGACGAGTTAATGCAGCAATACCCAGGTGTTGATTACAAACTCGAAGGTGAAGCCAAAGAGCAAAGAGAGTCGTTTGGCTCACTGGCTTGGGCGTTAGTGTTTGTGTTTTTTATAATTTATGCGTTATTGGCCATTCCGTTTAAGTCATACATGCAACCAATTATTGTTATGAGTGTTATTCCATTTGGCATTATTGGCGCAGTAGTAGGGCACTGGATAATGGGTATGGATTTAACCATTATGAGCCTACTAGGTATGCTTGCGTTAATAGGGGTTGTAGTGAACGATTCGCTTGTATTAGTCGATTTCATTAATAAAAAACGCAGCGAAGGTGGCGATTTAATAGAGGCAGTTAAACTTGCTGGCGCATCGCGTTTTCGCCCGGTTATGCTCACCAGTTTAACCACTTTTATAGGTTTAATGCCGCTGCTGTTTGAAAAGGCGACTCAGGCGCAGTTTTTAATACCTATGGCAGTAAGCTTAGGATTTGGGATTATATTTGCGACTTTTATAACCTTATTACTTGTTCCCGTTAACTATATGCTGATGGAGCGCTTTCAAGGTTGGTTTAAGTAGTGTTAGGCATTAAAAAGACAAAGGGATAGGTGTTAGAAATAAGTTTAATATCGGGCTGTGGAAACGCAGTTCGATATATTTAAAGACGAAAGATAGGGAATATTTAGTTATAAAGAAATGCTTGAGAACCTAAGCTATAAAGGAAGGTGTTCCCCGAGAATGCGGTGCCCGGTGTCAGTCCTGAAACCTTGAGGTTTCAGGGCGGAAATCTGCGGTTTACCGTAGGCTTCTCGGTACATGCCGAGCTTGCACAATAGTAAACGAACAAAAATCCTGGTATAAAATTTATCGGCTCAGGGACTTAACCAAGCTCCTGCACCCCAGGGAACAAATTTAGTATATAAGACATATTCCAATCCTTAAACCCCAATCGTAAAAAATTAAACTGTTCGCTCAGTTTTCCTCCAAATTTAGGGTCTGTTGATCTTTGCGGATTAAAATTTGTTCAAACTAGGGGGGGGTTAATCGCGGCGCGAGGTTTGTAACCTAGTGGGCTAAGTAAAAACCGAGCAAAGCTTCCGCGTCCTGCTCACGCCCCTTACCTACATCCATGTAGGCAACAAAGAGTAAATCGCCCCTAGGCAGAACTCTTCGGGCAGCGCCTGTTTGGCATTGATGCTGCGTTATCGCCTATTTATGGGGAATAACCACACCACATAGGCTCTGCCTTGCCTAAATACCAAACAGACTGCTGCAAATTTAACCTTGAAGGGTCAACAGACCCTAATCTTGTATTTACTTTTAAGATTGCTTTTTGAACTCAATTTGCTTTTCAATCGCTTGCTTTTGACCTCAGTCATAGAATTCATTGGAGTTGCTTTTTATCGAGTGGTAGCATTGCTTTAATTAGCAAAGCGAAGACGTCATTATGAATAACTTACCAGATTACGAAAAAGCCCAACTTCTTTTAGAGAAAAATGAAATATTTGTATCACCCGCAGAAGCGCATGGCGTTATTAGCGGCTTACTTGCTTGTGGGCTAAGCATTGACGATAAAGAATACTTAGGCTTACTGAGCGATGTATTTAATGATGGCGAGTCGTTTAGCAACGATTTAAAACAGTTTTTTGGCCAAATTTATCAACAAGTGGTTGAAAGTTTTAATAACGAAGAGTTTCAATTTGACTTGTTTTTACCTAGTGATGACGAAACACTCATCGATCAGGCTAACGGGCTCGTATCATGGGTAGCTGGGTTTATGTTGGGTTTTGGCTTAAAGCAAAAAGATTATGGCAAGCTGTCGGCAGATGTAAAAGAAGTGATCAGCGACTTTAGCGAGATTACACGCCTAGATACAACCTTTGAAGAAACCGAAGAAGATAGCCAAGCACTCCATGAAGTAATTGAGTACGTCCGTGTATCGGCGCTATTGTGTTTTGCTGAGCTAGGCAAAGAGCAAAATCCACAAAGCAACAAAAAAACACTGCATTAATTGAGCAACACAATAAAAGTAATGGGTTAGTTATTAATGGTTGAAATACAAAAGTCAGAGTTTAAAGCGCGCCGCGAGCGTTTATTGGCGGCAATGGATAATAACAGTATTGCTATAATTCCCGCTGCAACGGAGCTCACGCGTAGCCGTGATACTCATTATCCGTTT
Organism: Pseudoalteromonas sp. 11L1; assembly: GCF_055397545.1. The sequence goes on along the minus strand of NZ_AP041141.1, from coordinate 94,322 downwards.
CGACAAGACAGTGACTTTTTTTACTTAACTGGTTTTAACGAACCCGATGCCGTGTTGGTGCTTTGCAAAAACAGTGATACACCCTCACTATTATTTTGTTTAGATAAAGACAAACTTGCAGAGGTATGGCACGGCAGACGCATTGGTTTTGAAAAAGCACAAAGCGAATACTTATTCGACAAAACTTATGCACTTAGTGAGCTAAATGAACAATTATTGAATTTGGTGAACGGCCAACAGATTTTATTTTATGCACAAGGGACGTATCCTGCCTTTGATGGCAAAGTATTTTCAATGCTTAACACTTTGCGCAGTGCCCCTAAAAAAGGGGATACAGCACCGAGTACAATTAAAGATATTCGCCCTTTATTGCATGAAATGCGCTTATTTAAATCGCCAGGCGAAATTAACATTATGCGTGAGGGCTGTGAAATAAGTGCTCGAGCACACATGCGAGCCATGTGTTTTTCCCACGTTGGCGCAACCGAGTTTCAACTAGAGGCAGAGCTTCATCATCACTATGCAATGAACGGTGCGCCACATCCTGCTTATGGCACTATTGTCGGCAGTGGCGATAACGCCAATATTTTGCACTACACCCAAAATAGCGACGTATTAAACAATGGCGACTTAGTACTGATTGATTCAGGCTGTGAGCTACAAGGCTACGCCGCCGATATAACACGTACCTTCCCCGTTAACGGTAAATTTAGCACTGAGCAAGCTGCGCTTTATAATATTGTACTTAAAGCGCAAGAAATCGCATTTAGCGAAATAAAACCCGGTGGCCTTTTATCTCAGGCAAATAAACTCGCTATGCAAGTACTAACCCAAGGGTTACTTGATTTAGGTATTTTAACCGGCGATTTTGATGAGTTAATGGCACAAGGTGCCTGTAAAGAATACTACATGCATGGTCTTGGTCACTGGTTAGGGCTTGATGTTCATGATGTGGGCGATTACAAGGTTAATAACCAAGAGCGTGTCTTAGAGCCGGGTATGGTGCTAACCATTGAGCCTGGGCTGTATATTAGTAAAGACTCAAATGCGCCTCAAAAATACCAAGGTATAGGTATTCGTATTGAAGATAACTTATTAGTAACTGATTCAGGTCACGACAACTTAACCATTAGCGTGCCTAAAACAATTAGTGAAATAGAAGCGTTAATGCAAAGCGCTAAAAACGCATAAGCTTGGAGATAAAAGTGGCTAAGCAGTTTGATATTGTAGTAATTGGTGGTGGTTTAGTCGGCGCAAGTTGTGCTCTAAGTATAAGTAAAAAAAATCCCAGCTTAAATATTGCTGTAATTGAAGCAAATCAAGTAACCACTGATTATCATCCAAGCTTTGATGACAGAAGTATCGCACTTGCCCAGCAGTCGGTAGAGTATTTACAAAGCCTCAATTTATTTGAAATGAACGCTCCCTATGCTGCGGCCATAAAAAAAGTGAGTGTGTCAGACAAAGGGCACTTTGGTAAAACCCATATACAGTGTGATGAGTTTGCAAAACCCTCATTAGGTTATGTGGTAGAGGTAAACCCATTTGGCAGAGCGCTGCATCAGCGTTTAATGCAATCAAACATATCGCTTTTTTGCCCAGATAGCGTAACAGCGATAAAACAAAATGCCGATAGTAATGAACTTACACTACAAAGTGGTGAAAAACTGAGTGCTAAGCTGTTGGTGATTGCCGACGGTGCACAGTCGCCAACTCGTAATTTATTGGAGCTCGGCTTCAATACCCAGCCTTATGAACAAGGTGCGATTATTGCCAATATAGAAGTCGCTGGTGGGCACCATCATCAGGCGTTTGAGCGGTTTACCCAAAATGGACCTATGGCTTTATTACCCATGAGTAATAACCGCTATTCGTTAGTATGGTGTATGCGCCAAGAACATATTGAGCAGTATATGTCGCTAAGTGAACCAGACTTTATAAGTGCGCTGCAAACTGCCTTTGGTTATCGTGCAGGACAGTTTATAAAAGTCGGTATGCGCGCTAGCTACCCTCTAGTTTATGGGCAAATAGAATCGTTAACGACGCACCGCACAGTGGTGATAGGCAACGCGGCACACGCAATTCATCCTATTGCAGGACAAGGCTTTAATTTAGGGCTGCGCGACGTACAAGTGCTGAGTAACTTAATGGCAAACAGTGAACATGATTTAGGTAGCTATGCTTTTACTCGTCAATATTCAATCAAGCGCCGTGATGATATAAACACCGTAATGACATTGACCGATGCTCTGGTCAGACTTTTTTCAAACTCATCACGGGTGTTAGCGCTTGGTCGAAGTATTGGGCTATTTTCAATGGATTTATTCCCTGCATTAAAAGCCCCATTAGCAAAACAATTAATGGGTCAAGTTAAACAAGGTACACGTTTATGAAACAAGTACAGGTTTGTATAGTGGGTGGTGGCTGCGTTGGGTTAACGCTGGCGCTCGGGCTTGCTAAAGCGAATATTAGCGTGGCTGTGTTAGATGCTGCGCCAACTCAAGCTCCACCGAGTGATGATTATGGCTTACGAGTTAGTGCACTAAGTATTGCCAGCCAGACCTTACTGGAGCAATTAAATGTATGGCCACACATAATAGCTGAGCGTGCTTGTGCTTATACGCACATGGATGTTCGTGATGCCGACAGCTTTGGAAAAATAGCCTTTAATAACGAGCAACTTGAGCTTGAGCATTTAGGGCACATAGTTGAAAACGATATTATTCGCTTTGCGCTAATAAAAGAGCTTGAGCAACAAAGTAATGCCACACTGATGTTTGATACCGAGTATCAGCAAATACATCAAAGTGAGTCTGATGTATTTATTAATTTAAAAACTGGCGAACCTATTATTGCTAAGTTGCTGGTGGCGGCTGATGGCGCAAATTCAGCGATTCGTAAACAGTTTAATATGGCGCTGAGCTTTAAAGATTACGATCACCATGCGTTAGTAGCGACAGTTAAAACCAAAGAGTCACATGAAAATACCGCACGCCAAGTGTTTTTACCAACCGGGCCACTAGCGTTTTTACCACTAAGCGATGAGCATACTCATTCAATTGTGTGGTCAACCAGCCCCAATCATTGCGATGAATTGTTAGCAATGGACGACACAGCCTTTAATAAAGCAGTTATGGCTGCCATAGATGGCCAATGTGGTTTATGTGAAGTGCAAAGTAAGCGCGTCGCATTCCCACTTAAAATGCGTTACGCCCAACAATGGGTTAATGGCAAGGTGGTGTTAATGGGCGATGCAGCGCATACCATTCATCCATTAGCAGGGCTCGGTATGAACCTGGGCCTAAAAGATGCCGCTTATTTAATTGAGCTACTAAGTCAAGACGTCAAAGAATTTGCCAGTACGCGCATACTGCGTGATTACGAGCGCACCCGTAAGCTCGACGCACAAAAACACATCGCCATGATGCAAGGGCTAAAAGAGCTATTTGAAGGTGCAAACCCAGTTAAAAAGCTTATTCGTGGAGTAGGGCTTTCACTCGTTGATAACCTTGGGCCAATAAAGCACCTATTCGCCAAAGAAGCGATAGGGAAGTGATAAAGACAAGCAGTCAGTTTTTAGCTATCAGCTTTCAGCCAAAGAAAAACCGATGTTTAGTTTAAGCATCGGTTTTTTTGTTTATAGGCTAATGTCTTTAAAAAGCTATGCTTTTCACGCGAGCAAGCTCGGCGTTTACAATAAACCTTGATACCGAGTTTGGTTCTAATTGTAGGCGTACAGCTTGCTGACGGGACGAGCGAAGCTCGTAATTATCGTTAGCTAAAAAGCGCTTGGAATTAAATCAGCTACAAATTGGCTTGGGCTTCATTCACCATATCTTGCAGTGCATCGATTAACAATGGGTCACGCGAGTTCTGTTTAGCAAGTTCTAGTGCGTGTTTCATGCTGGTAACGGCTTCTTTAAACTGTTTGTCAGCCGTGTAGCCTTGCGATAATCGCATGTGGGAGTAAGCTGCATTTGGGTAATCGCGAGTAAAGTGTTTAAGCGTCGTTATCGCTTTTTTAGTGTTGCCAAACTTTTGCTGGCGGTGGGCAAATTCTACGTACACATCTTGTGGAATTTTAAGCTCAAATCCGTACTTATCACTAAGTGCTTGGTAATAACCGGTAATCAATGATACATCCGCAAATTTTCCGTGCTCGTCAGTCACTTTAAATATTAGGTCGCTAAATAAGTGAATTAAGCTATCGCTAAGTGCTGGAAGTATGGTGCCCATATGAGTAAAAGAGGGGTAATGCTTATATTCCCATTTCAGCTGCGTGGGCATTTGTTGCTCTAAATTTACTAAAATATTTAATGCACCTGTATAAAAGCGTGCGCCTTCACTTGCTACACTAATAAATAACGCTTGAGCGCCTTTAGGGTTTTTAGTGTATTTAATAATATTATTCTTTAACTCTTCATCACTCCACCAACTGTTTGGGCTTATAGCTATGTAGTTGTTAAATAATTCTGGCTGATTAACTAAAGTATAAAGCGCTAATGTACCAGCATTAGAATGACCAATTAAGGTGTTGTAACCATTAGTAGGGTAGTTGCTATTTATGAAGGGCATGAGTTCGCCAGACACAAACTTTAAAAAATTATCGGTTTGCCCTGCGTCAGGCCATTTTTTTTTAACAAAGGTTTGAAACTCCGTTTTAGGCTCCCCTTGTACTTTGGGTAAGTAATCACGAACACGGTTAGTTGTATCAATAGCAACAAGCATGACATTAGGTATCTGATCGTAATCAACAAGGGATTTGATTACGCCAGACGCCGTATGAAAGTGTTCAACACCATCAAGTAAATAAATAACGTAAAGCGGCTGATCGTCTTTTACGGTTTCAGGTATGAAGATTCTGAGAGGTCTGTCTTCATTAAGTATTTTTGATTGAAGAATGACCTTTTTACCCACGGTTATGTCGATTGTAGCGGTGTCTGCATAGCTTAAAAAAGGCGTACTAAAAGTAAGTATTAACACAAGCGATAGTAAAAGCTTCATAAATATCCTTATTAAATAATGTGTTGCTTAATAATTGCACGACTTTAGATTTGAGTAAATGTTTATATTTTAGGGGCAAATGTAGGGCTTAAGTAATTAAAGGCTACGCTTTTCACGCGAGCAAGCTCGCGCCTACCTAGTAAATATTAAACACTTATCTTTATTTTACTTATTGATATAAAGGGAGCATCCAATAATATCTTCCCGAAACCCGAAACCCGAAACCCGAAACCCGAAACCCGAAACCCGAAACCCGAAACCCGAAACCCGAAACCCGAAACCCGAAACCCGAAACCCGAAACCTTTAACACTTATCTATCAAAGCTTAAAAAACCTGCTTGCTTAATTATCCTACTAAGCGTAAAATGCGCGCTCATTTCGGCTTTTAAACTATTAATTCCTTGCCTTAAACCGACCGGCCGAAACGGTAGAAGGCTCTATTAACCGTAAGGAATATCCATGCGTCATTACGAAATCGTATTCATGGTTCACCCTGATCAGAGTGAGCAAGTATCTGGTATGATCGAACGTTATACTGGTTCTATCACTGAAGCAGGTGGTACTATCCACCGTCTTGAAGACTGGGGCCGTCGTCAACTGGCTTACCCAATCAACAAGCTTCATAAAGCTCATTATGTTCTTATGAACGTTGAAGCACCAACTGAAGTAATCAGCGAGCTAGAAACTACTTTCCGCTACAACGATGCAGTGCTTCGTAACTTAGTTATGCGTACTAAAAACGCTGTAACTGAAGCGTCTCCTCTTGTAAGAGAAGAGAAGAAAGAAGCACCAGCTGCTTAATTGTTTTGAGTCCTAGCATGGCACGTAGTCAGCAGTTACTATAATGGTTAGCCCATATACGAATCAGCTGGTTATATCGGGGGTAGTTTGTAAAACACCCAAGTTTAGCCAAAGCCCCGCGGGCATACCGCATTGTATTTTTGTTGTAGAACATAAATCAATGCAAGTTGAAGCAGATCTTAACCGTAACAGTTATGTTAGGCTTCAGGTGGTTGCCAGTGGTAAGCAAATGCAACAACAGACTCAACATTTGCACGTTGGGCAGGCATTGCAAGTGAGTGGTTTTTTAAATCGCCACGAAGGTCGTAACGGCCTTAGCCAATTGGTTTTGCATGCTCAGCATATAGAAAGAATTATTTGAGGAATTAATCTCATGGCACGTTATTTCAGACGTCGTAAGTTCTGCCGCTTTAAAGCGGAAGGCGTACAACAAATCGATTACAAAGATCTAGCTACTCTTAGAAACTATGTTACAGAAAGTGGCAAAATCGTACCTAGCCGTATCACAGGTACTAGCGCTAAATACCAGCGCCAGCTAGCAACTGCTATTAAGCGTGCTCGCTACTTAGCCCTTCTTCCATACACTGACTTACATAAGTAAGCAGCGGATTAACACGTTTTTAAAAGGTGTAGAAACATGCAAGTTATTCTACTAGATAAGATCGCTAACCTAGGTGGCCTAGGTGACCAGGTTGTAGTTAAATCTGGCTTCGCACGTAACTTCCTTTTCCCACAAGGTAAGGCAGTTCCTGCAACTAAAGCAAACATTGAAACGTTTGACGCACGTCGCGCAGAACTAGAAGCAAAAATCGCTGAACAGTTAACTGCAGCACAAGCACGCGCTGACAAACTTGAAGCATTAGCAGAAGTTACATTAGTATCTAAAGCTGGTGACGAAGGTAAATTATTCGGTTCAATCGGTACTCGTGACATCGCTGACGCTATCTCAGCTGTTGGTGTTGAAGTTGCTAAATCAGAAGTTCGTTTACCTCTAGGTACTATCCGTGAGACTGGCGAATTTGACGTTGCAATCGCAGTACACTCAGACGTAACAGCTACTATTAAAGTAATCGTTATTGCTGAAGCTTAATTTTTAAAATTAAGCTAAAAAAACCGTGCTTTGCACGGTTTTTTTGTGTCTAAAATTTATAACCCAAAGCAATAAATTGTTTGTTGTGGGTAAAATCAAACACCTTTCTAAAATAAACCTTCATTTTTACAAATATTTTTTATTTTATTTAAACCTTTCTATTCTTCTGCGCGTCTTATAAGTTAAATTGCAATTACATAATTATAAACAGGAAAAATTTGCGATGTTAATGGACGCTAATCAGCCAATAACTGATCAAGTGCAGCAAATGCTTATTGATCAAGTTAAAAACGGCGACCAGTTAGCTTATAAAGCGCTCTATGACATGCATAAAGCAAAAGTTTATGGCTTATGCCTGAGGCTTATAGCCGATGAAGAGTATGCACAAGATGCTACCCAAGAAGTGTTTGTGCAAGTATGGAACAAAATAGCGCAATTTGATGGACGTTCGCAGTTTTCCACTTGGCTTTACAGTGTCGCCAGTAATATTGCTATTAGTTATGTGCGCAGGCAAAAACATTGGCTTAATAAAGTAATTAGCTTTGAGCAAAGCGGAATGGATGAACAAGCTGCACATGACTGTAACGGATTAAACGGGCTAGATAAATTAATTGTTAGACTGCCTGAGCGCGCAAGAATGGTATTTGTGCTTTATGCAGTAGAAGGTTATAGGCATGAGGAAATTGCAACCCTGTTAGGCATGGCGATAGGCTCTAGTAAGGCGCAATATCATCGTGCAAGGCAACTATTAAAGCAGTGGTATGAAAATGAGTAAAACAAATTTTGATGACTACTTAAATGAGTCTTTAACCCAGTTAGATAAAAATATTCCACCAAAAAAAGAACTGTGGGATGGGATTGAGCGCGCAATAATAGCTGATAATCAGCCCGCTATTAATAGCAATCAATATTGGCCAAAACTCACCGCCATTGCTGCATGTTTTACCGCGGCTTTAGTGAGTACAGTGTTGTTATTTAAAGTACCAGAGGCAAATACTGCAGTGGCAATGAGTGAGTTTTTTACTAAACAAAAACAAAGTTTACTAGTGCAATATCAAAGCCAAGCAGCATTGACCGACAACTGGCAAGTACAGTTACAAGAACTTGAAGATGCAGAGCAAGCAATAAAGCAAACTCTTGAAAATGAACCAAAAAATAAGGCGCTATTGTCTATGTTAGCGCAAGTTTATCAACAACAACTCGACTTAATTAACAAGGTGCATGCACCGCGTTGGCAACACATCTAGGAGAAATAAATGAAAGCAATAATATTAGGGATCGCTTTATTACCCATGGCCGTATTTGCTGGTGAAAAAATAGATCAGCAAATTGAGGTACCCAATGCTGGGGTGATCCACATTGAAAACCAGCGTGGTGATATTAAAGTGACAGGTTGGGATAAAAATCAATTTAAAGTAACCGGTGAACTTGATGATAAGGCACAAGGCTACACACTTAAAACACAGGGTAATAAAACCCAGTTTATTGTGAAAATGCCTGAACTTTCTAATTGGGATAATAACAACAATGGCTCAACGCTCACTATTTTTATGCCAAAAAGTAGTGCGCTAGAATTTGTGGGTGTTAATGCATCTATAACGGCCAAAGAGTTACAAAAAGGTACTGAAATTGATGTAGTTAATGGGGCTATTACAGTAAACGATCTTAATGGCGATATTAAGCTGACCACTGTAAATGGTGACATTAAGGCAAAAGCACTTAATGGTAAAGTTCAATTTGAAACTGTTAATGGTTCGATTGATGATCAGCAATCTAGCGGTGAAGTTCGTTTTAGTGCGGTTAATGGCGATATTACATCAAACTCGACGGCCAATGATATTCGCTTAGAAAACGTAAATGGCGATATTAACTTTAATTTAGATACAATTAAAGAGTTACAAATAAGCACCGTTAATGGCGAAGTTAAGGTACAAATTAACCGCCTTCTGAGTGATGCTGATGTGAGTTTTGAATCTGTTAGTGGTAACGCTGCGTTTTATTTCCCTGCTGATTTATCAGCACAATTTGAGGTGGAAGCACACGCTGGCGGTAAAATTGACAACCAGTTAACTAACGATCAAGTACAAAAAGCCAAATATGGCCCAGCAAGTGGAATTAAGTTTAATACTAATGGCACTGATGCTAGCGTAGAGATGAATACTATTAGCGGTGTTATCGAACTTAAACGTCAATAATTAGCTATTTTATTTTAAGTAACAAAAAGCAGGAAAAGATTTCCTGCTTTGCTATTTGCACAGCCCCGCCAAGTCGATAGAATAGAGCTATTCAATTTTAGTACTGTGAAGTTATGGCCAAACCAGATAAGCAAGTCGACACTCTTAAAGTTCCTCCCCATTCAATAGAAGCTGAACAATCTGTTTTAGGTGGTTTGATGCTTGATAACCAAGCATTTGATCGCGTAGCTGAACTTGTTGTGGCGCAGGATTTTTATACCCGTACCCATAAGCTTATTTTTGAGGCGATGACAGCTCTTGCTGAAATTGGTGATCCGATTGACTTAATCACAATTTCTGAGAGTTTAGAAAAAAATAACCAGTTGTCAGGTATTGGTGGATTTGCGTATTTAGCCGAAATAGCAAAAAACACCCCAAGTGCTGCCAATATTGACGCTTACGCAAGTATTGTTCGCGAGCGCGCCGTTGTTCGTGAAATGATTGGTGTTGCCAATGAAATAGCCGAAGCGGGGTTTAATCCTGAGGGGCGTACTAGCCACGACTTACTTGATTTTGCTGAAAGTAAAGTCTTTAAAATTGCTGAGCAGCGTACAAAAAGTAGTGAAGGCCCACAAAGCATTCACAACATACTTGAAAAAACCGTTGATAAAATAGAAGAGCTTTACCAGTCACCACAAGATGGTGTGACCGGTGTGAGCACGGGGTATGCTGATCTTGATAAAATGACTACAGGTTTGCAGCCATCTGATTTAATTATTGTGGCAGCGCGTCCATCAATGGGTAAAACCACTTTTGCTATGAACCTTGCTGAACATGCCGCAATGACTCAAGACAAGCCAGTGCTTATTTACTCTCTAGAGATGCCCTCTGAACAAATTATGATGAGGATGCTGGCGTCCCTAGGCCGAATTAACCAAACTAAAGTACGTACTGGTCAGCTAGATGACGATGACTGGGCGCGCCTTTCATCAACCATGGGATTACTCATGGAAAAAGGCAAAATGTACGTTGATGATGCCTCAGGCTTAACACCTACCGATGTTCGCTCACGTGCACGTCGTATAGCACGCGATCATGGTGGTATTAGTATGATCATGGTCGATTACCTGCAATTAATGCGTGTACCTAGCTTGTCAGATAACCGTACCTTAGAAATTGCCGAAATTTCACGCTCACTCAAAGCATTAGCAAAAGAGTTGCAGTGTCCGGTTGTTGCTCTATCGCAGCTTAACCGTACTCTAGAGCAACGTGCTGATAAACGTCCAATTAACTCAGATTTACGTGAGTCGGGCTCTATTGAGCAAGATGCCGATTTGATCATGTTTATTTATCGTGATGAAGTCTATAACGAAGACAGTACTGAAAAAGGCATTGCCGAAATTATTATCGGTAAACAGCGTAACGGTCCGATTGGTAAAGTGCGCCTAACCTTCCAAGGTCAATTCTCTCGCTTTGATAATTACGCGGGGCCTGCTGTAGATGATGATTACTAATGCGCTTAGCCACTGCTGAAATTAATTTAACCGCGCTTGAACATAACCTAGCACAGGTAAAACGCTTTGCGCCCAATAGTAAAGTAATGGCCGTACTTAAAGCGAATGCTTATGGGCATGGTTTAGTCACTATTGCGCAACACTTAAATGAAGCAGATGCATTTGCGGTTGCGCGTATAGATGAAGCGTTAGCGCTGCGTGCAGGTGGCCTTACAAAACCGATTGTGTTGCTAGAAGGCTTTTTTCATCAAGAAGACTTACCTATTTTACTGGCGAATAATTTTCAAACTATTATTCATGACGAGATACAGCTAAAAATGCTGGAGAATGTGCAGCTAGATGCGCCTTTAAATTGCTGGTTAAAAATAAATACCGGCATGCATCGTTTAGGTATTGCGCCTGAGCAGTTTGATATGTTTTATCAGCGCCTACAAGCCAGCCCAAATGCACAAAACAAAATAAACTTAATGACCCATTTTGCGTGTGCCGATGATGTAAAAAATACTAAAACAGTGCAGCAAATAACTTTGTTCGATAATTTAACCCAAGAGGTTCAGCAAGCTCATTGTTTATCGAACTCTGCGGGAATTATAGCGTGGCCGAGTGGCCATGGTGATTGGGTCCGGCCCGGGCTAATGCTTTATGGTGTATCGCCTATGGCTAATCACACAGGTAAAGATCATCAATTAAAGCCTGTAATGCGCTTAACCACTAAAGTGATAGCTGTACGCGATGTAAGAGCACATGAACAAGTAGGTTATGGCGGCCGCTGGCAAAGTGATAAACCTACGGTGTTGGCTGTGGTAGCACTGGGCTATGGTGATGGTTATCCGCGTCATGCAAAAGAAGGCACACCCGTGATTATTAATGGGCATCGTTACGGTATTGTGGGTAGTGTAGCTATGGATATGATCACCCTTGATATAGGTAATAACGAGCACAACGTCCAGGTGGGTGATGAAGTGATTATGTGGGGGCCAGAGTTACCAGTAGAAGAGATTGCACAATGTGCTGATACTATTTCTTACGAGTTATTGTGTAATATCACACCGCGTGTAAGTTATGAGTACCAGCGCTAATGTTTATTATTAAAGATATGCAGTAAGTTTACATTGCTGTCATGATCGTGATGCTAGCTTACTGGGTATGGTTACTCTTTTATGAAGTAAATATCGCTAAAGCCCATACGTGCAAACTCTTGGTCGCGAAAATTGCGTACCGCCGATGAACCTTTAGAGGTCATTTCAATTTGGCGTACCATGTTTAAGTAATTAGTTAAATCGATACCCTCAGCAGCCGCAATAGCCTGATACATATCGTGGTATTTATCTTTTGCGAAGTTAATTTCGCGCGGTTGATTTTTAAAAGTATAGGTAATTCTGCGTGCCATAATAAGCTCAGTTATATTGAGTGTTAGTGTAATTTTACACTGTATTTAAGTTACGTTGAATGATTAGTTGAAATCAAATAATTAAAAAGTTGAGTTTGAAATGAAATTATCAGTAGAGATCAGTAAATACCCGCTCCATCAAGATTATATTCCTTTTATTAAAGGCTTTATCGACAGAGTAAATGCCTATGAAGAGCTCAAAGTGATCACGAATACCATGTCGACTCAAATATTTGGTGATTATGACTTAGTAATGCAAGTGATCAGTACAGAGATTAAACATTCATACGAGCAATATGGTAAAGCTATCTTTGTGTGTAAATTTATCTCGGGCGATTTATCTCCCGAATAACCTCCTAACAAATACGGTCGTTTTATAATGATGGATTTTATAACGCAAATACTGAGTGGTTTCACTGCCATGTCGCATTGGGAGTATATTGCGGTGGCTTTATCAATGGCGTATTTATTATTAGCCATAAAAGAGAATTTATGGTGCTGGCCTGCGGCTTTTTTTAGTACGCTTATTTATACCATAATGTATTGGAATGGCGCGTTGCTAATGGAGTCATTACTGAACTTTTATTACATGTACATGGCTGTGTTTGGGTGGGTTGTGTGGCGAAAAGGTAAAGCTAATCAAGCGCAACGTTTGATTACATCGTGGCCTGTGAACCGACATATCATTTTAATAGTATTAACCACGCTAGCGTCATTAGCGATTGGTTACGTGATGCAAAATTACACCCATGCAGACTTTGCTTATCTGGATAGTTTTACTACCTGCTTTGCAGTAGTCACCACTTACCTAGTAGCTAAAAAAGTACTCGAAAATTGGTTATATTGGATAGTGATTGATGCTGCATCAATGTATTTGTATTACGAAAAAGGTTATTACCCAACACTCGTGCTTTTTATATTTTATACCGTTATGGCAGCGTGGGGGTTTAAAACGTGGTACGAAGAGTATGAGCAAAGCCAAGCAAAACCAATGGCGCAACTATAATTCATGAAACAGCATTCTCAGTTAGTTAATATTTGTAGTGCGTTTTTAGCACCTAGCAAAATAACCTCAACAGAGTATTTGGTTAATGGTTTAAGTAACGATAACTTTTTAATACGTACTGATTCCCAATCTTACTTATTAAAATGTTATCAATCATGTTGGCCAGAAGTCGCGCTAAATGCTCAATATGAGCTTAGTAAGCAGCAAGTTTGCCCTGCACCTATTTGGCTCGATAAACAAAATAAGCGAGCGGCTTTTACTTATGTAGAGGGAGAGGTTGCAGAGTCTTATTTAGCTATGCCGCTATTGGCTAAGCTGGCTAAAGTGCACGCTTATACAACTGATACTCAAACGATGGATATTGCATCACAATTGCAAGCCTATCGGCATTTATTGGTGTTTAAACAGTTTGATAAGTACTTAAATAAAGTACTGGAAAGCATTGCCAATATGCCCATAGAACACGGCTTTTGCCATAATGATTTAGTAAAAGAAAATATAATCGTTAACCCAAAAGGCGTCTATTTAATTGACTTTGAATACGCACAAACTAACGATGTTTATTTTGATCTTGCTGCGCTAGCCGTTAGTTTTAACTTAGATAGTTCAGCTAAACAGGCTTTGCTTAAAAGTTATCAAGTATACACGGCATCAAAGCTATTTTACTTATCTATGCACAAGCTTGAGTGTTACCAAGTAGTTTATTTGCTGTTATGTATAGGCTGGTATGAGCAACGCGCCATCAACAACAAAGTTGTTGAATTGCGCGCGCAATTGGATGAGCTTTTAGCATCAATGGGGAGTTAAAGCCCACCAAATCGAGCTGCTAGCTCTTTATATTTAGCTACTTCATCGGAGTCATATTGTGGTTCGCCATTAGCATCTTCACTTTTGGCAATAAGTAAGCTTTCGCGTGTTAAGCGTTTAACTCGCTCGACTTTAACTCCTAAAAACTCAGCAACTTGTTCTGTTGACATTAACTTCATAATTACTTCCTCATGTTTAAATCTATCCGTTCAGTGACAATAATAGATAATATGTATCTAAAGCGTTACTGTTTTTTTATAGAATATAAATAAATAGCGCTTTTTTCGCCTTTTGTTAAGTGATTAGTTTAAATTATAGACATGTAAACGCAACATGCTGGTATTTATACCAAGATGCCTTTATCATTGCGCATGCTAAAGCATTGATATCGCGAGTTGATGTGGCGGCAACAAATGTGCTCTCGTGGTGAAATGGATATCACGTGGCCCTCCGGAGGCTGAGTTGTAGGTTCGATCCCTACCGAGAGCGCCATTTGCGTTTACTTTTTACTCCCCTTAAAAACCATTAAAGCTATTTAAACTAGCTTGCTATTTTTATTCTTCGTTAAATAATAACGCTTGTAGCAATCTAATTTACACCGTTAGGCGTATATTCAGTGCTGTGTTTTTAGTTTAGTATTAACAGTCGCAAGATTGTTAGTATTAATGATTTATTATTACCCTAAAATCAAAAGCTAGACTTTTATAGCCAAATAATGCTATTAAAGTAAATATCCCTTAATTATAGAACCCCTCACATTTATGTTAGTTACCTTACCTATATCAGAGCTCATTCCCGGCATGTACGTAAATAGCGTGACGAAGCAGCAGGAGAGTGTGGATGGTATAAAAATTAAAACCAGCGGTTTGGTACGTGATAAATCTATAATTCAGCGTTTAATCACTGAAGGAGTGCTAGAGCTTCTTATTGATTTTACGAAAAGTGATGTAGCTGTACCGGCTAAATATAAAGAAAAAGAAAAACCACAAGCCGCTGCTACAAATCAAGACAAGCCCGCCAGTAAAAAGCGAGTTGTCAGCTTGCAACAAGAGTTTGCCAAAGCCAGCGTTAGTTATGATGCCCACAACAGAAAACTACAAAGTATTTTTGGTGATTTAACCTCAGGTTTGTCTCTAAATACTGATGCGCTTAATGAGATAAGTAATGAAATAGTTAGCTCTGTATTTCGCAATGAACATGCTATGACTATTTTAACTCGCATAAAAGATAAACATAGCTATAACTGGCGTCATATGATCAATTGCACCATATTTACAGCGGTATTCGCTAAGTATTTAGGGTATAAACGCGAAGTGGTTCAGGAGCTTGCTATGGGGGCACTGATGCATGACTTAGGGCAGGCTAAATTACCTCAAGGAATATTCTCAAAGCCTGGCAAAGTTACGGGTAATGAGATGACGGCAATAAAAAAGCATGTTGCACAATGCTTAGGGTTATTAAAAGGTGAGAAAGGTATCACCACTTTAATGCTGGATATGATTGTAAATCATCATGAGCGCCTTGATGGTTCTGGTTATCCTCGAGGAGTCGATGACAGCAAAATAAGTCGTCCTGCTCGGATTTTAGCGATTGTTGACGTATACGATGCACTCACAGCAGACAGGCCGCATCAAGAAGGGGACGAGCCTATAAATGCACTGCGTTATTTGTTGGCAAACAAACAGCTATTTGATGCAGAGTTAGTACAGCTATTTATAAAGTGCTTAGGTGTTCACCCTGTGGGTACTATTGTTAAGTTAACCAATGAGCGTTTGGCCTTGGTCCTAGAGGGCAATCATTCAAACCCAATTAAACCTAAAGTTAAGCTTTTTTATAATGCAAAACATAACCATCATGTTACCGCAAAAGATATTGATTTGAGCTTAAATAATGATGAAGTAAAAATACAAGCAAGTGTAAAACCTGCTGATTATAAAATTAACTTGCCTCGACTTTTAAAAGAGCATCTACTGCTTTAGTCTTTTGGCATCGTCTTTTTCTGTTTGTTTTAGCAGAAATATACCCACCTAAAAAGCAATTACCCATTAACGTTATCCACAATAACGTACCTAATTCTACATGCAGTGCTAAGCAGCAAAAAACCAAAGAAATAATCGCCATACTAATGGCTGCTAACCAATAGTGATTGACTGGGTTGTCACATTTACCTGCCTGCGTACACGCGCAATAATTTGCTTTATAAAAAAAATAAACACTTATACCGCAAAAAATAAGCGCTGTAACAATAAGTAAAATGATCACTGTCTTCTCCCTTGGTGACTTTATTGGCAGTGTAAATTGCAACGCAAGCTAAGTCAATGCAAATGAGAATTAATAGCATTAGAGTATATACTCTAATACCATACTTCTGCTCCGATGAGTTTTAAATAGTTGTTAAAATGTAGTTAAAAAACGTGTTTTTTGGTATTTTTTAACGTTTTATTAGAGTTTTTTATAAAAAATTAAGGTAGTGTACGCGGGTTTGAAATCCTAATAACAACACACATAGCTATCCAAACAGTGAGTTTGGCTAAGGACACAACAATGAAATTTACTAAAACTCTTATTGCGGCATCGCTGGCATTTGTTTCAGCTGATACCTTTGCAGCGGCTTTTCAGCTTGCTGAACAAAACGTATCTGGTTTAGGCCGCGCATACGCAGGTGAAGCGTCTGTAGCAGACGATGCGTCTGTGGTTGCACGTAACCCAGCATTAATGACGTTGTTTAAAGAGAAGCAACTTAGTGTTGCAGCTATGGCTGTAATTCCTGACGTGAGCCTTGAAGGTACAGGTAATGTCTACGGTTTAGATAACAGCGTACTAGATGATGACAGCATCGCACCGAGCGCGATTATTCCTGCTGGTTATTTCACTATGCCAGTAAATGATAAAGTATCAGTTGGTTTTGGTGCATTTTCTAACTTTGGCTTAGCAACTGAGTTTAACGATGATTACGCAGCTGGCCAAATTGCCGGTGAAACTGAAATTGTTACGGTAAACATGAACGCAAGCGTTGCTTATAAAGTTTCAGAGCAGTTTAGCTTTGGTATTGGTTTAAATGCAATTTATGCAGAAGCGAAGATTATTCGTAAGTTTGGTGTTGTACCTCCAGTAAACCCTGCTATTGCATCTATTCCTGCAAGTGCTGATGCTGTTCACCTTGAAGGTGATGACATGGGTTACGGCTTAAACGTTGGTTTAATGTACCAATTAGATGAAAATAGCCGCTTTGGTTTTAATTACCGTACAGAAACAGATATTACTTTTGAAGGTGAGTACTCGAATGAACTACCTTCATTTATTCCAGGTGGGTTAAACGGTCAAGTTGAATTACCTGGCTCAGTTGAAATTACACTACCAGCAATTGCTGAGTTCTCTGGTTCTCACCAATTAGATAAAAAACTAGGTGTTCACTACAGCGTATTGTGGACAGGTTGGAGCAGCTTTGATTCATTAGAAGCACAAGTTACTGCACCTACAGGTGGTAAGTTCAGCGCGTTTGAAAAAACAGAAGATTTCTCTGATGCACTGCGCTACTCAATCGGTACTGATTACCAGTACAGTGAAAACTTAATGCTTCGTGCTGGTTTTGCGTTTGATGAATCACCAGTATCACAACAGCATTTATCAATTTCTATCCCTGATACAGACCGTTTTTGGTTCTCGTTTGGTGGTAACTATGCGATCGATGAAAACTCAAATGTTGATTTAGGTGTGAGCGTATTACGTGGTAAAACACAAAACTTTACTGAAAAAGTAGAAAGCGAAACACTACCACAGCAATGGTCTTTTGAATCAAAAGGTCATGCAGTATTGTTAGGTGCTCAGTATAACTACACATTCTAATTCTGCCTAGAGCCTAGAGCCTAGAGCCTAGAGCCTAGAGCCTAGAGCCTAGAGCCTAGAGCCTAGAGCTTAGACACAAAAAAGCCGCTTACTTCAAATGAAGTAAGCGGCTTTTTTATACTTATAAATTAACTGTTTACGAATGATATAAGCCACTCGTACTGGTTTAATTATAAGCTTTCTATTTTAACTTTTTGCTCTAGTAGCTTAGTTTTAGCATCGGTAAATTCAGCTAGCTTAGCATTTTCTTTAGCAAGTACCGCTTCAGGTGCATTGTTAACAAACTTTTCGTTAGCCAGTTTATTTTGCACTTGCGCTAGGCCTTTCTCTGCTTTTTCAAGTTGCTTGTTAATACGTGCAAGTTCCGCTTCCACATCAATTAAGCCCGCCATTGGGATCATAATTTCAAGGTTGCCAACATAAGAGGTTGCACACGCTGGGGCATCGTCTTTGTTTTCAAGTAGAGTAAATGCTTCAAGCTTAGCGAGTGACGCTAAAAACGATTCATTTTCGTTAATACGGCGTACATCGTCGCTCGATGCATTGGCTAATAATACTGATAGCGGCTTGCTTGGGCTGATATCCATTTCACCACGAATATTACGAATCGCTAAAATGAATTGTTTAACCCATTCTAAGTCATCCATCGCTTTAGCATCAACACTTGCTGCGTTATAAACAGGGAAGCCTTGAACCATAATGCTAGTGCCTGTTGTTTCAAGCCCTGCAAGTGGTGCTACACGTTGCCAAATCGTTTCTGTGATATAAGGCATCATTGGGTGCATTAAACGCAGTAAGCTTTCAAGTACAGTAATAAGTGTATGACGTGTACCACGTTGCTGAGCTTCATTGCCTTTAAATAGTACCGGCTTAGTAAGCTCTAGGTACCAATCACAAAACTGGTTCCAGGTGAATTCATACAGCGTGTTCGCCGCTAAATCAAAACGGTAGTTATCAAGGTGCTCAGTGTAGGTTTTAACCGTTGCTTCATATTGACCTAGAATCCAACGATCAGCTAACGAGTACTGCTTTTCGCTCTCGTTAAAGCCACAGTCTTGCTCTTCTGTGTTCATTAATACGTATCGGCTTGCGTTCCATAACTTGTTACAGAAGTTACGGTAGCCTTCAAGGCGGTTCATATCCCAGTTTATATCACGACCAGTTGAAGCCATGGCTGCTAAGGTAAAGCGTAGTGCGTCGGTACCGTGTGCTTCAATACCGTTTGCAAATACTTTGCGGGTATCTTTTTCAATTTTAGCGGCAAGTTTAGGCTGCATCATGTTACCAGTACGCTTTTGTACTAAGTCTTCAAGGCCAATGCCGTCAATCATGTCTAGTGGGTCAAGTACGTTACCTTTTGACTTAGACATTTTATCGCCGTTATCGTCACGTATTAAACCAGTTACATACACGGTTTTAAATGGAACTTGTGGTTTGCCGTTTTCATCTTTTATAAAGTGCAGCGTCATCATGATCATACGTGCAACCCAGAAGAAAATGATATCAAAACCGGTTACCAACACGTCAGATGGGTGGAAAGTTTTTAAGTCATCAGTATTTTCAGGCCAACCTTGGGTTGAGAACGTCCACAGTGCTGATGAGAACCAGGTATCAAGAACGTCTTCGTCTTGGCTTAGTGCTACGCTATCTGCAATATTGTTGTCGCGGCGTACTTCAGCTTCATCACGACCAACGTATACGTTGCCTTCGCTATCGTACCAAGCTGGAATACGGTGACCCCACCAAAGCTGACGTGAAATACACCAGTCTTGTACGTCATTCATCCACGAAAAGTACATGTTTTCGTATTGTTTAGGTACAAATTGAATGTCGCCGTTTTTAACTGCGTCTTTTGCAGGTTCAGCAAGTGGTGCAACACGTACATACCATTGGTCAGTAAGTAGTGGTTCAATAACAACACCAGAGCGGTCACCGTAAGGAACAGTTAGGCCGTGGTCTTCAATTTTTTCAAGTAAGCCAAGTTCTTCAAATTCAGCAACAATGGCTTTACGTGCGTCAAAACGGTCAAGGCCATGTAAGCGCTCAGGAATAGGCGCGTCAAATTCAAGTTCTTTGCCGTCAAAGGTGTATGTTTCACCTTGAGTTAAAATAGCCGCGTCTTTATCGAAGATATTAATCATCGGCATTTGATGACGTTTACCTACTTCGTTATCGTTAAAGTCGTGCGCAGGGGTTATTTTTACACAGCCTGTACCTTTGTCTTTATCGGCATGTTCATCGGCAACAATTTTAATACGACGATTAACGATTGGTAGTAAAATCTCTTTACCGATTAGGTCTTGGTAGCGCTCGTCATCTGGGTTTACTGCCACACCTGAGTCACCCAACATAGTTTCTGGGCGCGTAGTGGCTACAACAATGTAGTCTTTACCGTCTTGCGTTTTTACGCCATCAGCCAGTGGGTAACGTAAGTTCCACATATGGCCTTGTTTGTCTTTGTTTTCTACTTCAAGATCAGAAATCGCAGTGTGTAATTTTGGATCCCAGTTTACTAGGCGTTTACCACGGTAAATTAGGTTTTCTTTATGAAGGCGTACAAATACTTCTTTAACAGCTTCTGATAGGCCATCGTCCATAGTAAAACGTTCACGGTCCCAATCAACAGAAGCACCTAAGCGGCGAAGTTGTTTAGTGATTGTGCCACCAGACTCGTTTTTCCATTCCCAAATTTTATCGATAAATGTATCACGGCCTAAATCGTGGCGTGTTTTGCCTTCTTCTGCCGCAAGCTTTCGCTCTACTAGCATTTGCGTGGCAATACCTGCGTGGTCGGTACCTACTTGCCATAATGTATTATTACCTTGCATACGTTTAAAACGCGTTAAGGTATCCATGATGGTATCTTGGAAAGCGTGGCCCATGTGTAAGCTACCCGTGACATTTGGCGGCGGGATCATAATTGAATATGGGGTGCCTTGGCCTGATGGCTTAAAGTAGCCTTTTTGTTCCCAGTCTTGATAGAGAGATTGTTCAATATCTTGCGGATTGTAGGTTTTATCCATTACACAGAACCTTAAATAAGTACTTAAATGAGTTAGTTAGCTTTGTACGCAGTGAGCGTTAGCGATTAATATCTTGCGTGGTGATATTGGCACCGAGTTGGCGTAGTTTTTTAAAGCGCTCACGAGCGGCTTGTTTTGCTACGGGCTCTACGGGTACAAAATCAAAAACTTGGTTAAACCGACGAATAAAATCCGGTAAGTGATTGGCCAAGTTAATTAATACTTTACGATTACCAACAGGTGGTGTTGTGCCAATTTCTACGGGTGCGCCGCCTTTTGGGCCTTCACCTTGTAAATTGTGGGGCACAAAACTGTCGGCATCAAATGTCCAAATAGTTTCGTCAATGCTGTTGGCGGTTGCTTCGCTATCTACAAAAATAAATACGCGTTGACCAAGCCGATACTGTTGCCCAGCTATTTTAGCTGCTAAAGCAAAGTGATCATCGGCTTTAGCTAATGACTCATCTTGTTGCTTTAAAATGAAAAACTGGGCATTCATGTTCATTGTATCGGGATTTCCCATGACATTGATTGTGCTGTTATTAAATACACACACATTAAGAAGGGGATTTTGCCATATAACGGGGCTTGCTTCAATTAATACCCAATAAATAAGGCGCTTTAAAAGCGCCTTATTTTATACTCTATATTGGGCTGTGAAGCCTTATACAGGTTTGTTAGTCTTGGGTTGCTTCACTAATGCCTGCTCGGTTTAATAAATACTGAGTTAGCATAGGTACAGGGCGACCCGTTGCGCCTTTTTTAGCGCCGCTGCGCCATGCCGTACCCGCAATATCTAAATGAGCCCAGTTATACTTTTTGGTAAATTTAGATAAGAAACAGGCCGCTGTAATAGTACCTGCAGCTCGGCCACCTAAGTTAGTAAAGTCGGCAAATGGACTTTCTAGTTGATCTTGATAATCATCCCATAATGGCAGTTGCCATGCACGATCGCCACTTTGCTCTGACGCTTTTAATAAATCATGCGCTAGTGGATTATGGTTTGCTAATAAACCTGTAGCGTGGGCACCTAAAGCAACAATACACGCACCTGTTAATGTTGCCACATCAATCACGGTTTCTGGTTCAAAACGCTCTACATAGGTCAGCGCGTCACATAGCACTAAACGGCCTTCGGCATCAGTGTTAAGTACTTCAACCGTTTGCCCAGACATAGTGGTTAAAATATCACCTGGGCGATAGGCGTTCGAGCTTGGCATGTTTTCACAACCGGCTAAAACGCCAATTACGTTTATAGGTAGCTGCATTTGTGCAAGCGAGCACATAGCACCAATAACACCAGCAGCGCCACCCATGTCGTATTTCATTTCATCCATGCCTTCGCCTGGTTTTAATGAAATACCGCCTGAGTCAAAGGTTAAACCTTTACCAACTAACACGATAGGCGCTTGGTCATCGCCTGCGCCTTTGTAATTAATTACCGACATAACCGATTCGTTATCACTACCACGACCAACTGCTAGGTATGAGTTCATACCTAGCTCTGCCATTTTATCTTCGCCAATCAGCTCAACAGTGATGTTGTCAAAATTAGTCTCAAGTTCTTTGGCTTGCTCGCCAAGATACGCTGGATTACAAATATTAGGCGGCATATTAGCAACGTCTTTGCACAATTTGCTACCAGCAGCAATCGCTAGGCCATGCTCAATGGCACTTTCACCTATAGTCAGTTCGCGGCGCGTAGGGACGTTAAATACCATTTTACGCAGTGGACGACGAGGGTCTACTTTCTTACTTTTTAGCTGATTGAAGGTGTATAAACAGTCTTGGGTTGTTTCTACCGCTTGACGCACTTTCCAATAGGTATCACGGCCTTTAACGTGTTGCTCAGTTAAAAAGCACACTGCTTCCATCGAACCTGTTTCGTTTAAGGTGTTGATAGTTTTTGAAATAATTTGTTTATATTGTTTATCGTCTAGTTCGCGTTCTTTACCGCAGCCAACGAGTAGAATACGTTCGCTTAAAATATTGGGTACATGGTGTAATAGTAGTACTTGCCCAGGCTTACCTTCTAAGTCGCCACGGCGTAATAAATTTGAGATATAACCATCGCTGATTTTATCAAGTTGTTCACCAATGGGGGATAACCTGCGTGGTTCGTATACGCCAACAACAATACATGCACTGCGCTGTTTTTCTGGGCTACCACTTTTTACGTTGAATTCCATTGTCACTCCTGATTTTGAGTCATCTATAGAAGCTAAGTTGGGACTAAAAATGTGTTTTCTAGTCTTTTTACCTAAATTTTTAGGTCTAGCGCTAATATTAGTAGATTTTACTCGACTCTTACTGTGTATTTGAACTTTATATGCTTAAGGGTTACTAATGCAACATTATATCGTGATGTTAGGTAGGATAATTAATATTGATGGCTTATAATGTGTGCTTAATACTCATTTAAAATGAGTGAATTAACTCGTTCACTCATTGTTTTTTATTACTATATTGAAATTCCATGTTTAACAGGGGCGAATGTTGCTAATTTTCCGTTATTTGACCACTGAGGTTTTAAAATCGCAGGTCGCCGTATTTTTAACTTTAATGACCATATTTTTGTCGCAAAAGTTTGTTGTCATTCTTGGTGATGCCTCAGAAGGGAGTATCCCAGCAAAGCTTGTGTTTGCCATGATTGCGCTTAAATTACCGCAGTTAGCATCATTAATTTTGCCTCTGAGCTTATTTTTAGGGATTATTTTAGCTTATAGCCGTATTTACGCTGACAGTGAAATGACTGTACTTAAAGCCTGTGGCGTGAGTGAGTGGTATGTAGTGCGTATTACGCTAATTTCAAGTGTCATCCTAGCGTTATTGGCGGCGGTGCTTACCCTGTATATTGCACCGTGGGCAAGCGAACAAGAATACCAACTTAAAGAACAAGCCAAGGCTGATGCTGGTTTATCTGCACTTCGAGCTGGGCGTTTTCAGCAAACCGGTAACGAAAAAGCTGTGGTATTTATTCATAATATTGAAAATAGCGGCAAAGAGCTCAACAAAGTTTTTGTGGCACAACTCCCCGATAGCGAAAAAGGCGACTTAGCGCGATTAGTTTATGCAGAGCAAGGTGTTGTTATTGAAGCGCAAAATGGTGAGCAGCAGTTAGTACTTACTGATGGTAAACGTTACGAGACCGATGGCGAAGCGCCTTCACTTAACTTAACTGAGTTTGATGGCTACAGCGTACAAATTCGCGAACAAGAAATAGAACATCAACGTCGTAAGTTAGAAGCCGTGCCAACTCGTGAATTAATAACCATTAATACCCCAGAAGCAATTGCACAGTGGCAATGGCGTTTAGCTATTCCGTTATCTATTCCATTATTAACTTTACTTGCAGTACCCCTGAGCGTTGTTAATCCACGCCAAGGTAAATTTGCTAAATTAGTACCGGCTTTGAGCTTATATTTAGGGTATTTCATTTTACTTAATGCAGCTAAGTTTGCGGTAGAAGATGGTAAAATTCCGCCTTCTATTGGTCTGTGGTGGATTCACTTAAGTGCATTATTTATTGGTAGTTTATTAATTATTAGGGGTCGTCCATTAGGTGCTTGGCTGAAAGCTGTTGTTACTAAACGGGAGCAACACGTATGATGAAAACGCTTGATTGGTATTTAGGTCGCAGTATTATGCAAACCACTGGGTTTGCACTAATGGTGCTGGTGGGGATCAGTACTTTAATTAAATTTATAGAGCAACTTAAATCGGTTGGCCGTGGTAGTTACGATATTATGACCGCCTTGCTATATACCATTTATAGTATGCCCGGCGATTTAGTGGTGTTTTTCCCAATGGCAGCACTTATTGGTGGCTTAACTGGGTTAGGCGCTTTAGCTTCTAATAGTGAGTTGGTAGTAATGCAAGCCGCGGGTATGTCGCGTTTACAAATCATTGGCTCGGTAATGAAAACCGCAATTTTTATGGCGCTGTGCGTAATGGCGCTAGGTGAGTGGGGGGCGCCCGCTGCTCAGCTGCACGCTAAAGAAATGCGTAACCAAGCTATTCATGGTGGGGATGTATTTAATGCGCAAAAAGGCGTGTGGGCTAAAGACGGCAGTAATTTTATTAATATTGAAGATGTTGACCAAAATGGCATGCTCCGCGGCGTAAATATGTACCACTTCGATAAGTCGTTGCTACTTACACAAATTACTAAAGCAAAAGAAGCAGTAGGGCGTGATAATGGCTGGCTACTGCGCGATGTGAACAAAGTATTGATCAGTGAAGAGCTTATTACCACGGAGCAAGTTACTGAAGAGTTTTACCCATCTCAGCTTACCGGTGAAAAACTTGGCGTGGTTTCAGTAAAACCAGAGTCATTGTCGTTTTCAGGATTGTGGTCATATTTAGCTTATTTGCAGCAAAATGAGCAAGACACCAGTACCTATGATTTAGCACTATGGCGTAAATTAATGCAGCCAGTGTCTATTGCTGTGATGTTGTTAGTTGCCTTGTCGTTTATATTTGGTCCGCTGCGAACCGTAACTATGGGGGCACGAATTATTATGGGAGTTATAACGGGGATAGTGTTCCACCTAACCAACGAGATATTTGGCCCTGTGGTAATGGTATATCAAATTCCAGCGATTATAGGCGCCGTTCTGCCGAGCATTTTATTTACTGGGTTTGCAGCTTATTTAATGAATAAGCGGGTGTAGCTAGACTTAAAGCTTAAATAAAAAACGCGGCCTTTTTTAAAAGTGCCGCGTTTTTTATGCTTTAGCTTGAGGTTATACCAATTAGTTAGATTAAGTATTAATCTAGTTCGCGATAAACGCGTTTATTTTCTTCTTTGGTGAGCGTAACTACTTCGGTTTTTGATAAGTAATCTTGCAGTGCTTTTTTATTTTTAAAGTCGACTAATACCACTAAATTCCCTAAACCAAGTAATGCGCTGATACTGCGGATAATAGCTTGTGGCCAGCTAATTAAACTTCCTTGGTTGGTTTGTACTTTTAAGCGCCATGCTCGCATACCAATTGTTTGCCCACTTTTTGTCCAAAAATAACCAAAAAATACCAAGCCAACAAGCACCAGCAGCGAGCTGCGAATACCAGAAAGTAATAGTGAATCCTGAATACGTGCAGATACATCTTCAGCGCCATTAAGGGCAATAACATCAAGGGAAATAAGCCCTTGAATAGCAAATAAATACAATACCACCGTTAGCATCGCAAAAGCGATAATAGCTAATGTGTCGTACACCAATGACGCAAAACGACGCCAAAACCCTGCTCGTGGAAACTCAGCCGACATAAATATACTCTCACTGTTAATGTGCGCGATAGTTTAGCAAATAAGCCGTTAAATACTACCTATTACGCTACGTGCTTAACTCGGTATTGGCTCAAATGTTAATGGTTGCCTAAATGTTAAGCGGTCGATCACGCTTAATACATAAAACGCTTGCCGCTTTGCTCATTGTTTGTATAATGCTAGGCAATGAGATGGGAGAGGGTACATAATCTTTCACTCTTAAGTGGTTTTTCTTTATCTTCTCGTGTTAGAAGGTTAAAGAAAAATGATGCCAGCGTGATGAAATTGGTATACATGGGGGATTCAAAATCCCCTGCCGCAAGGCGTGCCGGTTCAAGTCCGGCCGCTGGTACCACTTTTTATAGCCCCGACCAAATTGGTTGGGGTTTTTTTATGCCTAAGATTTGAGTGGCCGGATTTTAATTACAAAAAATGTGTCCAACATTGCTACTTTTATAAGCAGTAGGTTTTGATCTAAACTTGGCCTGTAAACGTTTTGGTTTACCTAACCTTAATCTCTGCTTGAGATAGGTTTCTTATCCAGAACTAAGGTTAGATAGTAAACACAGGCCTGACTTTAATCGTATTTTTCATTGATATGAGTTAGCTAAGTTGTGCAATGTGTTTTGACTCGGGTATTATATACCTTAACCTCTTGTTGCGAATAAAACATCATGACTCAATCAACCGCAAAACAGAATATTCAAGCCATTGTAAAAGCGATTAAGGCTGAAGAAGCATTACTGCGTAAAAAACACCCGCTATTAATGCATCAAAATACCTTAGGAATGGCTATTTTACTACTTTCTTTGAGTGCATTAATCGGAATTGGCACGCTGTATTATTTTGCTATTATTCCCGCTTGGCTATGCATTATTTTAGCGGCCATTGCTACCTCAATTTCCCATGAGCTTGAGCATGACTTAATCCACAAACAGTACTTTAGCAACCAACCATTTTTGCATAATTTTATGATGTTAACCGTGTGGCTGATGCGTCCTAATACCATAAGCCCATGGTACCGTCGCAAGATGCATTTACATCATCACAAAACGTCGGGTACTGAGCAAGATTTAGAAGAGCGTTTGGTAGGTAATGGTATTAAAAATCCGTTTTTACGTGCCTTGGTAATTGTTGATGGATTACTCGGTTTATTAATTAATGCAAAACGTTTTAGTAAAGAAATTAATGGGTTTAGCTTCTTTAAAGTGTTTAATGCAGGTTTTCCCATTACTACTGCATATTTCGCCATTTTATATAGCGTAATTGTGTTTCACTTAGTTAATTTGTTCACTCCACTGGCTGCTAATTCACCTGTATTGCTGCTTGATGCAATGAATGTGTTTGAATTTCTAATGGTGGTGCTGATTGTGCCTAATATTGTGCGTTCGAGCTCACTTAATTTTGTTACTTCAAGTATGCATTATTACGGCGGTGTTAATAATATGCTTGAACAAACTCACGTCATCACCAGCCGTTTGTTTATGCCATTTAATTTATTTTGCTTTAACTTTGGGCATACTCATACTATTCATCATTTTGTGCCGAATCAGCCGTTTTATTTACGACAAATGATCAGTAAAAAAATCCTTGAAGTGATGCGCCAACACGGCGTGCGTTTTAATGATTTTGCCAGTATAAAACAAGCGAATTTGTATCAATCATAATGTTAATTTTTATCCAATTATCAATTGATGCTTTGTTAATATTGCCTAGTCTAATGCTAGGCAATGCCTCTAGTAATATCAGGTAAAGTCCATAAAACCGTTTCAAATACCTAGGGTCTACTGACCTTTGCGGATTGAGATTCGTTAAAACTAGAGCAATTCAATCGCGATACGAGGTTTGTAACCTTGTGGGTTCGATAACTGCTCCTGCGTTATTCTACTGGCTTACATCCCTGTAAAAATAAGTGAAAAACGAGCAAAGCTTCCTCGTCTTGCTCATGTTCCTTACCTATACCCATTCAGGCAACAAAGAGTAAATCGCCTCTTAGCATGGCCTTTGGAACAGCTGAAAATTCAACCTTAAAAGATCATCAGAACTTAGTTAATTCATTACTTAAATACATTTTAACTTAGTGCTCAATTGCTCCTACTCAGTGCTTCGCTATGTAATTTAATATCAATTTTTTAATTACTTATTTTTAAAGTTATGGCTTGCCTTATACTCGATTTTTTAACCTTATATTTTTAAGTTATGAATAAAGAAGCACGTTAATCGAATTGAAATATTTCTGTAATATTTAGGTGTTCTAATGCGCTCTGAAACAAAAACGTCATCAAAATGCCATAATCGGCAAGACAAAAATTGAGATTTAAACATGAGTGAATCAAAGCGCAATACGCTATTAATAAAAACGCTTAACTGGGCTGCTATCGCCTTTTTAGTTTATTTAGTCCTAGTAGCCGTTGGCACTGTCAGTGGTGGTTTTAAATTAGCGTCGGGCGGTACTGAGGGAGCAAAAGAAATTTTTGCATTCGCAACTAACCCGTTTATTGCATTATTATTAGGTGCTTTGGCAACGGCTTTAGTGCAATCGTCATCAACGGTTACCTCAGTAATAGTGGGCCTTGTTGCTGGCGGTTTACCGTTAAGTATTGCTATTCCAATGGTGATGGGTGCAAATATTGGTACGACTATTACTAACACCTTAGTGTCTATTGGTCATATTCGCTCTAAAGAAGAGTTTCAACGTGCGTTTGCAGCATCAACGGTTCATGATTTCTTTAATTTATTTGCCGTTATTATATTTTTACCACTTGAGATAATGTTTGGTTTACTGCAAAAAATGTCTGCTGCGCTGTCGCACCTATTTATTGGTGATGCTGACTTATCATTAAAGAGCTACAACTTTATTAAACCACTTGTTAAGCCTGCTGTGGGTGTAATAAAAGACGCATTTAGCTTCCTAGACACAAAAATGCTAGGTGCAGCGATGGTTATAGCAGGTATTTGTTTGATTTTATTTGCCGTAACTACACTAGGTAAACTACTTAAAAAAGCGTTAGTTGGCACTGCAAAAGATATACTGCATGGTGCAATTGGGCGTGGGCCTATCGCAGGTATCACATCAGGTGCGGCGGTAACTGTTATGGTTCAGTCGTCATCTACTACAACGAGTTTAATGATCCCACTTGCGGGAAGTGGTGTGTTTACTACACGTCAAATCTATCCATTTACGCTAGGCGCTAATATTGGTACAACCATTACCGCTCTATTAGCTGCCACATCAATTACAGGGCCTATGGCTGAAGTGGCGCTAACGATTGCGTTAGTACACGTTATGTTTAATGTATTTGCGGTTGCACTAATTTACGGAATTCCTGTACTACGTGAAATACCGATTAAGTTGGCTGAAAAGTTAGCCGAAATTGGTACAAATAATAAATCGGCTGCATTAGGCTATGTGTTAGGGTCGTTCTTTGTGGTGCCAGGTTTAATTGTACTGGCCGTTAGATAAACAAATAAATGAATAAAAAGAATGCGCTATATAGTTTATATAGCGCATTTTTTGTTTTACCACTGGTAACTTACAGACAACATGGCATTACGCGGTTTTCCTGGGAAGTAACGATCGCCAGTAAAACCAGTGTAATCGGCGCGCTGTGCGTAAGCCGTGTTGGTTAGATTTATTATTCGCGCACTCAGTAATAGCTGTGGGCTTATTTGCCATTGGCCGCGTAAGCTTAAAATATCGTGACCTTGATATTCATGTAAGTTTTCAGGGTCGGTAAAATAGCGACTCACATAGTGCCATTGCAGAGCAAGGTTAACACGCTCGTTGGCTTGCCAGTTAAAATCGATATTAGCGACCTTTCGAGGTGCGGTATCAATATCGTTACCTTTAATATTAATACTGCCGATGATTTGCTCATTCGAGTACGTATGCTTGGCATAAGTGCCTGCGAAGTTAACCGATAAGTGCTGATTAAAGCTATGCGCTAACTCAAGCTCAATGCCGCGATGTCGAGTTTGGCCGTCATTAACAGTAAAAAAGTCACTGTCACGGTAGATGGTATTGTGCTTGCTCATCGCATAAGCCGACAAACCGTAGCGAGTATTGTTGTACACCCCTTTAATACCTAACTCAGCATTATTTGCTATTTCTGCGTCTAAGTCGGCAGTACTTTGCTCGCGTTGTAATTGATAAAGCTCAGCTGCTTGTGGGGCTCTATAGCCTCTTGAAAAGTTAGCGTATAATGTATTATTAATATTAAGCTGATAGCTCACACCGAGTTTTGGCGAAAGATTACTAAAGCTGTTTTTAGTGCTCTCTGGGCGACTATAACGACAGCCACCAAAACCACATTCACTGCCATTTTCTTTTGTACGCCCTGTAAGCATATTGTTTTGATAGTCATATTGCATATGCTCATAACGTAGACCTGCAGTTATAAGCCAATTATTTAGCTGCCAATCAATAGCGGCAAATGGGGCATATAAGGTGGCATCGACTTGGTAATCGTAATGTTTACCTTGCGGCACTGTGGCCACTAAAAACGCAGAACCTTGAGTCGGTTTATCTTGGGTTTGTAAAAAATCGGCTTGGGTAAACTCACCATCAAAACCAAGCTTTAGGTTGGTATTGTCGTTCACATAATGCTGATAAAGCGATTGTAGCCCAAACCCAGTTTGGCTATTTTTTTCAAGTGGTGTGCCGGGTAAAAAGTGTTTAAAAAAGTCCATACTTTGGTCACGAATATAAGGAGTAACAACTAGAGTGTTCTCTCCTAATTGCCAGCTTGCTTTACTCCAAGCCCTAAGCGAGCGAGCTTTTCTAAAGGCGTCGGGATCAAAGTTTTGCTGTGCTATATCTTCATCTTTATAGCTTTGAAAACCGCTAATATAACCAGCAGTTTGTTGATCTAAATTGGTATACGTAAGCCCAGAAACTAAGCTTAGGTTGTTATTATTATAGCGATGGCGCACATTTATTTTTTGTTGCTTTACGCTTTCGTCATCTCGATAACCGCTATCATCAGTAAAACTAGCATTAATACCTAGGCCTGAATTATCCATGGCATGACCTGCACGTAATTTATAGCGAGCATAACCATAAGAGCCATAATCAAAGCCTAGTAAACCAGCACCTTGCGTAGTATCAGGGGTAATAACGTTAATTACACCATGCACTGCATTAGAACCATAAAGTGCAGAACCTGGGCCTTTTAATACTTCAATACGCTCTGCCATTTCGCTATGTGCTTCGAATAGTTCATTGATATTACAAAAACCAGCTGCACGAAGAGCTATGCCATCTTCTGCGGTTAAAACACCACCACAAGCGCCCGTTCCAGAAAGTACTTGCGAGCGCAGAGCCGGTAAATACTCTTGGCCATTTCCACGTTGGACATTGGCACCTGCAACGCGTTGTAGCGCTTCCTCTACATGGGTAGGAGCTATAAGCTCAAGCTGTGATTCACTTAATACACTGATCACCAGAGGTAATGGCGTGGAAAGCGCTTCACTACGCGATGCTGTGGTGGTGATACGTTCAATTGATTGCGCGGTATCTTCAGCACACGCACTATTAATTAAACCTAACTGACTGCATAACAATAACGGGGGTAAATAGTAATATTTCATAAATTCCTAGCACATCGGCAATTTGATAAGTTTAGGGTAGGGGATTTTGTGAATTGGTTAAAGCACACTCAACCTATAAACCCGATAAGTAATCGATAAAACAATACAAAAAATGCCCGGAAAAACTAAAGTGAGCACTGAGTAATGTTTAAATAGTAATACACCTACCACTCCGCCGGCTAAAAACCCGGCAATAATTAATACAAAGACCAAGCATTTTCTACTGTCAAAAGCTTCTCCTTTTAGGGCTTTACCAAACATCAAACCCAGATCGGTAAAAATACCGGTTAAGTGAGTAGTTCGCACAACTGCGCCGCTGTAGTTAGTGGCTAAAGCATTTTGTAAGCCGCAGGCCGCAGAAGCAAGTGTAAGTGCGTAAGGGTAAGAATATTGAAGTAGCTGTGCGCTTAACAGCAGTAAAATACCCTCAATAAATAAGAGCGTATCGTAATGGCGGCCTAGCTTAAGTGAACCGCCTGAAAGCATTAAGCCTGTTAATGCCGAGCCAAATATAAAGCTCAGTACAATCGCAATTAAAAATAACGCCGCCTTGATGTTGGTAGTAAGTTCAATAGCTAATGAAGTCACCGACCCTGAAACGTGAGAAATTGCTTGCTGTTCAAACCCTAATAAACCTACTGCGTTTACCATACCGGCAATAAAAGCGAGGGTAAACGCACCATATTCGACCCACTTAGGTAGTTTTGTAAACATCCTTTTAGCTCCGGTTTCAGTGTGTAGATTAATCATACACTTAATTAAAGTTAATAAATGAAAAGAGGTTATATTTTTAACATCACAAGCAAGTGATGATCGCTAAATTTAACTTTTGCGTATCAACCAAATTTGGAATTAATATGTTTAACCAAGAACAGCAATCACGCATTATAGAAATGGCATGGGAAGACAGAACGCCATTTGAAGCCATTGAAAATCTGTATGGGCTAAATTACTCTCAATTAGTTAATTTTATGCGGGAGCATATCTCTAGCGGGTCATTTAAAGTATGGCGTAAGCGCCATGCTGGGCGTAAAACTAAACACCTAAAGTTACGCGACCCCGCGATTATGCGCAGTCATTGTAAAACACAGTACAAGCAACGTTAATTTTTCTCATTTCATGTAATGTTCAGGCTTAGCCGTTAATACTCTTCAGTAATGATCACACTGGAGAATCGCCATGAAATCACTAATCAGTATTTTAGTAATGGTTTTTGCGCTAACGGCAACAAACGCATTTGCTGTACTACACAAAGACAAACATGCAGGCAAGCATGCGAATAAACACGCAAACAAGCATCACTGGAAAAAGCAAAAATATAACCAATACAATAATAAAAAATGGCTTTCTAAGAAACAAGCCAAGCAGTTAATTCGTCAAGGGTGGACTCCACCAGGGTGGCACAGATCTTATCATCAAGGTGATATCCTTGGGCATGACATTTATAAGCGTGCTAGAGTAATAGACCGAGAAAGAGACACAGTGCGAGTTGAAGTTGATCGCACTATTATTCACTTAGTGCACGATACTCGTGAAATACTCTCTATTTTACAGCGCTATTAGGATTTATAAATGCTCACTGTATTGGTCATAGTTACTGGCTTGTTGTTATTAATAACGTTATTACCCCTGTCATACAGTCAGCATTACTTGATACGTAGTTGCGACTTTGTGCGCTTGCAGGTGTGTTACCTAGCAAGCGCTGTAATTATCGTTGCACTAATAGGTATGTGGCAAAGTGACTTTATTGCATACTCATTAATAGCGGCTGTTGCTTTAATTATTTGTGTGCTTCAAGCTAAGTGGATTTATCCCTACACTTGGTTTGCTAAAAAAGAAGTATTAACAGCGCCAAAAAGTAGTGATCATAGCATCAGAATTTTATCCGCTAATGTACTGATGTCGAATCGACATAGTGAGCAGTTAATTAACTTAGTCGATAAATATCAGCCCGATTTACTTATCACCTTAGAAAGCGATAGTTGGTGGCAAGATAAATTGTCCGTGCTTAAAAAAAACTACCCTTATCAAGTACAGTGCCCAAAAGATAACCGCTACGGCATGCATGTATTTAGTAAATTTAACATACTCGATGCACAAATTTGTGCACTTATAGAAGATGACATTCCTTCTATTCATATTTTATTTGAAAACCACCAAGGGTTAAAAATGCAGGGGCATTTTATTCATCCCGCGCCACCAAGCCCAACCGAAGAAGATTCATCACGCCCGCGCGATAGCGAATTAATAATGGTGGCTAAAGCTCTTAAAGATTCAACTCGGCCTACGATAGTCGCTGGCGATTTAAATGATGTTGCTTGGTCACGCAGTACTCGTTTATTTATGCAAATTAGTGGATTTTTAGACCCCCGTAAAGGCCGTGGTTTTTTTAATACTTTTCATGCTAATTACTTTTTTATGCGTTGGCCGCTTGATCATTTGTTTCATTCAAAAGGCTTTAGTGTAAAACGGATAAAGCGCCTTGCTAAATATGGCTCCGATCATTTTGCCTTACTAACCGAACTGGTATTTGAAGATGCTAATCAGCAATCCCTAGAAACAAAACCAAGTGAGCAAAAGCAGCAAGATATACAAGAGCTGGCAATGAGCAAAGCAGATAAACGCAAAGTACCTATGTTTGAAAAGGGCTAGGTATAGTAAATGTATTAGGTTAAAGGTTTTAGGCTAAAGAGAAAGTTAATACATTACGATAGTGCTTTTAAGTTTGCGAAGTTTTCGTAGCAAATTATTTAGTTTAGCGTTAATTAACAAAGAGATTCATTATGTTTAATAAAATTATCGACTTTTGGTTTACCGAGCTTGAGCCTAAACAGTGGTGGCAAAAAGACGATAGGCTTGATGCACAAATTAAAACTCGCTTTGGTAAATTGCATCATCAAGCAAGTGTAAATGAGTTATTTGATTGGCGTGAAAGCGCGACAGGTAGTCTTGCGGAAATTATTGTGCTTGATCAGTTTTCACGTAATATTTACCGTGAAAAACCCGCAGCATTTGCCTGTGATACATTAGCTCTAGCGTTAGCACAAACTGCTATTGCTAAAGGGTTTGATAAGAAATTGACGGATGAACAACGCGTATTTTTGTATATGCCTTTTATGCACAGCGAATCAAAGCTAATTCATAAGGAAGCAGTCCAGCTATTTAAGGCGTTAGGTATTCAAAATAACTTAGATTTTGAGTATCAGCATAAGGCGATTATCGATAGATTTAATCGTTATCCGCATCGTAATAAGATACTGGGGCGGGAGTCTACAAAAGAAGAACTTGAGTTTTTAAAACAGCCTAACTCAGGTTTTTAAATTCATCAGACAATAAAACACCGCGCTTGCAACAAGCGCGGTGTTTACTTTTACTAACCTGATACCTGATACCTGATACCTGATACCTGATACCTGATACCTGATACCTGATACCTGATACCTGATACCTGATACCTGATACCTGATACCTGATACCTGATACCTGATACCTGATACTAGCTGTGAATCATGATGCTTTTAACATTCACAAATTCGCGAATCCCAAAGCCGCCGTGCTCTCGGCCATAACCGCTGTCTTTAACACCACCAAATGGCAGGTTTGGTTGTGCCAAACCATAACCATTAATATTGATCATGCCGGTGTCAAAATACTTTTTGGCCAGTTCAATGGCTTTTTTCTCATCTTTTGAAAATATACCGCCGCCTAGTCCATAGCGCGAATCATTAGCGATACGCATAGCGTCGTCGTTATCTTTGGCTTTAATTAAAGATGCGACAGGGCCAAATAGCTCATCGTCATACGCAGGCATACCTGGTTTAAGGTTTTCCAGCACGGTTGGGGGGTAGTAATAACCTGTTTGTTGCGGTATTTCGCCGCCTACAATTACTTTTGCACCCGCATTGACAGAGTCTTGCACTTGCTGATGAATTTTGTCGCGTAAATCTTCGCGTGCCATAGGACCTAGTTCAGTATCTTCATCCATTGGGTCGCCCATTTTTATCGCCTTAAACTGCTGGCTTAGTGCTTCTTTAAAGTCATTGTAGAGTGAATCAACCACCACAAAGCGCTTTGCTGCAACACAGGTTTGGCCGTTGTTGATAATGCGTCCTTGTAAACATGCTTTAACTGCAAGGGCTAAATCAGCGTCATCAAGTACAACAAAAGCGTCGTTACTACCCAGTTCTAGTACGGTTTTTTTAACATGCTTGGCAGCTTGCTCTGCTACTTTTTTACCTGTGCCATCGCTTCCAGTGAAGGTCACGCCGCTTATAGCCGAGTGTGAAATAAGGGCGCTGGCAGTTTTACCATCAACCAGTAAGTTGCTAAAGCAGTGTTCAGGGAAGCCTGCTTGTAGAAATAATGTTTCAATTTTTTCAGCCATACCAAATACATTACCGGCATGTTTTAATACGGTGGTATTACCCGCCATAATGTTTGCGGCACTGTATCTAATAACTTGATAAAGTGGGAAGTTCCATGGCTGAATACCCAGCAGCACACCGGTAGGGCGATAACTTATGATTGCACGACCTCCTTGCATGTCGCGCTCCTCGTCGCTAAGCATATCGGCGCCATGTTCAGCGGTATAACGACAAATGTCAGCACAAAGCTGAACTTCTTGGAAGCCTTGCTCATAGACTTTACCCATTTCTTCGGTCATTAGTTTTGCTAAGGCTTCTTTTTGACTTTCAAATAAAGAGGCTAATTTATTTAGATGTTGTGCGCGCTCGGTAAACGAGGTTAATCGCCATGTTAAGTATGTTTCATGAGATTTTTCGATCACTTGCTCTGCTTGAGCTTGAGAAAGCAGTGTATAGCTATTAATGACTTGCTCTGTTGTGGGATTGATCGTATCAACTGTGTTACTCATTTTACCTCCTAACAAATTATGTAATAGGGTAGGTGCAAAACCAAAGCCAGTTAGTTTCTCGATATTAAAAAAATCATAACTATCTGTTAGTAATAGTTTTTACATTACTTATGACTAAAATCTAGATGTTGTTTGCTTGCTGTTTTTGCTATGGTTCTGTAAATACTGCAAGTTGTTGAAAAAGTTACAGGGAGAGTTCAAATGAAGCCATCATTGTTTAATACCGCTTTACCGATAATTCAGGCACCTATGGCGGGTGTTCAAAACGAGCAGCTTGCTCTTGCTGTAAGTGAGGCTGGAGGGTTAGGCTCTTTGCCTTGCGCTATGTTATCCCCAGCACAATTAGTTGAGCAGCTAGAAATACTTAGCCACAAAACAACGAAGCCGTTTAATCTTAACTTTTTTTGTCATAGGGTTGCTGATTACACGAACGAACAAAAGCAGCTATGGCATAATATGCTGGCACCTTATTTTGCAGAGTATGAAATTGACCCGCAAAGTTTAACTGCAGGGGCTTCCCGTCAACCTATAAATCAATCGGTTGTTGATATTATTGCCCCTTATAGGCCAGCAGTAGTTAGTTTTCATTTTGGTTTACCTAAGCAAGCTATTGTGGCGCAAATAAAAAGCTGGGGCACTAAAGTAATTTCAACGGCTACCACTTTAGATGAAGCTATTTGGCTTAGTGAAAATGGCGCTGATGGGATTATTGCTCAGGGTATAGAAGCTGGTGGCCATCGAGGGCACTTTTTATCAATGGATTTAAGCTTACAACAAACTACTGAGCAGTTAATTAAACGTTGTGTTGAGCATATATCACTGCCTATTATTGCTGCTGGTGGCATTGCTTCAGCCGATGATGTACAGCGGTTTAAAGCGTTAGGAGCGAGTGCTGTACAAGTAGGGAGCGCTTATTTACTATGTAAGGAGGCAACAACATCAGCTTTGCATCAACAGGCTATTTTAGATCAACAACAAGATGAGACCACACTGACCACATTGTTTTCTGGTAGAGCTGCTCGGGGTATTAAAAATCGAGTAATGCAAGAGCTAGGTGCTATACCAAAGGGCGTTCCTGCGTTTCCACATGCCAGCAGTGCAATAACAGCCTTAAGAACTCTAGCTGAAAAAAGTGCTAAAAGTGATTTTTCACCTTTATGGTGTGGCCAAAAATATATTCCCAGGGTGGGTGTATCAGCGGCTGATATTACACATGCTTTAATGAAAAAATGGTAATTTTTAATGTCTGATAATCCACTTTTATCGCTTGGCGACAGCTATGAAGCACTAGTAAACAAGTTTAAAGTGCAATTGGCTGGTAAGTATCCTCAGCAACTAATAGCGCCCAATACCGTATTAGTGCAACAAGGCGATCTGCAAAGTTATGGGTATTTAGTTGTGGACGGGGTTCTAGGCGCTATTCATGACGACATTGGCGGCGTGCAAAAGTGTAAAGAGTTTTATTTTAAAAATGAATTTGCTTTGCTGTTTGCCAATTGGATGACCTCAACACCTGCGTTTTATCAATTAAAAGTGATTAACGAAGCCAATGTAATTAAAGTACCACTAACACTATTTGAGCAAGTAAAGTATCAACTGATTAAGCAGCAGCTTATTGCACAGCAACTTATTTTTAAAGAAGCCAAAGAGGCATTTTTATTACTCAATAGTCCCGAGCAGCGTTACTGCTATTTACTCAAACATAAACCTCACTGGTTGGCGCTGCTAAGCTTAAGCCAAGTGGCAATGTATATAGGTATTTCGGCTATTTCGTTATCACGAATTCGTAAGCGACTTAACTTAAGTTAAGTGCTGTTTTCATAAAGTACTATACACTCCCCATTTTTAAGCCTTAATGCCTTGGAGTGCTATGTTTTTAATTGCCCAATCGTTGGTTGCAGTTGCTACTTTACTCGACTTAGCTTCATTTCAGTTTAAGTCCCGACGAATTATTTTAAGCTGTTTATTTACCTCAGTATTATTAACCTCTGCTCACTTTTTTATATTGGGCTATCACAGTGCTGGCTGCTTAATGTTTATTGCCGCGGTACGTTATTTTTATTGTATTTACTTTAAGCATACTTGGGCTATGTTTGGGTTTATGGCTTTAAGCTGCTTGGCAGTTTATTTTACTTGGCAAGATTGGTTTAGTGTCTTTGCATTGGTGGCGACATTAATACAAACTATCGC
Source organism: Pseudoalteromonas sp. 11L1 (assembly GCF_055397545.1). Next base: position 55,744 of record NZ_AP041141.1, on the reverse strand, counting down.
TTCATTTCAAAATCGAGATTTGCACTTAAGGTTATGTATGGTGGTGGGAACCTCTTTTTGGATAACACATAATATTTTTGCCGGCTCGCCAGTGGCAATAATCATGGAAAGCCTATTTTTAAGTAGTAACTTATTAGGACTATACCGCTTTTATGTGGGTAAAAAATCGCTGAGCGAACCGCAAACGCAACCCTAAACACTTAGGAAAAAAACTGTGCTGCAATGGCTTTTAGCAGATAGGTTTCGCGAATAATTGATAGCCCTTGCTTGTCACTGTTTGCAAGTGTACGTTCGTTATGGGCTATCGCCTGGAAAATATCAACCCATTTAGCCTGCATGCCATTTTGTTGTTCGTAGTGTTCAAGCTGTGCTTGGCCTAGTTGCTCATCAATTTGGCAAAGGTAGCAGTATGATTCTATATGAATAATATCAAAGTCATCTTTGTACCAAGGGCGGTACTCTTCGTAAAGCCCAAACTCGCTACATACTTTTATATTTTGTGCGCCAGTTTCTTCACTTAGTTCTCTGATCAATCCCTGCTCTATGCTTTCATGTGAGTCAATCCCACCGCCAGGTAAGCTAAAGTCGTCGTAGCGCTGAGTATACATAAGTAAAATGTGTTTTTGCTTAAATGCAATAGCGCGAGCGGTTGGGCGAGAAAATTGACGACCTTGCTCAATATTGATTGAGGGATGAATGTAGGTTTTTAATAAGCGCATAACAACTCCTGTAATAAAAATAAATTATATCAGTTGGTTATATTAATTGCTTTAATAGAGATTTAATAAGCCGCATAAAATAGTGCTATTTCAGCGCCTATACAGCTACTTATGATTAAACTAGTGAATTAAAAATAAAACAGCCGCATTGTGTACCTTAATTATGTATATCTTTCATTTACATTAAAGGATAAGTAGAATGGTGAAAAAGCACAGGGATTATTCATGTTAAATATACTTTTAGTCGATGACGACGTCGAATTCAGCGATGTTATTTGCCATATTGTTGAGTTTCTTGGCCACAACATTAATACAGCAACCAGTTTAAAGGAAGCACATCAGTGGTTTGAAAATAATACTTTCGATCACGTGCTGCTCGATTTTATGTTACCTGATGGCAGTGGCTTGCATTTATTAGATCATTTAAAAATGATTGGTCAATCGCCTAAAGTCACCCTTATTTCTGGTCACCCTTCGGTTAAAGGTATTTTAGCTGAGATGTGTGAGCCTAATGTGTCGCATTTATTAAAGCCGCTGCAACGTGAAGATTTAGAATTAGTATTAAACGGCCCGAAAAAAACTGTTAAAAAAGCGAAAAGTGCCGCCATTACACATCATTTTGACACGCTTATTGGCGAGTCTGCTCCCATGCAACAGCTTTATACCATGATAGAGCGCGTAGCTAAAACTAATGCTAACGTTATGCTTATGGGTGAAAGCGGAGCAGGTAAAGAGGTGGTAGCGCAAGCTATTCATAATGCCAGTAAATGCGAAGGTCCACTGGTGGCGAGCAATTGCGGGGCACTTTCAAAAGAACTTATTGGTAGTGAATTATTTGGTCACGAAAAAGGTGCATTTACCGGTGCTATTGCCCGTAAAGAAGGCGTGTTTGAACAAGCCGATGGCGGAACGTTATTTCTTGATGAAGTCACTGAAATGCCGATTGATATGCAGCCTAATTTATTGCGTGTACTTGAAACTAAAAAAGTAACACGGGTTGGTGGTAATCGTGAGTTACCAGTAAATTGCCGTGTTATTTCAGCGACTAACCGCTCCCTTACCGATTTAGCGCAGAATAATATTTTACGTGAAGATATTTACTTTAGACTCGCTGTTTTTCCAATTGATATACCGACACTTCGAGAGCGAAAAGAAGATATTCCATTACTCGCAAAAGCATTTTTAGGGCAGTTGAACGATGAAAATGGTACAGCGTTTGCGTGGACTAATGAACAGCTTAAAGAGCTACAAACATACGACTGGCCAGGTAATGTACGTGAACTTCGCCATGCTATTCATCGCGCTTTTATTATGAGCGACCCGCAAACTAGCACAATTACATTACCTGACAACTTAGAGTCACCTTTTTCAAGGGTTAATACTCAACCTGAGGACAAACAGGTATCAGCAGGGCAAACAATTGAAGAAGTTGAAAAAGAACTTATTCATGCCACGCTCGATAAGGTACAAGGTAATAAAACTTTAGCAGCACAAATGCTGGGTATTAGTACTAAAACCTTATATAACCGTTTAAATGCTTATGGTGGTATTGGAGAGTATAAATAACCAGCATGCAAATTTAATAACAACAAAACGAGGATTTTGATGGCATCGTCAGAAAAAACAAAACCTTTGAATGAGCTGGTACACGACGCACGTGCGCCACTAAATCGTATTTCGATGAATGCTGAACTAATTAAGTTAGTACTTGAAAACGATATGCCAAAAGATAAAGCACTCGCCGCACTGGATAAAATAATTGCTAATTGCCAAGCGTGCAGTGACAGTTTGCAGCTTATTTCAGAGTCGAAGTAACCCTAATTAATTCAGGACGATAAATGATTAAACGCAAACAGCAAGGCAAGGCAAATGTAGTATGGGCGTTATTTATATCTATAGTGCTGTGTATTATTGTTGGTAATGCTTTTTTAGCCATTAATACCATACAAGGCCTAACGCGTACTCAACAAAGTTTAGATAACACTAATATGCTAAGTACGGCGATAGAGCAATTGCACCTTTCAGTAGTGCAAGCTGAGTCGGGGCAGCGTGGGTATTTATTAACTCAAACGGATGATTATTTAGTGCCTTACTACGATGCCGTCGCACAAATAGAGTCTCAAACTAACCATGTGAGCGCCTTACATTCTGAAATTGATGGGCAGGCACAGCGTATTGCTGAGTTATTATTACTGGTTGAAGCTAAAATAGATGAGCTGAAAAAAACGGTTAAATTAGCATTAAATGATAAAGAAAAGCGCGCACTTTTGAGGCTGAATACACATGAAGGGCGTGATCTTTACAGAGAGATTCGGGCGTTGGTTAATGATATTCAAGAGCGTGAATTGTTGTTTAAAGTTAGTCATTTTTCGAAATTAGAACAAATTAAGAAAGAAGCTAAAATCACTTTTGGTATTACTGCAGTTACAAGTACATTATTGATTTTGGGTATGTTTTTATTGGCGAGGTTGAACTTGAAAAATGCGGCTGAGTATCGTGCCGAGCTTGAAATGCAAAATGAAACTTTAGCCAGTAAAGTGAGTGAACGTACTCAAGAGCTTACCTTGTATTCTGATGAATTGAGTCGTAGTAACCGAGAGTTAGAAGAGTTTGCTTTTGTTGCCAGTCATGACTTGCAAGAGCCGTTAAGAAAAATCCAAGCATTTAGTGATCGGCTTGAAAGCATGTTTAAAGACGAGTTGGGCGAAAAAGGCGCTGATTATATTGCCCGCATGAAAAATGCCGCACAAAGGATGTCTAATTTAATTAATGATTTATTAGAATTCTCTCGAGTAACGACCCGAGGTAAAGATTTTACCGATACCGATTTAAACAGCATTCTGAATGATATAAAAGGTGATTTAGAAATAGCGATTAATGAGTGTAATGCACAGGTTGTTACGGTTGAGATGCCCATTATTCAGGCTGATCCAAGTCAAATGCATCAGCTGTTTTTAAACTTAATTTCCAATGCAGTGAAGTTCAGAGCGCCTAACGTGGACCCGGTTGTTAATGTTGACTTTGAACGAGTGTGTGAGTTTAGTGAAGATCATAACAGTGAAATATGTTGGCATGTTATTACCGTAAAAGATAATGGGATCGGCTTCTCTGATGAGTACGCGGATAAAATATTTGTACCATTTCAACGTTTGCATGGCCGTTCAGAATATAAAGGAACGGGTATTGGTTTATCTGTATGTCGTCGAATCGTAGAGCGACATGGCGGCTCTATTGCTGCGATAAGCTCCCTAGGTGAAGGGGCAACTTTCATCATTAAATTACCTGTGAATGCAGAGTTATTCACACTACAAGGAGAGGCATAATATGCCATTAACAAACGTAAAACCGATTACCATTTTGATGGCAGACGATGATGAAGATGATCGTTTATTAACCCAAGATGCGCTTGCTGAAAGCCGCGTTTTAAATGAATTACATTTTGTTGAAGACGGTGTTGAACTCTTGGAGTATTTAGAGCGCAAAGGCAAGTTTGTAGATAAAAGCATCTCGCCAAGACCAGGCTTAATTTTACTTGATTTAAACATGCCGAGAATGGATGGTCGTGAAGCGCTTGAAGCTATTAAGGCAAATCCAAACCTAAAAGGCATCCCTGTGGTAATTTTAACTACCTCTAAGCAAGAAGAAGACATGGTTAAGGGTTATAACCTAGGCGCTGCGTCTTACATAACTAAGCCGGTTACGTTTGACGGGTTAGTTGAGTTGATGAAAACGCTGGGTAAATACTGGGTTGAGTTTGTAGAGCTACCAAGCACGTTTAACGATTAAGCATATTATTAAAACAGGAGACGCTATGTTAGCAAAGGCAACGAAACTGCTATTGGTTGAAGACGATGAAGATGATTATATTTTAACTCGTGACTATTTAGAGCAGCTCAGTTCCCATGTGTTTGACATAGACTGGATAAGCTCTCCTGAGCAGGCGGTGGAAGTGTTGAGTAAAAATCAACATGATATTTGCTTGCTTGATTATCGCTTAGGGGCATCTGATGGCTTGAGTGTTTTAAAACAAGCGCTTAAAAATGGTTTTTGTGGGCCTATTATTATGCTTACAGGGCAATCAAACGATGCCCTCGATTCAGCTGCGCTTGATGCCGGAGCGGTTGATTACTTAGTCAAAAACGAAATGAGTGGTAGCCGGTTTGCTCGCTCTATTCGCTACGCATTAGCGCGCCGTGATGTAGAAGATGAGCGAGTGGAACGCTTAAAAGCCGAGGCTGAAAACCGTTCAAAAGATCGCTTTTTAGCACATTTAAGCCACGAATTACGAACACCGCTATCTTCTATTTTAGGTTATACAGAGTTGTTGATGCTCAGTGACTTTAACAAGCAGGCTGAAAACGAGCTCGGTGTGATTTATCGTAATGGTAAGCATTTATTAAGCTTACTGAATGACGTTTTAGATTTATCTAAAATTGCTGTCGATAAACTCGAACTGAGTTTAGGGGAGGTTAACCTTGATAGCTTAATGGCCGATGTATTTACCTTAATGCGCGTATCAGCACTCGATAAGGGCTTATCACTAAAGTTTGAATCACTGGAGCCTTTACCATTAGTTATTCGTGTAGATGCCACTCGAGTTCGACAAATTCTCATTAACCTGATCAATAACGCGATTAAATTTACTGAGCAAGGCGAGATTGTGGCTAACGCGTGGACTGAAGTAGTCAATGAGCGTGAAATGCTATTTTTTAGTATTAAAGACTCAGGCTTAGGCATTGCTCCAGAAAAACAAGGTCTCATCTTTAAGCCTTTTGAGCAAATAGCTGATGTAGAGTCGCGTTCAGTAGGTGGTGCAGGCTTAGGTTTAGCTATTTGTTCTGAACTACTTAGTCGTATGCAGGGGGATATTTCATTAGACTCTCATGTCGGTGAAGGCTCAACGTTTACCATCTCCTTATACCCTGGTGATATCAGACAGGTAGAGCGCAATTTATTAAAACTTGATTTAACCCCCAATATGCAGCAAAAAGTAGCCCCCTGCCAAGTGAACGGCAAAGTGTTGGTGGTTGATGATTTACGCGATTTACGCGTGCTAGTTGGTCACTTAATTGGTTCAGCAGGCGCTGAAGTAGATTATGCTGATAATGGTAAGCAAGCGCTTGAAAAAGTAAAAAAACAGCTAGCAGACGGGCACACTACCTACGATATTATATTTTTAGATATCCATATGCCGGTAATGGGCGGAAAAGAAGCTGCTATTGAGCTTAGAAAGCTAGGATTTAAAGGCGCAATCATAGCCTTAACTGCAGCAACTATGAAAGGCATTCATAACGAACTCAATGCGTTAGGGTTTGACGATATGATTGCCAAACCTGTAGATTCCCACTTGCTTTATCAATGCTTAGAGTTAAGGCTCGGGCAAAAAGAACAGCCTACTTCATCTATTCAGCCAATGCCTAAACCGAGTAGAGATAAGAAGTGCTTTTTATTAGTAGAAGATGATGCTGATGCCGCACAAATTACCCAGCTATTACTAGAAAGCTTGGATGTGGATACCGATATAGCAGCAAGTGTTAAAGACTGTAAGGCAGTACTAGAGCATAATAGTAATTACGATAAAGTATTACTTGATATGCATTTGCCAGATGGTACCGGTTTAGAGCTGGCTGGGTTTATTAAACAGCATTACCCTAATATTAAGCGCGTTATTATTAGTGGTATGGAGCCCGATGCTGTGCATATCAGGCAACTAGAAATAGAGCAGGTATTGTTAAAACCAATAAATTTATCATTACTCAATCAGCTTGTTTAACAGCCTATTAGCTTACCTAGATGTTAAAGGTTTAACCACAGATTGGCGTATAACTAACTCGGGCTCAAATAACGTTTGAATAGGGTGTACGCTTTTTTGATAAACATGACTAAGTACCCACTGCGCTGCCACTTTACCCATCTCATCGATAGGATAGTTTATAGTGCTCAACGGAGGGTAAACGTGACGGGTAAAAAACACGTTATCGTAGCCAATAATTGAAAGCTGCGAAGGTAGTTGTATACCATGCTCTCTGGCACTCACCATGGCACCAGTGGCCATTTCGTCATTGGCACACACCAAGGCGGTAAAGGCGGGGTTGTTTTTATACAGTGTAGCGAAGCCTTCGTAGCCACTTTCTTCTACAAAGTCACCTTCAAATAAATTGTTTTCATCAAATTTAATGGCGAATTCAGCAAGCGCTTGTTTATGCCCATTTAAGCGTTCCTGAGCATCTTTTTTCCATAGTGGACCGCTAATATAGGCAATGTCTTTATGGCCCGATTCAATAATGTATTTAGTGGCTAAATAGCCACCTTTAGTATTATCAAGAATAATACAGCGGTCGGCGAGCTCTTCAATATAGCGGTTTAGCAAAACAAACGGGGTTTTGCCTTTACTGAGTTTTATTAAGTATTCATCACTAATAGCTTCAACATGCAAAATAAGTGCGTCGCAATTGCGGCTAATTAAAAATTCGATGCCTTGTTGCTCTCGCTCTGCGTCACTGTGGCCTGCGGTAATAATAACGTGTTTACCTTGGTTTCTTAGGGTGTTCTCTATACCGCTCATCATCGGCCCATAAAATGGCCCCTTAAGCTCTGAAACTAACAAGCCCGCGCTATTAGAGCAATTAGAAGCCAGTGATTGCGCAATAGAGTTAGGGCGGTAGCCCAGCTCTTCCATGGCTAAGGTGACTTTTTTTCTGGTTGCATCACTTACGTTTGCATTGTTGTTCATTACTCTTGAAACAGTGGCAAGTGACACCCCTGCAAGCTTTGACACTTCATAAATGGTGGCCATACTATTCCTTGCTACAAATTGCTTTTCTGTGTTATATCGGCAGTGATTTTTTTAATGGTTTTATTGTCTAGGCTGTATTTACTCATTATTAATGCCACAAGTACACTACCAATCGCGGGGTAAAGTGTGAATGAGGTTAAAATACCATTTTTAGTTGCCTCGCTTAATTCCACATTGGCTTGATATTGATAATAAGCAAGTAACCAACCGGCAATCGCTCCGCCTAATGCAAGCCCCAATTTGATAAAAAATACGATGCTTGCGTAAACTAAACCCGTGAGTCGACGGCCATTCTGCCAGACTCCGTAATCAATAGTATCAGCCATTTTTGCCCATAATAAAGGCGTTGCCATTTGAGTGAAAAAACACCATAAAAAATACACCAAAAACGCTAGTAAAACGTGTTCATTAGGGATAAAAAAAGCAAGGCAGCTCAATATGGCGGAAATATATTGTAGATAAACATAAGCCACTTTCTTATCAAGGCGTTTACTTAAAGGTTGTGCGCAGGCGCAGCCTAGAATATTACCAATCATACCTAAGGTTACAAATTCGGTGATTAAATCTTCTTTGCCAAGAACATATTTTACATAGTAAATAGCCAATGTCGTGCGCAACACCATACTGGTCAATAATACCAGAGCCGCCATACACAAGATTTTAAACGGCTGATTTTGCCATAAAACATGAAGTTGTGTTTTTAAAGATAATTTATGCGGTGGATTGCTCACTCGCTCTTTGGTGTAACGAAAACAAATTAGAAACAACATCACACCGAGGCAACTCATAACCAGCATGGTGAGTTGATAGCCCATTTCGTTATTACCATTACCAAACCATGTTACTAAAGGCAAAGTGCAGCTTGTAACCAATAAACCTCCGAGCATGCCAAATACAAACCGGTATGATTGAATGGAGACACGTTCGTTGGGATTGCCACTCAATACTCCGCCAAGTGCCGAATAAGGAATGTTTATTGCGGTGTAAACTAACATTAGCAGGGTGTAGGTAACGAAGGCGTAAATAATTTTGTTGGTGTCATCCATCTCAGGGGTAGTAAAAGTAATCACGCTTATAACGGCAAAAGGGATGGCAAGCCAAAGTAGGTAGGGTCGGTAGCTACCGTATTTAGTATGAGTGGCATCAGTGAGTGCGCCCATTATTGGATCAGTTACTGCATCAATAACTCTAACTACTAAAAAAAGGGTGCCCACAACAGCAGGCGAAATACCAAAAATATCAGTGTAGAAAAAAGTTAAAAACAGCATTACGGTTTGAAAAATAATATTACTGGCCGTGTCACCTAGGCCGTAAGCTATTTTTTCTTTTTTACTCAGCATAAAAGCCACTCGTTATTATTTTTGGCGCTGTTTAAGAAAATCACGATACGCAATTGCGCTTTGTTTTAGGGTACGTTGTTGAGTTTGGTAGTCAACATAGACTAGCCCAAAGCGTTTTTCATAACCATAGGCCCATTCAAAATTATCCATTAAACTCCATGCAAAGTAGCCTTGTACATTAACGCCTTGCTCAACTGCATTATGAACGGCATTAAGATGGCTATGGTAATAATTGACACGTTGTATGTCATCTACTTTACCATTTATTAATATATCAGCCATCGCTGCGCCGTTCTCTGTTATATATACCTTAGGTAAAGTGTAACGATCATTTAGTGAAAGCAGTAATTCGCACAATCCCTGCGGGTATATTTCCCAGCCCATATCTGTGGTGGCAACATTCTCTAAAGAAACTTCGCTAAACCAATGATCTGGGGTATTTTTGTAATGAATACGAGTATAGTAATTAACCCCTAAAAAATCGATCTTTTGGCTAATAATTGCCATATCTCCATCACTAATCTGGGGCTTTGCATCATTTGCAAGCTCATTAATCACTTCAGGGTAACAGCCCTCTAGTACTGCCCGTATATACCATTGGTTATGATAGTCATCAGCTAATTTAGCAGCGCGTTCATCAGCAGTGGTAAGCGGATAGGATGGGCTAAAGTTAAGTACTATACCGGCTTCTATCGTGGGGCAATTATTACGTATCACTTGCATTGCGAGTCCATGGGCAAGCAGTAAGTGGTGCGCTGCTTGGCGTCCTGCTTTTTGACTTTTTATGCCTGGTGCATGTACCCCTATTTCATAGCCTAGGTAGGCGCTACAAAAAGGCTCATTTAAGGTCGCATAAGAGTCAACTAAGCCCTCTAGTTGTTGAGTTACTATATGAGTGTAATGAGCAAATTGATACGCGGTATCGCGATTTAGCCAACCACCGTTGTCTTCTAAATGCTGTGGTAAATCCCAATGATATAAAGTGACATAAGTTTTAATGTTGCGCGCTTTTAAAGCTTGTAATAGCGATTTATAAAACGACATTCCTTGAATATTCAAGCTGCCATCTTGGTGTAAAACGCGTGGCCAAGAAATCGAAAGACGATAAGCGTCTACAGCTAAATCAGCAATCATTTGTACATCTTGTTGCCAATATTCAATGTGTTTACATGCTTGGTTTCCGTTACTGTTATCTGCAATGGTGTTTGGTTTGTTACAAAAAGTATCCCAAATACAGGGGAGGCGGGTATCGTAACTTCCCTCTATTTGAAAAGAGGCTGTAGCAACCCCAAAAATAAACGGCGGCTTTAAGAGGGCTGACGTGCCTGGTAAGGAGATTGTTTTAAACACAATGAGATACGTCCTTAAGCTTGCAAATAATAATGAGCTTTACAGTAGTTAGCTAAGCAATATAAATTGCATAATACAACAATGTAAGCGCTTACAATATTTTTGTAAATAAATTGATAAATTTTCTCTATATGCTATAAATGTAAGCGCTTACATTTGGTGTTGCAACTATTATCTGCATTTTAAGTTTTACTAAACGCAATAAAATAGAGGTAACAATCTGATAATTAAAAAATAATTAGAGATTATACTATGGCACATATCACACAGCCACTACCGGCAGCAGAAAACAGCCAAAAACCAGGGTCTACACACACCTTTGCGTTAACATCGCTTACGACCTTGTTTTTTATGTGGGGTTTTCTTACTTGCCTAAACGATATTTTAATTCCGTATTTAAAGGGAATGTTCTCCCTTAATTACACCCAAGCAATGTTGGTACAATTTTGTTTTTTTGGTGCCTACTTTGTTATGTCAATTCCTGCAGGGAAGTTGGTCAGTAAAATAGGTTACCAATTTGGTATTGTTGTTGGTTTGGTTGTTGCTGCGATAGGGTGTGCACTATTTTACCCCGCTGCAGAGGCACATCTTTACGAGCTATTTTTACTTGCTTTGTTTGTACTTGCTTCAGGGATCACTATTTTACAAGTCTCTGCCAACCCTTATGTAAGCGTATTAGGGCCTGCAAAAACAGCGTCTTCGCGCTTAACTATGACTCAAGCTTTTAACTCTTTAGGTACAACTGTTGCGCCATTGTTTGGTAGTTGGTTAATTTTGTCAGAAATTAGTCAAGCTACAGCAGAACAAGTTAAGTTTCCTTATTTAATGCTCAGTGCAAGTTTATTAACATTGGCGATTATTTTTGCTTTTTTAAAGTTACCTAAATTAGGTAAAGCGATTGACAGTGAAGCAGAAAACCAAGGTGACACTGAGTTTGTTGATTTAGGCAGTGTATGGAAATATCGTCACCTTATTTTAGGCGCGATTGGTATTTTTGTTTACGTAGGGGCTGAAGTGGCCATAGGTAGTTTTTTAGTTGGCTTTTTAACCCTTGATCATATTGCAGGCTTACCAGAGCAACAAGCAGCACATTACATTAGCTATTATTTTGCAGGTGCAATGATAGGGCGCTTTGCTGGCGCCGCGATTATGCAAAAATTAAACGCAGCCAAAGTATTAGCTTGTCACGGTATTTTAGCAGGCTTACTTGTGTCAATTGCTATGACGGGTCAAGGGTCACTGGCTATGTGGGCTATTTTATTAGTTGGATTATGTAACTCTATTATGTTTCCTACTATTTTTAGTTTAGCACTGCAAGGGCTTGGTAAATACACCTCGCAGGGTTCGGGTATTTTATGTTTAGCGATTGTTGGCGGTGCCATTATTCCGTTATTACAAGGTATGCTAGCTGATAACATCGGTGTGCAATTAGCTCTTATTCTGCCCATTGGTTGCTATTTATATATTACTTATTTCGCGCTGTTTGGTGCAAAAAAAACAACGTCAACTCCTCTTTGAGTTTTAGGTGAATGTTATGATTATTAAACGCACTTTTTCAATCACTGCGCTGATGCTAGCAGCAATAACCAGCAGCGGTTGTTCGCAACCCTCTAACAGTGCTAGTGATGCGACAAGCCCAAAAGAAATTTGGCCAACAATAGAAACAGGTATTAAAAGCGATGCTCAAATGGAGCAAAAAATCGCTGATATGCTAAAGAATATGACGCTAGAGCAAAAAATAGCGCAAATGATCCAACCTGAAATCCGTAATATCACGGTTGAAGATATGCGTAAGTATGGTTTTGGTTCTTACTTAAATGGCGGTGGTTCGTTTCCAAACAATAATAAGCATGCAACCCCTGAAGATTGGGTTGATTTAGCAGAAAAGATGTATCAAGCATCGATTGATGACTCCCTTGATGGCAGCACAATCCCTACAATGTGGGGCACTGATGCGGTGCATGGACACAACAATGTTATTGGCGCGACCTTATTTCCGCATAATATTGGTTTAGGTGCTGCAAACAACTCTGCACTTATTGAAAAAATAGCCGCCGCTACTGCGCGAGAAGTAATGGTTACCGGTATAGATTGGGTATTTGCACCTACTGTTGCGGTGGTTCGTGATGACCGCTGGGGCCGTACTTACGAAGGATACTCTGAGGATCCTGAAATAGTGAAAGCGTATTCCGCTTCTATCGTTAAAGGGTTGCAAGGTGCTGTTGATGGCGATTTTTTATCAGATACGCGAGTAGTTAGCACCGTTAAGCACTTTTTAGGTGATGGTGGTACTGTCAATGGCGACGATCAAGGTAATAATATCGCCTCTGAAGAAGAGTTATTTGCGCTTCATGCACAAGGTTATGTAGGTGGTTTGAGTGCAGGTGCGCAAACGGTTATGGCTTCGTTTAACAGCTGGCATGGTAATAAAATACACGGTAACAAATACTTATTAACCGATGTACTAAAAGAAAAAATGGGTTTTGATGGCTTTGTTGTTGGCGATTGGAATGGCCATGGACAAGTTAAAGGCTGTTCAAATAGTAACTGTGCTCAAGCAGCTAATGCAGGCTTAGACGTGTACATGGCGCCTGATGAGTGGAAACCGCTATTTAGCAACTTGGTTAACCAAACTAATAGCGGTGAAATCCCACTAAGCAGAATTAACGATGCGGTAACGCGTATCCTACGCGTTAAAATGCGTGCAGGGTTATTTGATAAACCAAGCCCCGCGAAGCGTCCTCTTTCTGGAAAAACTGAAATTATTGGTAGTAGCGATCACCGTGCAGTGGCTAAACAAGCTGTACGCGAATCTCTAGTATTACTTAAAAATAAGCAGCAGTTACTGCCATTATCGCCTAAGACCAACGTATTAGTCGCAGGCATAGGGGCTGATAACATCGGCATGCAGTCGGGTGGTTGGAGCGTTACGTGGCAAGGAACAGGCAATACCAACATTGACTTCCCTGGCGGCAGCTCTATTTACGCAGGTATTAAAGATACTGTAGAGCAAGCTGGTGGCAGTGCAGCGCTGAGTGTTGAAGGGGAATACAAAGCACGCCCAGATGTAGCCATTGTGGTGTTTGGTGAGCAACCATATGCAGAGGGTAATGGTGATGTTGATAACCTAGAATATCAGCGCGGTAATAAAAGCGACTTAGCGTTACTGCGAAAGTTTAAAGATGCGGGGATCCCTGTTGTATCATTATTTATTAGCGGTCGCCCAATGTGGGTTAATGCTGAGCTAAATGCCAGTGATGCGTTTGTTGCTATTTGGCTTCCAGGCAGTGAAGGTGATGCAATTAGTGATGTATTGTTTAAAAATGCAGACGGTTCAATTAACCACGACTTTAAAGGAAAGTTATCGTTTTCATGGCCGAATAACCCAATCGACAATGAAAACCGCAACGACGAAGCTTATAGCCCATTACTCCCTTATGGTTTTGGCTTAACCTACGGTGATAGCAACGTACTTAAAGATGACTTGGTAGAGCAAACTCAACAGACTGAACAATTGGATGACTTAGTGTTGTTTGAGCGTGCTATAAAAGCACCATGGTCGTTGGTTTTAAAAAGTGGCGAGCAGCAAAAAACGGTGGCAAGTAGCCGCGAGTCATTAGGTGCTGTGAGCATCCAAACATTTGACAAAGAAGTGCAAGAAGATGCACGCGCCATTCGTTTTAATAGTCAAGCGTTGGCTGAGGTTAATTTAGCCGCGGCATTCCCATCTGACTTACGTTCATACGTTGAAAACAATGGCCAACTGCAAATGCAAATTAAAGTAGATAAAGGGGCAACAAGCCCGCTGTGGATTGCTATGGGTTGTGGTGAGAGTTGTCAGGGTAAGTTTGATATTACTGATAACCTTGAGCAATCAGGTCAATGGCAAACATTAAACATCAACTTAAGTTGTTTTGCAGAGCAGGGTGTTGATTTAGCACAAGTGTTCACCCCTTGGCAGTTAAGCACGCAAGGTGATTGGCATGTATCTATTGCTAAGCTGGCTATTACAGCAAATGCTGCCGAGCAAAGTAGTGTTACTTGTAAGTAGTCAATAACCTATTAACAAACATCAATAAGCAGGTACTAAATGTATCTGCTTATTGCTTTAAAACCGCGTATACAAAAACCTACCAAATTAGTCCCTTCTTACTTTTATTCCATTCTATGTGATTGATTATATTCAGCTCAATAGTTATCATATAAACATAATAAAACTGCATTCGCTTTTGCATTAATAATTTGAGAGTATGCCAAAATATTAAAAGCGTTATGTAATTAACAGGTGAGAGAATGAATCAAATAAAGCTGGCTTCGCAGAGCATACAGCCTTCAAAAATAGTCTGTGTGGGGCGCAATTACAGTGCGCATATTGCTGAATTAAACAACGAACACCCTGAGCAAATGGTAATTTTTAATAAGCCTAATAGCGCGATCACTAATACCTTACTCTCTTCCCATAACGGTGAAACGTTGCATTATGAAACTGAATTATGCTTTGTGATAAAAAATAAGCAGCTTGCAGGCGTAGGGATTGGACTTGATTTGACTAAGCGAGCTTTGCAAAGCAGTTTAAAAGAAAAGGGCTTGCCGTGGGAACGTGCTAAAGCATTCGATGGCTCAGCATTATTTAGTGATTTTATTGAGTTAACGCCAGAAATGACATCGTTTATATTTGAATTACATATTGATGGTAAAGTCATTCAGCACGGAGAAACCCAGCTAATGTTGCACCAACCTGCGCAAATTCTGGCAGAGGTAAATGAGTTTATGGGTTTAGAAGAGGGCGATATTATTATGACCGGCACGCCTGCTGGCGTAGGGATGGTAAGCGCCGGGCGAGAGTTTAAAGTTGCTCTTTATTCTGACTCTGGTCAGCAGTGTTTATTGGAGCATCATTGGTCTGTGAATCAAAGTTAAGCACATATTGATTATAGGCTTTATTAAAGTCCTCAAAGTGTTCATTTAACCAGTATTGTTGATTATTTTTGTATTGCTCTGAGGTTAAAATATTGTTTTTTAGTACGTGATTAATCTTTTTAATTGCCATAGATGCAAAATTATTTGGGGCATTAGTCGCACAACCAACGGCTATTGGAACTAATTTATTTTTATTTTGGGCAATCGGTAGGTTTACAATATTTGATTGATTGCCTTTGCTAAAGTGGCTAGTGATAAATGGGTAATCAAGCGAGTAATCTAAAGAGCCGTGTTTTAAGCGCTCCATTACAACACCACTTTCATTATCACTACTCCAACTCATAGAAACATTAGAGTGAGTTAATGAGTTTTCAATAATATTGTTTATCTGCACAGAAAAACGACGCGCATCAGCTTGACCGTAAGTGAAGTTTTTATCAGCAAGTAAACCCACTAAGTTGATAGGATTACCATGCTTAGAGGTTAATTGAGGTGCTTTTGCCGCGGTAGTTATAATGTTATGTGGGGGATAAATCGCTGTAGGTAATGAATATAAAAACTGTTTATTTGCACTGCGTTTGTAAATAGCGCATGGAAAACAAACGTTCCTGCCCTCATCTATATATTTATTAATCCGCTTTTGCGGTAAAACTAAGCGGGTATGTTTCACCCCTTTTATGCTATGCATTAGCTGTTGTGTTAAATCATCGCATAAGCCAAGCTGTTTTGTTTCTTTGCTTAAATGAAACGGGGGGGTCTTACTTTGTAGCCATAAAATTTCTTCTATTGGCTTTGCTGTTTTACTATGACTGCAAGTAGCAAAAGTGACCAAAATGCCAAGACATAAAAAACGAAGTGATTGCATTACAAATAGATCTGCCTACAAAATTTTTTGCGTATTATACTGGTAACGGCTAAAAAATAAACATAAAGAACAGCAAAGAATCAATATTATCGAATTGTACTTTTTCCTTGCTGTTCTTTTAACCTGTCAGGCTGCAGATCTTGTTCGGTGATTAAATCGCCCCTAGTATGGCATTGGGTTATTTCTAAATATGCTATCAATTGCTGATAACGCATCATCATTGAGAGTTAGCTCAAACGCATCAATGTCTTCTTTTAGCTGCGTCATAGTAGTGGCACCAATAATAGATGAGGTAACGCCATCCACTTGATTACACCACGCTAGCGCCAATTGTGCTGGTGTAATGTTGTGTTCATGTGCAAGTTCAACATACTCTTTGGTCGCCTTTTGTGATTGTGGCGTATCACGAAAAATACCGTTACGCTGCATAAATGTCCAGCGAGAGCCTTCAGGGCGCGCTCCATTGAGGTACTTACCCGTTAATAGCCCAGCAGCCAGAGGTGACCAAGGTAGATAAGCAATATCTTCATGCACACATTGCTCTATTAAATAAGGCCAATCTTTCGCATGCGCTAAACTAAACTCATTTTGAATAGACACCATTTTTGGTAAGTTGTGCTCTTTGGCTAAATTTAAAAATTGGCTAATTCCCCACGGGGTGTCGTCAGAAAGTCCACAGTGTTTAATTTTACCCGCTTTAACACACACATCTAAGCCCTCTAAAATATCAAGCATGTCAGCGGTGTGTTGTTTTGCATCGACATCAGTAAATTTAAGCATGCCAGGCCATTGCCTTGCAAAATGAGGAGTGCGGCGATTTGGCCAATGTAATTGGTATAAGTCAATATAGTCGGTTTGTAGGCGTTTTAGAGACTGATCAACTGCATCAATAACAGCTTGGCGAGTAATATCACCACCATCACGGATCCATGAAAGCCCATTACCGGCAATTTTAGTTGCAATAACAATGTCTTTTCGTTTCTGTGAATTACGTGCAACCCAATTCCCTATAATGTCCTCAGTTTTACCATAAGTATCGGGGGAGGGAGGAACTGCATACATTTCTGCCGTATCAATAAAGTTAACACCACGGTCAAGAGCATAGGCTATCTGTTGGTCGGCATCATGCTGGTTGTTTTGTACTCCCCAAGTCATACTACCTAAACAGACCCTAGAAACACTAATATCACTACTGCCTAATTGACTATATTGCATTACTAATCCTAATTATTTGTTTTCTGAGTTTGCTTTTAAAGCCGATAACAAAGGTTCTGTGATCGTGGCTTTTTGCCCTGTTTTAAAGTCAAACATCACCACTTTTGACATGCCAGTGGTGGTTATCGTATTTTGCGCATGGCTAAATACACTGTAATTCATTACAAAGCGGTCAGATTTAATATCACTGATAGTAATACCTACGCTTAATATGTCAGGAAACGTTACAGGGCGTTTGTAGCGAATATTATTTTCACTGATCACAGGGCCAGTGGCTTTAGCATTGATAGTATCAAATAAATTTAATTTATTTAAAAAATCGATTCTGGCTATTTCAAAATAACGAAGATAAACACAGTTATTAACATGCTGTAGGGCATCCATATCGCCCCACGCTACAGTAATGTCGGTATGAATAGGGTGTTGTTGTTTAAACGTTTCCATGTATTTATAGCTCTTGGTTTTAAAGTATTTAGATTAGCAACATGGTCGGATGAGCTCAAGGGAATTATAGTTGGCAAAAATTCTAGGGCTAAAATTGTACCTCCTTGAATTCATGACTATAGTAACTATTAACACACAAGGAGATAACGATGCAGAATATAATTAATTGGTTATTGGCATGCACTGTTTTTATAGCGTCGTTCACTTGTTACGCTATGGGTAATGAGGCAGGAGCGATTATTTTGATTTTACTAGGCTTTTCTTTAGAAGTACTATTTTGGATGTATTGCTTTAATAAGCCCAAGAAAAATAGTCGCTCTTTTTAAATAACAGCAAGCTTGCTAATTAGTAGAGATTCCACAATAATAACTGTATAGATAAACAGTTGTTATTGTGTGATGAAAAAGTTTATTCATATAGACATGGACTGCTTTTATGCAGCCGTTGAGATGCGCGACAACCCCAAGCTTGCAAATGTACCGCTGGCAATTGGCGGTAACAGTCGCCGTGGAGTGCTCTCTACCGCTAATTATATTGCCAGAGAATATGGTGTGCGCTCTGCTATGTCTAACTATCATGCCAAACAGCTTTGCCCCGATTTAGTTATTGTGCCGGGGAGAATGGCTGTTTATAAACAAGTATCAACTCAAATCCGCGCTATATTTAACCGCTATACAGATCTTGTAGAGCCTCTTTCACTTGATGAAGCGTACCTAGATGTTACCGACAGTACTGCATTTAAAGGCAGTGCAACGTTA
Source organism: Pseudoalteromonas sp. 11L1 (assembly GCF_055397545.1). Next base: position 37,337 of record NZ_AP041141.1, on the reverse strand, counting down.
ATTGCAGAGCAAATCCGCACCGATATTTTTAATACCACAGGGCTGACCGCTTCTGCGGGGATTGCGCCAATTAAATTTATAGCCAAAATTGCTAGCGATGAAAATAAACCCAATGGCCAATTTGTAGTATTGCCTGAGCAAGTTGACTCGTTTTTAGCCCAATTACCACTAGGTAAAATTCCAGGAGTGGGTAAGGTAACCTTGGAGAAGCTTAATTTAAAAGGGTTGTACACGGGCCAAGATGTTCGCGAAAAAGGGGCTAATTGGATGCAGCAACATGTGGGAAATTTTGGCGTGTCGTTATATCAAAAATGTATGGGGGAGCATATAGGGCGGGTTTCAACTGAGCGGATTCGTAAGTCATTGAGCGTGGAGCATACTTATGAATACAACAAAAATAGTCTTGATGAGTGCTTGGAGCAATTACCGCAACTGTTAGATGAGCTCGAGGTTAGATTAAACAAACAACAGCTGCAAAATAAAATTAACAAGTTAAGTGTTAAAGTTAAATTTGCTAATTTTGTTGTGACCTCAGCAGATCAAGCGAATCATCAATTAAACACGGCTATTTTTAAAGAGTTACTCGCCAAAGCCTATCAACGTGGATTACAACAACCTGTGCGTTTATTAGGAATAGGTGTTGGCATTAAAAACCAACCAGAGCATAATTTACAGCTGAGTATTTTAGACGTGTAAAAGCTGTAACTCTAGGTTGCCAGTAAGTATGCAGATTACCGCAGTTTACTGGTTATAAATTGCTAAATAAATAATAATAGGGGCTACGTTTTCTAACAGGATCCTTTTTTATGGCATATCCAAAAGCAGTGCTGGCTCAGCCAGTTAGTGCAAGCCTAGATTGTGCATCACACGATGCACTAATTATTATCAGCGATGACTTTTCTCACATACCAAATACGCCTCTGCGCGATGCAATTTTAAATCAAGCTCAAGTAGACTCTCGCATAGGTAATCAAGTTACCTTGCTAGTAATTGCCGGTAAACGTGTTGTGATAGCCCCTACAGGCCCTTTAAATAGAGATTATGATGATGTACGTCGCTATTTTGATGCGGCTAAATTAGCCATTAACGAGGCTAAAGCGTCAGGCAGTGTTAACCCCGCTATTTACTTACCTGCTTTAAATACCGACAGCCGTTACCAATACGCGCTAGAAGTGGCCTATTTAGGCGCATGCCAAGCATTATGGCAGCCTCTTGAAGCACGTGAATTTCATGGTCATGGTATTGAGCCAATTACTCAAATCGGTTTAATTGATGCCAATGAGCAAACGATTAAAGCAGTCAATGCATTAGCAGCTGGACAATATGCTGCACGTGATTTATGTGGTACCGAGCCTGAACGTATGGCACCACCACGCTTTGCTGATTACTGTAGCGAACTATTTAATAATAGCGCAGTGAGCGTTGATGTGATTGATGACTTGGCTGCCATTGATAAACACTATCCGATGCTAAGTACTGTTGCTCGTGCATCTTATGCAGTAGAGCGTCATCATCCACGCGTTGTTAAACTTGAATATGTACCAGAGGGTGAAGTAACGCGCACACTGATGTTTGTTGGTAAAGGCTTAGTTTATGACACAGGCGGTGCGGATTTAAAAGTAGGCGGCTACATGGCAGGTATGAGCCGAGATAAAGGCGGTGCGGCTTCTGTGGCTGGATTTATGAAAGCAGTTGCTGATTACCAGCCTAAAGGCGTTAAAGTGATTGCCTTTTTAGCGGTGGTACGTAACTCAATTGGTTCAGATTGTTTTGTTCCTGATGAAATCATTACTAGCCGTGAAGGTGTGCGAGTGCGCATTGGTAACACTGATGCCGAGGGGCGTCTAGCGATGGGTGATTTACTTAGTGAAATGAAAGATTTGGCTGTAAACGAAATAAACCCAACGCTGTTTACTGTGGCTACTTTAACAGGGCATGCTGCACGTGCGATGGGACCATATGGTGCTTATGTAGAAAATGGGCCAGCACGTAGTGCTAATATTTCACGTCAATTAGCTGATTGTGGTGATTTATGGGCTGACGGTGCTGAAGTATCACGTTCACGTCGTGAAGATTATGACTTTATAAAACCACGTACTTTAGCCGATGATGTGCTTTCTAGTAATAATGCGGCTTCTGCCGTCACAGCGCGCGGTCATCAATTCCCTATGGCATTTTTAGCTGTGGTAGGCGGGTTAGATAAGCATGGTAATGAGTCTACTTTACCACTTCCTTATGTGCATATGGATATTGCCGGTAGTGGTGTTGAAGGTGGTGATTGGCAACATGGTAAACCAACTGCGGCCTCAGTAAGCAGTTTATTTGCCCGCTACTGTTTATAATTCTCTATAAATAAGTCTAAAAAGCCCTGAAGATCAGGGCTTTTTAATTGGTGAAAGGTATTAATTAACCTGAACTTTGGTTAAGAGATTTACTAACGTATTGAATCAAAATGATATTTATGTTTAATTTTCTCTAGCTAGAGATTTTCAGTGAAAACAAGGCGAAATTACGCGTCAATAGCTAGCCTATTGCAAGTAAATTCAACGCAGTTAGCGCTGAAAATAGCTGCTTGAGATAGATTTATTATCCGGAATTCAGGTTAACTCAGCTTAAAGCGCGATACCACGCTAGATAATTCAACACTGCTTTGTTTGAGTTTGTCGCTGGCAAGGGTTAAATCCTTCGTATTACCTAATGATTGCTCCGTTGATTGCGATAGATCGTTAATTCTTAAGTTCACTTCATCTGCGGCCGATGTTTGCTGCTCTGTTGCTCTTGCAATTTGGCCGTTCATATCGGTGATCACCGCTACTAACCTGTCTATTTCATCCAGTGATGTATTTGCTGAAGAGGCTTGTTCAACCGTAGAAATAGAAATTTCTTGGCTAGATTTTACCGCCTCAACTGCGGCTTTAGCGCCTTCTTGCAGTTTAGCTATCATGGCTTGAATTTCATCCGTGCTTTTACCCGTTCGACTTGCTAAGGTTCTTACTTCATCGGCTACGACGGCAAAGCCTCTACCATGTTCACCTGCCCGTGCAGCCTCAATGGCTGCATTGAGTGCCAACAGGTTAGTTTGCTCTGCAATACTTCTTATTACATCAAGCACCGAACCAATATTATTACTCTCTTGAGCAAGATCAGCGGTTACTTTGCTTACGGTTTCTATATTACTCGAGAGGGTTTCAATGGCGATAATCGTTTTAGATACCACATTTTTACCCGTTGATGCATTACTGGCAGTATCATTTGCGGCTTGTTCAGCGGCTTCGGCATTACGGCTAACATCATGAATTTGATGAGTCATTTCCTCCATTGCAGCGGCTACTTGGGTGCTACTGTCGTTTTGAAGCTCAATAAACGACTGGCTGGTTTTGCTAGAATCATCTACAGCATGGGCATGCTCGTTTACATCGTTTGCGCTTTTGGCAACTAGTACTAAAGACTCTCTAATTTTAGAGACAAATAAATTAAATGATCTCGAAAGTTGAGATATTTCATCATTACCATTTTCGTTGAGAGTACGAGTTAAATCCCCCTCACCTTGAGAGATATCTTTCATCATCTGCGCTGCTAAACGAGTCGGCGTTAAAATGCTTCGGCCAATAAAGTAGCTAAATAACACCACCACAATAATCATAATAACAACGTTGATAATGATGATAGTGCGCTGCTGCGAAAAGGCACTGTCTATGGTATCAAGATAAACTCCCGAGCCGATTATCCATTGCCACTGATCAAAACCTTTAACAAACGCAATTTTATCTACGGGGTTGTCATTACCGGGCTTTGGCCATTTATAAGGCACATAACCTTCGCCGGATTGTTTTACAACGCTAACCATCTCAACAAATAACGGGGTGCCATCAGGGTCTTTATTATTAGTTAAATCTTTTCCCTCAAGAGCTGGTTTTATTGGGTGCATTACCATCGCCGGCTGGTAATTATTGATCCAAAAATAGTTAGTGTCATCGTAGCGCAATGAGCGGATTGATGCGATTGCTTGAGACTGTGCTTGTTGGCGAGTAAGAGTTTGGTTTTGTTCAAGGGCTGCATAGTGCTTAATAGTACTATATGCAGTTTCTACCACATTTTTAGTTTTAAGGTATTGCTCGTTTTTGAGCGCTTGGTATTGATTACTCAAGCTCGAAATACTCAATACAATTAAACCAAATATTACAATCCCTACTAAAATGGCTAGACGTTGAAATATAGTAAAACGACGGAGATTTAGCATAAACATGTTCCTGTATAAGAGCATTACTTCTCTTTAATAAGCATAGTTAAAATATAGGCTAATAGAGCTTTATTTTCATAATATTGAATTTTTATATTTAGTTGTTAGTGGTTAATTTAAATACAATACAAGTTGCGCGCTCAGGCTTAGATTTTTAGTTACCCTATGCTCAAATTGATTTAATTATTGTTTGCTGACGTTTCAATATATCTTATTTGCATAAAAAAAGGCTGATACTTGTATCAGCCTTTAGTCGAATAATTAACCTAACGTTAGTTAATTTGTATTAAAATTACGGTTAAAGAAGTTAGTAATAGTTTGATGTAAATGAGTTTGAACTTGTTTACCGCGAAGACTATGTTTTGAGCCTGGGTAAGTCATCATTTCAAACTGTTGATTGTTATCTTGCAGCTGTTTAAACAATTTTGTTGCATGGGTAAACAACACGTTGTCATCGGCCATACCATGGTAAATCATTAATGGGCCTTTAAGGCCTTCAGCATATGGGAAAACAGCACTGTCGGTATAACCTTGCGCATTTGTATCAGGGTGACCCAAGTAACGCTCGGTGTAGTGAGTATCGTATAAGGCCCAGTCAGTTACAGGTGCGCCTGAAACACCAGCACTAAAGTAATCGCCTGCTTTAAACATGGTCATTAGCGCCATATAACCACCGTAGCTGTGACCATAAATACCAATGCGTGCAGGGTCTACGTAATCAAGTGTACGTAAAAACTCAACGCCTTTAATCTGATCAGCTACTTCAACAACACCTAAATTTTTATATATTGCATCTTCAAACTTTTTACCACGATTATAAGAGCCGCGGTTATCTAGTTGAAAAATAACATAACCTTGTTGCGCCATATATTGAAAATATAAGTTTTTACTACGCCAACTATTAGTTACTCGCTGAGCATGAGGGCCGCCATACACGTTAACAATAACCGGGTGCTTTTTACCCTTAGCCATGTTTGTAGGTTTAAATAAACGGTAATGCATAACTTGGCCGTCTTCAGCGGTAATAGTACCGTACTCAGGCTGTGCTAAATCGGTTAAAAAGGGAGTTAGTGGGTGAGAGTCGTCTAGTTTATTCTCTTCAAGCCACGTAATAAACTCACCATTGATTTTGCGCAGCGCTGCTGAATTTGGCTTATTCACCGATGAACTAGTGTCAATGAAGGTTTTGTTATCTTTTGCCAGTACAACATTGTGGTATTGGCCTTTTTCAGTTATACGCTTAATTGCTCCTTTTTTAAATAAAGGCGCACTGTATAAGTGGCTTTCAAGCGCAGTATCTTTACGCGCTGCAAAGTAAACTATACCATTTTTTTCATCTACGCCTTTTAAGCTATCAACAACCCAGTCACCAGCTGTTATTTGACGAATAAGTTGGCCATTATTACCGTACAAATAAAGGTGCTTAAATCCATCTCGCTCCGAGGCCCACACAAAATGCTTTTTATCTTTTAAAAACTCAAGATCAAAATGTAGGTTTATCCAAGTATCGCTTTTTTCAGTTAATGCGACGGTTTGCTGTTTTGTTTTACTGTTGTAAAAGCGTAATTCTAAATTGTGCTGAGAACGATTTTGCCACTGGTAAGACAGGGTGTTGCTATCGTTTAACCATTTAGCACGAGCGATATAAATATCTTTATTTTCACCTAAGTCAATCCAGTCAACCATTTGGTCATTAAGCTTTACAACGCCAAGTTGAATGTCAACATTGTTAGTGCCAGTAAATGGGTAGCGCTGATTAAATAGCTTTACTTCATCAGCATAAATTTCGTTACGAATCGCTTCTTGAACAGGGCTTTCATCAACGCGAGTAAAGGCGATTTTAGATTCATCATTTGCCCACCAATAACCGGTCATGCGGCTCATTTCTTCTTGCGCCACAAATTCGGCCATACCGTTTTTAATAACGCCACCGCCATCTTTACTTAATTGAATTTCTTTACCAGATGCCAGTTCTAATGCGAAGAGGTTTTGCTCACGAACAAACGACACAAAATTACCTTTTGGAGAAAAGCGCGCATCGGTTTCAAATGCTTCAGTGTTAGTCAGCTTTTTACTATTTTTTGTTTTTAAGTCGAAGTAATAAAGGTCGCCATTAAGAGGAAATAATAACGCTTTACCATCTTTTGACCATTTGTATTCAAGAATACCTTTTCCAAAAATACGCTGGCGTTCACGGCGTGCTTTTTCTTCATCTGACAGATTTTCTGGGCCTGAAAATAATTGCGCTGAATCAACGAGCAATCGATTGGTGTTATCTTTTAAATTATATTCCCATAAATCATAGCGGTTATAGTCATCTGCTTTACCTTGTAAGTAGGTAACACGGCTACCATCGGGAGAAAACTTAAGTTGTACCGGAGATTTGCCAGCTAAGCTTGGATCATCAAATATACGCTCAAGCGTTAACGGCTTTGCTTGAACGCTTAATGCGCCCGCCATCAGGGGGATTGCCAGTGAGAGGTGTTTTAGTTTTTTTAACACAGGATTGCCTTTACTTACATAAAATTATCCCCGATGGTAAAGCACAAGCGTGTGCAACTGCAACTAAATGCTATAAAGTGTGAAGTAAAATAACCTAAGGATTTAACATGCGCGAAACATCATTTACCTTAGCCCCAGAGCTGACAAGAGATTGTATTGAACTGGCCGATTGGCCTCTTTGTAAGGTATTACTACTAAATGACAGCCAATACCCATGGTTTATATTAGTTCCTAGAATAGCGGGTTTAAAAGAGATAATAGATTTAACCGAGCAGCAACAAATTACTTATTTACAAGAGTCGGCTAAGCTCAGTCATTTATTAATTGAGGTGTTTAATCCTGATAAGTTAAATGTGGCCGCGCTTGGCAATATGGTTCCGCAATTACATATTCATCATATAGCGCGTTTTAAAACAGATATTGCATGGCCTGCGCCGGTATGGGGCAAGTTTCCAAGTGTCCCTTATACTAATGAGCAGATAGAGCAATTAAAAACGCATTTTTAAAATCAGAATGGGTTACTTTGAGGAGATAGTATGAAATTAATAAAACAACTCTGCACTAGTGTATTTATAGCAGCCATTGCTGTTTCAACAGTAATAGCGAGCGAGCAGCCGGTAGCTACGGATGTAGTAAATAACGTTAGCATTAAAAACTTTGCAGCACATAACAACCTGATTTTTTCAGCAGCGCAACCGACTAAAGAGCAGTTTAAGCAATTATCGCAAGCCAAGGTAAAGCATGTTATTAATTTACGTGCAGCAGATGAGCAAGACTGGGATGAAGGCGCGTTAGTCAACTCTTTAGGAATGAGCTACCACGTAATTGAGATTGCGGGTGCAAAAGACGTAAACACTGATAATGCAAAGCAGTTAGCCAATCTTTTAGAGCAACTTAAAGGTGAGTCGGTGGTTGTTCATTGTGCAAGTAGCAACCGTGTTGGCGCGTTAATGGCTATTTCAGCCCATCAGCAAGGTACAGATATAGAGTATGCGATTGAAATCGGTAAGCAGTGGGGAATGGCAAGCCTTGAACCGGTTGTACGCAAAGTGATGAATGACAAATAAGCATACTGATAAGTAATAAAAAAGCGTTACAATGTAACGCTTTTTTATTTAATTAGCTTTTGTTAATTAAGGCCAAGCACATCTTTGCCTTGTTTGAAGGTCACATCTACAGGGATGTTCGCTTTGCTTAACTTTTCTAAATCTTTAGCAAGTTCCGCTTTAATATCGCCATGAGTGGCAATAAGTTGATCTACTTTTTCGTAATCACCGTCACCTTGTAGAGTTAAAATAAGGCGCGATAACTTTGCCATAGCATCCCCCATTTTATCCATGTTGATGCTATAAAGCCCGTCTTCATTTTTAGAAAAAGCACCTTCTTGAGCAAAAAAGTTAAAGCGGATCATGTTTGCTTTACCATGTGCACTTGAGGCACCGAAGCGCACTGAGCGGAAAATACCCGCCATAAAGGTGGTGTAGTAATCTTCTAACGTCCCTTCAGTGATCTCACCTTTTTTAAGTAACTGTTCAACCATGTATAAACCAAGAATATCGGCTTTACCTTCTTCTAAAGCACTAGCATGTTCTTGAAGTGATTGGCGAACGGTACCTTTACCCGTTAAGGTGTTTTTAATCCCTAAACCGTGAGCCACTTCATGGAACATGGTATTGGCAAAAAATGCATCAAAGGTAATGTGTTTGCGTTGCTCTGGCACAATTAACTGCTCTGAGATAGGCACTAAAATTTTATCAAACTTCGCACGCATTGCGTTTTTAAGCTGTAAACGACGTGTGCCTTTTTCTAATTGCACTTGCTCATCATTGGGCAAGTTAATTGCAATGGTTTTACTGCCAGCATTTGAGTGCCCAGCATAATAAACAACATCATAGGCATTTAAGTCGGCATCTGAGCCCGGTACTTCTTGCTTGTATTTGCTATCGACAGGTAAGCCTTTTTGCAACTCAGGTAAAAACGCTGCAAATTTCGCTAGTCGCTCGCTCCACTTTAAATCTTTAATAAGAACATACGATTCATAAGCTGCGCGGTAACCAAATAATTGGTCTTCGTAGTTTTCAATTGGGCCAATAACGACATCAATTGGATTATTTTTCATATCCATCCAAGCGAAGTCAGAGGCTTGGAAGTCATCGCTTTGTATTGCGTCAGCTCGTAAGTTTAAGTAGTTGGCGAATTCTTGATCGTCGGCTAGTTTGCTGGCTTCTCTAAGTAACTCTGCAGCTTGAGCAAGCTCTACTGCATACTCTTCTGAATAAGGTGTGCTGTATAAATTACCAAGCTCATCGCGTTTAATCAGTGAGTAAAGACCTGTTTTATCTTTTACATCAGCGTTAGTAAGCTCTTCTTTGGTGATGTCGGCTGGGTAAAAGCCTGCACCAAGCGGTTTTTCTTTATAGCCTGATAAGAATACTTCATCGCCGTTTAAGCGATCCCATGGGCCATAGTTAATATCAGCAAACTGACGTACTTTTTCATCATCTAGTTGTGCTAAAAAGTCTTTTTTATCTTTACCAAATGCTTGCTTCCAGAATAAATCATCCATAATTTTTGAAGCATCAATAAGTTTAGCTACCATAGCTTTTTGATTGTCAGACAAGTGTGATAAGTCACTTTGTAAACTAAAGTCTGTGTATATGTCTAAGCGTTGACGGTCAATATTAACAAGCGCTGGCCCTGAAGGCGTTTGAGAAGCCGTTGGCGCTGAGCTTTGCGGCGTATTACTTGAAGATGGTGCTTGCTCAGAGCAGGCACTAAGAAAAACAGCGCCAGAGAGCAGTATTGCTTGGCTAATTTTATTTAAGATCATTATATTGCCTTTAAAAAGTCTATTTTATAACTTGTATACTGTAAGTTAAGGTACTGAAAGCGTGTTAATGTGCCTTAGCATGTTTGCATTAAAGCAAAACACACTAGCAAATAGCAAGTATTAGGCGTTAGTGCGCATAAATCAGTGGGGCACTAGTAAATAATCAATAATTATCTACAATTTTTTCTACTTTGGGTATATGTTTAGTACTGCTAAGCTTTGAAATAATTAATAATATAAGACTTGCTGTAAAGTGTAGGTCATTAAGCAAAGGGATATTTTATGTCTACAGAAAATGCCTTACTCACAATTTTGGTTGACAGAATTAACAACGACACACTGGTGTTACCTACGTTACCAGAGGTAGCTATTAAGGTTCGTCAAGCCGCTGACAATCCAGATGTAAATTTGATGCAAATGTCAGATGCAATAGCACATGACCCTGCACTGTCTGCGCGAATGATTAAAGTAGCAAATAGTGCCATTATGGGCCGTGCTGTAAAGGTGTCTAACTTACATCAAGCAGTGACACGTATTGGCTTGAGACAAATAAAAAATATAGCTACAGCTATGGCAATGGAGCAGCTGTTTGTATCTAATAATGAGCTAATAAAGGGATACATGGGCAAGGCGTGGCAAAAAACGCTGCATGTGGCCTCGCATTCTATTTCATTGATGGAGTTTTATTTAAAAAGAAATACTCACACTTCGCTTAACCGTGATGCCATTACACTAGCTTCATTGGTTTATAATATTGGGGTGTTACCGATTTTAACTGAGGCTGAGCGACACCCAGAAGTGTTTGCCAATCCGAGTTTTTTAGCGCACGCAATTCAACGCTTAAGCGGTAAAATTGGCGGCTCAATTATGAAAGCATGGGAATTCCCAGACGTGTTTGCAGAAGTTGCACAGCACTGGGCAGATGTTAACTATCGCTCTACTGAAGTGAGTTATATCGACTTCATTCGCATTGGTGCAATCCTTGAGGGAACCCTACAAGTATCAGATAAATCTGCGGCGCTACAAACTTATATTGATAAAGGCATTTTTCCTTCATTAGAAATGTTAGAGAATGAGGAATACTTGCACATGGTTGAAGACGTAAAAGAAATGTTTAGCTAAATTTTTGAACAATAAAAAGCACGATTAGTATCGTGCTTTTTATTTGTAATACTATTTAATAAAGCTTTTACGCTAAATCGTCTGCATCACCTAAGCCTTGAGTAAGCTCTTCAAGAAGCTGTTTAATTTCCTCAGATGCAAGAATAAAGTCAGCGTCTAGTTTAACCGCCATATCTTCTTTAGGAATATCGGCATTTTCTTCTTTAAGTGTTTCGCTATAGCTTAAACGTTTAATTGAACCATCGTTTTGTAGCATAAACTTAACGCGTTCTTGCCAATCCAAGGCAAGCTTAGTCACGCGTTTACCACTTTCAAGGTGTGATTTTACTTCGTCACACGCTAAGTCATGGCCTTTAAGCTTAACTTGGGCTCCACTGTCATCCGCTTCTTCAAGCTCAGCATCTGAGCCAATCGCAAAGCCCTCAGGTGTACTAAAGTTTGTAAGCCAGTCAGTTAAAAATACATCTAAATCATAGTTAGCAAACGCAGGAACAACGGGTAGCGTACCTAATGATTTACGTAATAACGCCAGAAGCTCTTCAGCTTTATTAAAGCTTGCGCTATTAACTACAACCCAACCATTTTCCTGGTCTATGAACGCAAACTGTAGGCTCGACTTTTTAAATGCTTGTGGCAGTAGCGTGTGCAAGATGTTTTCTTTTAATTCATCTTTTTCTTTTTTCTTTACTGGTCGATTTTCTTCAGCTTCAATCTGATCAACCTTCTCTGCAACAAGCTCATTTATTACAGATGCCGGTAACACTTTCTCTTCACGCTTGGCGCAGACTAAAATGCTTTTTTGTGAAAAGTGAGACAAAGTTTCACCATGTTTACCAAATGCTTTTGTCCAGCCAAATGTTGCCAACTCTTGGCCAGTACATGGACGAAATAGATCTTGTTCTAATGCCTTGTCAAAGTCTTCTTGAGTGTATGAAACGTCTTGTTTAAAGCGATAGCATATAAGGTTACTAAACCACATAGGGAAATGATCCATTTAAAAAATTTGTGCAATCATAGCAATAAAAGCCGCTTCTAGAAACGGCTAATCGAGTTTAAAAAGTGGCAGGGGGGATGACATATTTTTAGGGAACGAAATTCGGTAATGTAACCCTTGGTTAGGTTCGCTACTGACTTCAATTTTGCCATTGAGTGTTTGTTTTACGAGGTTAAAAATAATGTGAGCACCTAAGCCGCTGCCACCTTCATCACGCTTTGTGGTGAAGAATGGGTCAAATAAACGCTTAAGTTGAGCCGGTTTCAACCCGATACCATTATCTTGGTAATTAATGACTAAGTCGTTTTCATCGGTATTTACATCTATGGTAATTTGGCCACTGTTTATATTTTCAAAGCCATGCAGTAATGAATTCATAATTAAGTTAGTAAATATTTGGCTGATCACCCCCGCAGGTAAATTAATAATTAAATCATCCGGGCAATGCAGGCGAATACTGTGGGATGTTTTTTTAATTTGCGGATGTAAAGAACGTATAACCTCGTTAATGTAATCCTTAAAGTTAATGGTTCTTAGCGCCTCACTGGCTTGATCAACTGCAATTTGTTTAAAGCTCGTGATTAAGTCAGATGCGCGCTCTAAATTGTGAGAGAGTAGTTGAGCACTTTGTGCTGCATCATTAATAAAGCTCTCCAGTGCTGAAGAGGATAGTGATTTGTTTTTAAACGCAGTTTCTATTTCAGTTAAACGCTCATGTAAAAATGAAGTCGCGGTTACGCCGATACCAATAGGGGTATTAATTTCATGAGTAATACCCGCCACTAAACCGCCTAATACCGCCATTTTTTCTGAGCCAACAAGCTGCTCTTGCGCAAAGCTTAGTTCATCGAGTGAGTTTTGTAGTTGGGTTTGTTTACTTAGCAGCTCTTGCTCGGTTTGCTTTCGTAGGTCAACTTCTTCAGTTAATACTGCTTTTTGGCGTTCGAGTTCATATTTTTGTTGCTGTAGGTCGATCATTGCTTGGCTCAGGTTTGATGTTTTACGCGCTACGTCTTGTTCAAGCTGCAAATTTTGTTGATCTAGTTTTTGATTACTTTCGATTAGGTCATTCTGGGTTTGCTTTAACTCTTTTTTATACTCAACAACTTTAGAGATCAAATTGTTAAAAGAGCGCTCCATTACTTTTAGTTCGTTATTTTCGTCAGTGACAATTTTAACGCGCTGGCCATCGAGCTCTTCTAATTCAAGATATTCAATTTGTTCAGTAAGTTGTGTGAGTGGCTCCGTTAGCAGCTTTCTAAATGCGATTAAAAACAAGATGATTAAAAAGGTGGTTTTAATCATGGCGTTGCCAATTAAAAAGTAAATAGATAGCATAATACGACTAAAAATCACGTCGCGGCTAGAAAATAAAGTCACATCACCTACTTGGGTGGCGCGACCTGAAAATTCAAAAATAAGCGGAAATGTATAACCAAATAAACCTGCTTTGGCGTCTTCTACAATCACGTCTTCTTGGACAAGTTGCTGACTATATAGGTTGTGAATGTTTAGCGCGCGGCCTAATTGAGAAATAATAGCGCCATTATCATCACGAATAATAACCCCTTCAACCATAGGTATATCAAGTAATCCTTCTGCGGTTGTTGTGGTTTGTTTTATATTTAACTCCCAAATTGCTCGGGTTAGACTTCTACCAAATGTTTTTTGCAGTGTGCCGAGCTCATCGCGTATGTAATCTTTGGTATTAACATACTCTGCGAAGATTTGTCCGCAGGTCACCACAAAAGTCAGTATAAAATAAACCGATAAAACTCGTGTGAGTAACTTTGTTGAAAGACTTTTTTGCGGCATGAGGGACTTGTATTTCCTTTAATTATTCAACTATTAGTGTACGCTTATAAACATTAGTTAATAAATCATTAAAAATAAACATATATTTTATTATATTGTTATTTTGCGATCTTAAATAAGGATTACCTCATGAACTTAACAATAAAGCATAGTGTGTTTCGCTAGTTTGTTTTCAAATTAGGTAGAGTTATTTTGCTAATTTTTATTGTGCATTAATGCACTTTATTGATAACGTTAGTAAAAGATACAGTAAATAACCTGCTCGCTACTTATGTTGGTTATATTTTTGACTTTTTGCTGCCTGAGTAAGCAAATTAATTTTAGCGTGGGTTTAGGTGTTTTATATGAGTTTAATTAAATTGTCATTATGATGCGTTTTTCTATTTTAGTCTGTGATGACTCAACTGTTGCTCGTAAACAAGTGATCCGCTGTTTAAATGAGTGTATTGATGCTGATATTCAACAGGCAACCAATGGTAAAGAAGCCTTGGCGTTATTACACCATAAGCATTTTGATCTCTTATGCCTCGATTTAACCATGCCTGAAGTGGATGGGATTGCAGTGCTTGAGCAGGTCAAAGCAAATAAAATAGAAACTTATGTATTGGTAATTTCTGCAGATATTCAACAAAAAATGCGAGATCGCGTAGCGCAACTCGGCGCAATCGATTTTATTCACAAACCGATTAATAAAGCACAACTTAACGACGTTTTGCATAAGTTTGGCATTTATTAATAAAATTCATGATGAAAAAGACTGTTTTATCTTCTAATTTAGGGTTGACAGAATAGCCTTTGTTAAGGCAGTCTTAAGCTATGAAAACATTTAGTCTTGTAACGACCATTATTATTACAACCACCATTCTTACTGGATAGTGGCATAGGTCGGTGCAACAAATTTAAAGGCCTGTGTTCACTTAGAACACAGGCCTTTTTTCGTTTTATGGAATGAGGAAACATAAAAATGCGCGTTTTAAAATTTGGTGGCTCATCGCTCGCTGACTTTGCCTGTTTAGAGCAAGTAGCTGCTCTAGCTAAGGCACAATTAAAAGATGAAATGTTACTGGTGCTTTCAGCGCCTGGCGGTATGACAGATTCGCTTGTTGCGCTGGCTAGTGCCGCAGAGCAGGGGCTGGATTTCAACCCGTTGTGGGATGCACTTGTTACCCGCTGCAATGCTTTAAAAGCAGCTGTAGAGGAAAAACAAGGAACAGTTCAAAACTGGCCAGACTTTAACGAATTGAAAAATAAGCTTGATGGGGTTGCACTTATTAAGTGTTGCCCAGACAAAATCAGGGCTTTTATTATTAGCTTTGGTGAACGTGTTAGCGTATCGCTAATGCAAAGCTTACTAGCCGATCATAACGCGCATTATTTACAAGCAACAGACTGTATTGTTTCAACGGGTGGACACATTGACGCTGAGGCCGATTTAGTCGCCAGTAAAGCCCGTTTTCAAGCGGTACTAAAAGAGTCACCAGCAACGGTTTACATCATGCCTGGATTTACTGCAAGTAACGATAAAGGTGAGCTCACAACACTTGGTCGAAATGGCTCTGATTATTCAGCGGCGATTGCTGCAGCGTGTTTAGAGGCGCAAGTGTGCCAAATATGGACTGACGTTGATGGTGTATACAGCGCCGATCCGCGTTATATCAAAAAAGCCACTAAGGTTGATTTCCTATCTTACAAAGAGGCGATGGAGCTTTCTTATTTTGGCGCTAAAGTGTTGCACCCTAAAACTATCCTACCGTGTGCAAAAGCTGGAGTGCCATGCGAAATTAAAAACACTCATAACCCAGATGCACAAGGCTCATTAATTAGTAACGATACGGTATCTGATGAGCCAGTAAAAGCACTCTCAAGCCTACAAAACTTAGCTATGTTGACCGTTTCAGGTCCTGGTATGAAGGGCAAAGTGGGTATGGCATCGAAAGTATTTAATGCATTAGCGCATGATAACGTGTCAATCGTCCTGATCACTCAATCATCATGTGAATTTAGCATCAGTTTTTGTGTTCATGAAAGTGATTTAAACCTAGCGTTAAGTGCGTTGCAAGTGGCCTTTGACTTAGAGTCAAAAGCTGGCTTAATTGAGCCGGTAAATGTGCAACGTAATTTAGCAATAGTAACGCTAGTGGGCGATAACATGCGCGCACATAAAGGCTTAGCTGCTAAGTTTTTTGCATCGCTTGCTCAAGCACAAGTAAACATTGTTGCCATAGCGCAAGACTCAACTGAAAGCGCTATTTCTGCGGTTATTGATGGTGAGTTGTGTAATGACGCGGTTAAAATCTGTCATGAAAACTTTTTCACTCATGTGCCTTCAATCGATGTGTTTTTATTGGGATGTGGCTTAGTCGGTCAAGAGCTAATAAATCAGCTTGAACGTCAACAAGCATGGCTTGAAAAGCGTAATATTAAATTAAACCTATACGGTGTGGCTAATTCTCGTCAATTACACCTTGATGGTGAAGGCATTGCTTTTGATGATTGGCAACAAAAACTAACGCAATCAGAGCAAGCATTTGATTTAAAATTAGTAGAACAGTTTGTTAAGCAAAACCACTTGGTTAACCCTGTGCTAGTTGATTGTACTTCATCAGATGCCTTGGCTTCGCAATACGTCGATTTTTTAAATGCGGGTTTCCACGTTGTGGCTGCCAATAAAAAAGCCACCACGAGCTCATATACGTATTACCAAGATTTAATTGCAGCAACACATAAAAATAATCGTAAGTTTTTATACGAAACTAACGTAGGTGCAGGTTTACCTGTAATCGATAACTTGCAATCGTTGTTTGGTGCAGGTGATGAGTTACTTGAGTTTAGTGGTATTTTATCAGGCTCGCTTTCATACATGTTTGGTGCACTAGAAGATGGTTTATCACTTTCTGAAGCAACAATTAAAGCCAAAGAAAGCGGCTTTACAGAGCCCGATCCGCGCGATGACTTATCGGGAACTGACGTAGCACGTAAATTACTGATCATTGCACGTGAAGCCGGTATGAAATTAGAGCTTAGCGATATTGAAGTGGAGTCGGTTTTACCGCCAGGTTTTGCCCAAGGTGACAATGTTGAGCAGTTTATGGCGAAATTACCTAGCTTAGATGCTGGTTTTAACGACCGTGTTCAAAGTGCAGCAAGTGAAGGTAAAGTACTTCGCTATGTAGGCACAATTAAAAATGGACACTGTAAAGTAGGTATTGAAGCGGTAGATTCATCACACGCATTAAGTGTAATTCGTGATGGTGAAAATGCGCTGGCTATTTTAAGCCAATACTACCAACCACGTCCGTTTGTTATCCGTGGTTATGGCGCAGGCTCTGCAGTAACTGCTGCGGGTGTATTTGCCGATATTCTTAAAACACTATCACGCTAGGGGGCGGTTATGATTGAAGTTTATGCGCCAGCCTCCATTGGTAATTTTACGGTTGGTTTTGACTCCCTCGGTGCGGCGTTAGCCCCAATTGATGGCAGCTTGCTGGGGGATGTGGTTACTATATGTGAAGCGCCTCGTGATGAGTTTATTTGTAGTGGCAAATACGCCCATAAACTCCCAAGCGATGCGAATGAAAACTTAGCGTATCAATGTTTAGTGCATTTTCGTACACATGTAGCACCGAATATGCCAGCCGTAAAATTAGAGTTGAAGAAAAACCTGCCTATAGGGTCTGGGTTAGGCTCAAGTGCTTGCTCTGTTGTTGCGGCATTTGCAGCGCTGGATAAGTTTGCTCAAACTAATTTAAGCCAAGTTGAGTTAATAGAGCTAATGGCCGATTTTGAGGGCTTGGTAAGCGGTGGACGTCATTATGACAATATCACTCCTTGTTATCTTGGTGGCTTACAATTAACGGGCGACTTAATTCCAAATAAATCAATAGCGTTACCTGTTGATGAAAACTGGTATTACGTTGCCGCATTTCCTGGCTTTTCGCTCAATACCGCAAAGGCACGCTCTGTTTTACCAAAAGAGCTAAGTATGCATGCGGGGGTTGAGTTTGCGCAGCGATTATCGGCTTTTAGCAGTTTATTACTGACTTCACGTTTTGATGAGGCGCTTTGTATTATGCAAGACAATATTGCTGAACCACATCGTGCGCCACTAATAAATGGTTTTGATCAAGCCAAACTTAGTTTGCCAGAACTCGGTGCTGAAGTGGTAAGTATTTCAGGCGCAGGGCCGACCTTGTTTAGTGTATGTAAAACGCTTGAAGCGGCAGAGCAATGCGCGCAGTGGCTAGAGGAAAATTACATCAACGAGCAAGGTTTCTGCCATATTTGTAAATTAGATAACGACGGCACGCGTCAATTAACAGCATAAAGGAGCAGTAGTCATGCAATTACATAACTTAAAAGAAAATTCACAAAAGGTGTCGTTTGTTGAAGCCGTTAAAACTGGATTGGGGCGTAATCAAGGGGTGTTTTTCCCAGAGTCGTTAGCGCCGCTTAGCGATATTGATGCGTTACTCGATATGGACTTTGTAACTCGTAGCGGCAAAATCCTCTCTCATCTGATTGGTGATGAGTTACCAAGCGATACGGTTGCCCAAATGGTAAAAAATGCATTTAACTTCCCAGTTAAGCTGGTGAAAGTTGCAGAAAACAGCTACTGCTTAGAGCTTTTCCATGGGCCGACATTGGCGTTTAAAGATTTTGGTGGCCGCTTTATGGCGGAGTGTTTAGCGCAGTTTAACCACGGCGAAAAAGTGACAATATTGACAGCAACGTCGGGTGATACCGGCGCCGCTGTTGCGCATGCTTTTTATAATAAGCCAAATATTGATGTCGTTATTTTATACCCTAAGGGCAAAATTTCACTCGCTCAGCAAAAGCTATTTACTACACTCGGTGACAATATTCATTGTTACGCGATTGAAGGCAGTTTTGATGATTGCCAAGAGTTGGTGAAGAAATCATTTTTAGATGAAGAGTTAAAGGCAAAACTTGGTTTAAATTCAGCAAATTCAATCAATATTAGCCGCTTAGTTGCACAGGTTTGTTATTACTTTGAGGCCATTGCACAGTTGCCAAAAGAAAAGCGTGCTACAGCGCATATTTCAGTACCCAGTGGTAATTTTGGTAATGTGTGTGCAGCTATGATTGGTGCTGTTATTGGTATGCCTGTAGGTAAACTAAGCGCGACTACAAACCAAAATGATACTGTGCCACGTTATATGCTTGATAAACAGTGGACGCCCAATGCCACTATTGAGTCACTGTCTAATGCTATGGATGTCAGTAAACCTAATAACTGGCCGCGAGTACAAACTATGCTAGATAATGACTGGTTTAGTTATGATAATTTTTATTCTGTTAGCGTGGATGAGCAAAACACAAAATCAGTAATGAAAAAAATTCAACAGCTTGGCTATATTGCAGAGCCTCATACCGCGATTGCCTACCAAGGGCTTGTTGAAAATAAAGCAACAGATGCAGCAGGTATCTTTTTAGCGACTGCACACCCAGCTAAATTTAAAGAAAGCGTTGAAGAGGTACTAAATACCGAAATAGCCATGCCAAAACCGCTAGCAGATGCGCTTGCAAAACCGTGTTTAGCCATTGATATGCACAATGATTACGACGATTTACGCAGCGAACTATTTGCTAAGCTTGGTTAAAATCACACGTTTAGAAAAAGCGGCTTAGGCCGCTTTTTTGTTTGTTTATGTGTCGCTTTAGGCATAACGCATAAGCTAAATAAATGTAATAAATCAAATTCATTTAAAATTGTTATTAGTTTATAAAAAAATATCATCATCAAAATGCTGTGAAATAGTTTCAATCCCTGTTTAAATATCCTCAACTTAAGAGCGTAGGCAAAGAGTCGTTTTAAGCGTACAATAAAGCCTGTAAAAAATACCCATACACGTTGCCCAGGAGACCCCAATGTTAGAACGTAGCATGAATATTTCGGACTTTGATCCAGAGTTATTTGACGCGATGAGCAAAGAAACATCACGTCAAGAAGAGCACATTGAGTTAATTGCATCTGAAAACTACTGTAGCCCACGCGTACTCGAAGCGCAGGGTTCTCAACTTACTAACAAATATGCTGAAGGCTACCCGGGCAAACGTTACTACGGTGGCTGTGAGCACGTTGATGTGGTTGAGCAGTTAGCGATAGACCGCGCAAATGAATTATTTGGTACAGATTACGCAAACGTGCAACCACATGCCGGTTCACAAGCGAATGCCGCTGTTTTCCAAGCACTATTAAGCCCACTTGATACTGTTTTAGGCATGAGTCTAGCGCACGGTGGTCACTTAACACACGGCTCACACGTAAACTTCTCAGGTAAAACATACAACGCAATTCAGTATGGCCTTAACGAAGAAACTGGCGAAATTGATTACGCACAAGTTGAAGCGTTAGCACTTGAGCATAAACCAAAAATGATCATTGCGGGTTTTTCTGCATACTCAGGTATTGTTGATTGGGCTAAATTCCGTGAAATTGCAGACAAAGTAGGCGCATACTTATTTGTTGATATGGCGCACGTTGCAGGTTTAATTGCTGCGGGTGTTTACCCAAGCCCTGTGCCATTTGCTCACGTTGTAACAACCACAACACACAAAACATTAGCCGGTCCTCGCGGTGGTTTAATCATTTCTGCGTGTGGTGATGAAGATATTTACAAAAAGCTAAACAGCGCTGTTTTCCCAGGTGGCCAAGGTGGTCCTTTATGTCATGTTATTGCTGCTAAAGCGGTGGCATTTAAAGAAGCACTTCAACCTGAATTTAAAACATACCAAACACAAGTTGTTAAAAATGCTCAAGCAATGGTTGCTGTATTACAAGAGCGCGGCTACAAAGTAGTATCAGGTAAAACTGACAACCACTTATTCTTACTTGATTTAATCGATAAAGATATCACAGGTAAAGATGCCGATGCTGCCCTAGGTAACGCGAATATCACGGTTAACAAAAACTCAGTACCGAACGATCCTCGTTCACCATTTGTTACTTCTGGTTTGCGTATTGGTTCACCAGCAATCACTCGTCGTGGCTTTAAAGAAGCTGAGTCAAAAGAGTTAGCGGGCTGGATCTGTGACGTACTAGACAACATCGAAGATGAGTCAGTACAAGCGCAAGTAAAAGAAAAAGTGAAAGCAATTTGTGCAAAATTACCTGTTTACGCTTAATCCAAGAGTAAAATAGTAATTTAGATCACAACTGCACACATTTTTGTTATGATAATGGCCGCTATAATAGCGGCCATTTTTTGTTTTTAAAACGGAAACACACAGTTATGCATTGCCCATTTTGCACCGCCAAAGATACTAAAGTTATTGATTCTCGCCTTGTCGGCGGGGGACACCAAGTACGTAGACGCCGTGAATGTAATGAGTGCCACGAACGATTTACCACCTTTGAAGGGGCTGAATTAGTGATGCCGCGAGTTATTAAGCAAGATGGCAGTCGTGAACCGTTCAATGAAGATAAGTTACTAAATGGCTTAACCCGCGCTCTTGAAAAACGTCCCGTAAGTACCGAACAAGTTGATGAAGTCGTTAATATAATTAAATCTCAGCTACGAGCCACCGGCGAACGTGAAGTGTCTAGCCATTTAGTGGGTGAGTGCATTATGGAAGCGCTGAAAAAATTAGATAAAGTAGCCTATGTAAGATTTGCCTCAGTATATCGCTCGTTTGAAGATATACGTGAGTTTGGTGAAGAAATAGCTCGCTTAGGAGAGTAGTAATGACCATGCAAAGCTCGTTTTCAGAGGATGATAAACGTTATATGGCACGCGCCATTGAGCTGGCAAAAAAAGGGCGCTTTACCACCACTCCTAACCCAAATGTAGGCTGCGTACTCGTAAAAAATAATAAAATAATAGCTGAAGGGTTTCATCAATTAGCAGGACAAGGTCATGCTGAAGTTAATGCTTTGGCTGAGGCCGGTGAAAGTGCTAAAGGTGCAACCGCTTATGTAACCCTAGAGCCTTGCAGTCATTATGGTCGTACACCGCCTTGTGCTGAAGGGCTAAAGGCCGCGGGTGTAAAAAAAGTGATTGCTGCTATGGTTGATAGCAACCCGCAAGTTGCAGGCAAAGGCCTGAAAATTTTAGCAGATGCAGGAATTGAAGTCGCTCACGGATTACTTGAAGAGCAAGCTCGCGCATTAAACCTTGGGTTTTTTAAACGTATGGAGCAGGGGGTACCCTTTGTAACCTGCAAAATGGCCGCCAGTATTGATGGTAAAACGGCGCTTAAAAACGGCCAAAGTAAATGGATAACCGGGCCTGCTGCGCGCCAAGATGTGCAACTATATCGTGCTCAGAGCTGTGCAATTTTAACCGGTGCTGATACAGTCTTGATGGATGATGCAAAACTAAATGTACGCCCAGAAGAACTTCCGGTTTCTTTACCGACCAATTTACCACTGCGCCAACCAGTTCGCGTTATTATTGATTCCCAAAACAGACTTACCCCTGGACTTGCCTTATTTTCAATTCAAAGCGAGGTGATAATATTTACCACTCGGGTTGATAAATCGCATCAGTGGCCTCATTTTGTTAAACAGATCGAACTACCCGAAAAGAACAATAAAGTAGACTTACAAGCAGCACTGCAAAAGCTAGCGCAATTACAGTTTAACAATGTGTGGTTAGAAGCGGGAGCCACATTGGCCGGAAAAATGGCTGAACTTGATTTAATTGATGAGTTTGTTTTTTATATTGCCCCTAAGTTAATGGGTAGCGATGCAAAAAGTTTACTGAATTTCCCAGAGTTAATGAGTATGCAAAATACCATTAATTTAACTTTTAATGAGTGTGTGCCAATTGGTGATGATTTACGTATCACAGCACACAAAAAAGCTCATTAATCATTTTATATAAAGAGTAGCACTATGTTTACTGGAATAGTTGAAGCGACAGGTAAAATTGCGTTATTACAAAAAAAACAAGGTGATTTAGCTATTCGTATCCAAAGTAAAAACCTTGATATGAGTGATGTTAAGTTAGGTGACAGTATTGCAACCAACGGTGTATGCCTCACTGTTGTTGATAAGCATATAGATGGCTTTAGTGCTGACTTATCAAATGAAACGATTAGCTTAACGGGGTTTGCACATTACGCATTAGGGCAAACAGTTAACTTAGAAAAGGCGATGCAACCTGTATCGCGCCTAGGAGGCCATTTAGTGTCTGGTCATGTTGATGGTATTGCCACTATCACTGCAATTAATACCAATGCGCGAGCAACAGAATATTGGTTAGCCACCGACGAAAATTTAATGAAATACATTCCTTATAAAGGGTCTGTGTGTATTGATGGTATTAGCTTAACGGTCAATGCGGTTGAAGGTAATAAATTTAAACTGACAATAGTGCCACACACTAAGGATCAAACGACCATAGCAGATTTTCAAGTCGGTACCAAAGTGAATCTAGAGGTCGACCAAATAGCACGTTATTTAGAGCGCCTTGTAAAGGGAGCTGAGCATCCTACTGGTTCAGATATTTCGATGAGCTTACTCGCTAAAGCGGGCTTTATAAAATAACGATATTGACAACTTATACGAGCAACTTATGAATTTAAACAGCGCACAAGAAATAATAGATGACATTAAAGCCGGTAAAATGGTTATTTTAATGGACGATGAAGACAGAGAAAATGAAGGCGATTTAATTATTGCTGCTGAGCACATAAGTGCAGAAGCAATTAACTTTATGGCGACTCATGGCCGTGGGTTAATTTGTTTAACCATGACCCAAGAGCGTTGCTCGCAACTTGATTTACCGCTGATGGTTAAAAATAACGGTGCTGCATTCTCGACCAACTTTACTATGTCTATTGAAGCATCAAAAGGGGTTACGACGGGGATTTCTGCAGCGGATCGTGCTCGTACTGTTCAAGCTGCCATTGCTAAAGGCGCAGTGCCAAGTGATATTGTACAGCCTGGGCATATTTTCCCTATTATGGCGCAACCTGGCGGCGTATTAACGCGCGCAGGGCACACTGAAGCTGGCTGTGATTTAGCGCGTTTAGCGGGACTTGAGCCGTCATCAGTGATTGTAGAAATTCTAAATGAAGATGGCACCATGGCGCGCCGCCCTGATTTAGAAGTATTTGCTAAGCAACATGATATTAAAATTGGCACCATTGCTGATTTAATCGAATACCGTAACTTAAATGAAACCACTATTGAGCAAGTTGCAAAATGTAAATTGCCAACTGAGCATGGCGAATTTGACTTAGTAACTTACAAAGACACCATTGACGGGCAGCTGCACTATGCATTGCTTAAAGGTGAAATAAAACAACAAGAACCAACGTTAGTGCGAGTGCACTTACAAAGTACCTTTAACGATATTTTACTCTCTGATCGTAATGCTGATCGTAGTTGGGGATTATCGCAAGCAATGGCGTATATAGCTGAGCATAATGGCGCTTTAGTCATCTTAGGTAAGCAAGAAAGCACTGACGAATTAGAAGCGACTGTTAAAGCATTCGCTGCAGCTGATGCTGGCGAGAGTGTAACGCCACGCAAATTCCAAGGTACTTCACGTACCGTAGGTGTAGGCTCGCAAATTTTGGCTGATTTAGGTATCCAAAAAATGCGTTTGATGAGTTTACCGAAAAAATATCATGCATTATCAGGCTTCCATTTAGAAGTTGTTGATTACGTAGAGCCACAATAATTACACGCTAGGCTATTATTTTATTTATGTGGTATAATGCGCAGCAATTTTTGCGCAACCGAAATCGCTTAAACTTATTTTTAGGGTTATCAAATGAAAATTATTGAAGGTAATAAATACGCTCCAGGCAAAAAGTTTGCCATTGTCATTTCTCGTTTCAATGACTTTATTGGTAGTAGCTTGCTTGCAGGTGCTGTTGATGAGCTAAAACGTACTGGTGGAGTATCAGAAGATGATATTACCGTAATTTACGTACCAGGTGCGGTTGAATTACCTTTAGCAGCGAAACGCGTTGCAGCAAAAAAAGAATATGATGCAATTATCGCCTTAGGTGTAGTGATCAGAGGGGGCACGCCTCACTTTGATCTCGTCGCTGGCGAGTCAAATAAAGGGCTTGCACAAGTATCACTTGAGTATGATATCCCGGTTGCATTTGGCGTATTAACCACTGAAAGCATTGAGCAAGCAATTGAGCGCGCAGGTACCAAAATGGGTAACAAAGGCGGCGAAGCTGCTTTAGGTGCGCTTGAAATGGTTAATGTGTTAGATAAAATTTAAGTTTAAGGAATTTTTGTGAAACCAGCAGCAAGACGTAAAGCACGTATCTTAGCACTTCAAGCCGTGTATTCATGGCAATTAAGCGGCAATGCAATTGCCGATATCGAACAACAAATGTTGATCGAAAACGATGTGACTAAAATTGATGTTGAATATTTTAAAGATTTAGCGCGTGGAGTTGCAGTAAATCATAAGCAACTAGACGAAGCTGTATCGCCTCATTTAACTCGTCCATTTGATGAATTAGACGAAGTTGAACGTGCTATCTTACGTTTAAGCAGCTACGAGCTTAAATTTCGTGAAGACGTTCCTTACAAAGTGGCTATCAATGAAAGTATTGAATTAGCTAAAATGTTTGGCGCTGAAGATAGCCATAAATTTGTAAACGGTGTACTTGATAAAGCTGTAAAACAGTTACGCAAGTAATAACAACTTTAGCTGATTTTTATCATCAGATGAGTTGTTATAAATAACCGTTAAAAAGGAGAGCCGGCATAGGCCGGCTTTTTTGTGTATGAAGGAATTTGAATTAATTAATCGTTACTTTAAAGGTCGTGGCATTACTCGTCGCGATGTTAATTTAGGGATTGGAGATGACTGTGCGCTTGTCACAGTTCCAGCGAACTGTCAGCTTGCTGTAACCACAGATACCTTAGTTGCTGGGGTGCATTTTTTTCATGATATCTCCCCTCGCGCATTAGGGCATCGAGCTCTTGCTGTTAATTTAAGTGATTTAGCTGCCATGGGCGCAGAGCCTACTTGGGTGTCGGTTGCACTTACGTTACCTAGTATCGATCCACAATGGATTGCTGAGCTGACTGATGGCATGCATGAAATTGCTGAGTACTTTAATGTTCAGATCATTGGTGGTGATACCACTCAAGGTCCACTTAGTATTACTATTTGTGCAAAAGGTACAGTTCCTGAAGGCACAGCATTACGTAGAAGTGGTGCAAAAGTGGGTGATTGGATTTTTGTAACCGGTCCGCTTGGTGATGCTGGGTTGGCGATTGAATCGAAAAAACAAGGCTTATCGATTGCACTTGAACACTTAAAAGATATTAATAAACGTTTAAATTTCCCCACGCCACGTGTAGCTGCTGGGCAAGCGTTACGAGGCTTGGCATCGTCGGCCATTGATATTTCCGATGGGTTACTAGCCGACTTAGGGCATGTGCTAAATTTATCACAAGTTAGTGCCACCATTAATATTGAAAATGTCCCCACCTCAGATGCCATGCAAGCGAGTCTTGATTTTGAGCAGCGACTTCCTTTTGTTCTTAACTATGGCGATGACTACGAGTTACTGTATACCGTTGCTGATAGTAACAAGAGTATGCTAGATATTAAGCTGCGCCAATACGGTGTAGAGGCAAGCTGTATCGGGCAAATAAAAAGTGGCGACGGCAATATAGAGTTATTACACCAAGGTGAGAAGTTTGCTTTTGAACATAAAGGTTTTGAGCACTTTTCCAAGGAGCAGGTTTGAATAAAAACCGATTATTTAATTTAAAACGCCCACATCAATTTTTTGGTTTGGGTTTTGGTACTGGGCTTGCACCAAAAGCACCTGGTACATTTGGCACATTGGCAGCATTACCGTTTATTTTTATTACCATGCATTTTCCGCTATGGTTACAAATTGTATTTGCAGTAGTCATAAGCATCTTTGGTATTTGGGCATGTGGAAAAACAGCCGATGACCTTCAAGTACATGATCATCCCGCAATTGTTTGGGACGAAGTTGCTGGTTACTATATTACTATGATTGGCGCAGCACTTAACTGGCAAACATTATTGGTGGGCTTTTTACTGTTTCGCTTTTTTGATATAGCAAAGCCAGGGCCGATTCGCATACTCGATAAACGTGCCCATGGTGGGTTTGGTATTATGGCCGATGATGTACTTGCAGGTATTTTTTCGCTTATTTGTTTGCAAGCATTGATAAAAGTAGGTTTACTACCCTTTTAATTTATTATTTGTTTAACTAGGTGGCAGCACTATGATGCGATTTTTATTGGTTTGTGTACTTATGTTATGTGCCATGCCAAGTACGGCTTCAATTACTGATTACGTAGTTAAACAATGGAATATCAAAGACGGCTTACCCTCACAATCCCTAAAAAGTGTAGTACAAGATAACCAAGGCTATATGTGGCTTGGCACTCAATTTGGATTAAGCCGTTTTGATGGCAATACCTTCACTAATTATAATACCCAAAATAGTTTATTTTTACCCAGCAATGGTATTAATAAATTATTGATCGATGGCGAAGGATTATTGTGGGTAGGCACTAAAAATGGCCTTGTGGTTATCGATCCTGAAAAGCTAACCGCACAAGAGTTTAATATTAAAGGCCCTGTAAGAGATATTCTTGAAGATTCTCAAGGCAGTATCTGGATAGCAGCTAATGGGCTCTATTATATAGACAGAGGCCAAATAGAACTGCGCGACCAACTAAATAATCCTAGTCCTATTGTAAACGCCACAGCTATCACCCAAATTGTGGGATCGGTCAGTAAAATGGCGCTTTCACCTGAAGGAATTTGGCTGGTTAACGACCGTAATTTATTACGTTTAACGCAAAGCTCGTCTGACTTTTCTAAATTACGCTTAGAACTAACCGCTAAAGTAGCTTTACCCGATCGTTTAGCGCAAACCATTGTTCACGATCTATCGTTTTTAAATGGTAATTTGTACTTAGCTTCTGAGTTAGGGGCTTATTTTTTAGATTTAGATGACGAGCTACGTCCGTTTCCACTTCCCAATGCTAATAACTCAGCTGTGTATAAGTTTATGAGCGATGGTAATGGCGGCTTGTGGGTATCAACCTATGGACGTTTATTATTTAGAGCTAAATCTAATGATTGGCAGTGGGTTGAACCAAGCCAGCTAGATCAGAGTATTTGGTTTGCTGATATATTTAGAGATGATGAAAATAACATATGGTTAGCGAGTTTTAGTGAAGGGCTATGGCTTGCTCACGAAGGGCGAATAGAGCGCCATTCTGCCATTTCTAAAATGACCGAAGCGGTAATGGCAATTAGTAAATCACCTGATGGTAAGTTATGGATTGCCAACAAAAGTGGCGTTGGCTATTTTGATGCCGATAAAACTTTTATTAATGTTATTAATAGTGCCAAGTATGGAAATGCCTCGGTACATGACCTGCAATTTGATGGCGATCGCCTTTATGTTGCTACTGGTAGAGGCTTGTTTTTCTACGAATCAAATACCTTATATAGTTTCCCTGCTCGTGCATTGAGCGATAACCCTGTTTTTGCAATTAGCACTTCAACTAAAGGCGGTTTTTGGGTAGGCACCGGGCGAGGATTATATCGTTTAAATTACAATGGTTTAAACCCTTTTGCGTACAATGCTTTTTTAGGCAGTAAGTTTGTAACCTATGTTTTAGATAAACCAAATTTTGGGGTTATTGGCACCAGTAAAGGCGCGTATTACTTTACTGAGCGAGGAATTGAAAAAATAGGTGACCAAACCACTTTGGAAAGCGCTTATGTGACCAGTATTTTACATATAAAAGGGGTAGGCATTTTAATTGGCTCGTTGAATGATGGCCTGTTTTATCGCAGTGGACAAGGGCAATGGCAGCAACTAGACGCCGCCAATGGATTGCCATATGGTTCCATATTCAGTTTAGAATACGATGACACCTCAAAGCGAATTTGGGTAAGCACCATGAAAGGGGTTTACCGCATGCCTGTTGAGCAATTTAAAGCCAACATCGAAAGCTTAAAAGTAGAAGAAGTGATTTCTTCATTTGACCGTCAGCTCGATGGTAAAGCCAGCCAATGTTGTAATGGCTTAGGCCATGATGCGGTGGTTGATATGGATAACTCTATTTGGTACCCCAGCTTACAAGGTGTGGTGGAAATTCCGAAAGACGTAGAGTTATTTGGATTACGTTCGCTTAAACCAACTATAGAAACCTTAACCACACCATCACGAAAGCTTGCAGCTGCTGCGTTAGGTGAAAAACCGGTTCTTGAGACCGATGAGCGTGATGTAACACTTACCTATACTGCGATTGATTATTACGCTCCGGCAAGTATTGAGTTTAGATATAAACTTAATGGGCTTGATAACGATTGGCGCTATGCAAATACCCGTCGAGAAGCAATTTATACAAATTTACCCGCTGGTATGTTTTTATTTGAATTAGAAACTAAACGCCAAGGTGAGGATTGGGGTAAAGCGCAATCAGCCGAATATGCGTTTGTTGTTCCTGAACGATTTGGTGAAACCATCTACTTTAGATTACTGATCACCAGTGGTTTTGTGTTGCTCTTTTATTTAGTGTTTTGGGTATTTAAAGTTCAAGAGCGACGTAAGCAACAAGTACTCGAAGGGCTTATTACTGAACGAACCCTAGAGCTTCGCCAAGCGAATGATAAATTAAACCAAGTAAATTCTCAGCTTAAACTTGTTAGTCACTCTGATGAGCTAACTGGGCTGAGAAGTCGTCGTTTCTTGTTTGATCAACTACCAAAAGATATTGAGCATTTTCAGCGTAATTCGCAGTCATTGCAGGCTCAGGGTAAATCTTTGGTGTTGTTAATTATTAATTTAGATAACTTTAGCCGCATTAACGATGCTTATGGTCCTATTGCTGGAGATAGCTGTTTACAACAAGTAGCGGCATTACTTAACTCGCGTACTCAAGGCTCTGATTATGTTGCTCGGTGGAGTGGTGATGAGTTTTTACTGTTATTACGCGATTTTAAGTGTAATTTAATCGACAGCTATGTATCTGAATTATGCCAAGCTATTGCCGATTATACCTTCCAACTTCCTAACGGTGAGACAACCAATATAACAGCGTCAGTGGGTTGGTCTTTCTATCCGCTACCTCTGCTAGGTGGTCAAGTTATTAGCTGGGAAACATCGATTAATTTAGCTGATATCGCATTGCATCAAGTTAAAAAACGCGGCGGCGATGGCGTTGCTAACATTACCTTTGATGAGCAATTAGATGCATTTGAGTTTGAGCAAAACCCGAATGTTGAACAGCAGATTGGCCTATTGCAAAGTAATGGCTTAGCCGACATTAAAGTGTGGATGCGCTAGAGGTTAAAGTTAGCAATAAAAAAGGAGCCAATGGCTCCTTTTTTATTAAACACTATAAGTATTAGCTTATAAATGCTTTGATTGAGGTTAATATACCTTGCTCACCTAACCCCATTTCATCGTGCATTTGCTGTTGAGTACCGTGTTTAATAAATTCATCCGGTATACCTAAGTTAAGTATTTTTACAGCCGCTTTTTGAGTAGCTAAATACTCATTAACTGCCGAACCTGCACCACCAGAAATTGCATTATCTTCAAGTGTTACAATGATAGCGTGGTTAGCGACAAGTTCATCAATTAAACCAGTATCAAGTGGTTTAATAAATCGCATATTAACTAAAGTGGCATTGAGCTCATCAGTGGCTAATTGGGCGTTTTCAAGCAAGGTACCGAATGACAATATAGCTACTTTAGCACCTTGTTTAATTACGTTAGCTTTACCAATTTCGAGCTGTTGCATAGCGCTTTGAACCTCTGCTGTGCCCGCACTGCCACGCGGGTAACGCACAGCTACTGGGCAATTGGCTTGATAGCCAGTGTATAGCATTTGACGGCATTCGTTAGTATCGCTAGGTGCCATAATAACCATGTTAGGAATACAGCGCATAAAGCTTAGGTCATAGGCGCCTTGGTGAGTTTCACCATCAGCTCCGACAATACCTGCGCGGTCAATAGCAAATAATACTGGTAGGTTTTGCAATGCAACGTCGTGAATTAGTTGATCATACGCACGTTGTAAAAAGCTAGAGTAGATAGCAACAACGGGTTTTAGCCCTTCACAAGCAAAACCTGCAGCAAGGGTTACAGCGTGTTGCTCAGCAATTGCCACATCAAAATATTGTTCTGGGTGTTCTTTAGAAAAGCGCACCATTCCCGAACCTTCACGCATCGCAGGAGTAATTGCCATTAACTTGTTGTCTTGCTCTGCCATATCGCAAAGCCAATCACCAAATACATTTGAGAAAGTCGCTGCACTTGGTTTAGATTTCGGTAAACTTGAAGTCGCAGGATCAAATTTTGGTACGCCATGATAACCAATCGGATCGGCTTCTGCGGGCTTGTAACCTTTGCCTTTTTGGGTTTTTATATGTAAAAGTTGTGGGCCTTTTAAGTTACGCATATTGCGCAGCGTATCTACCAGCATATTCACATCATGGCCATCAATTGGACCAATATAGTTTAAGCCTAGCTCTTCAAAAAAAGTACCTGGGATCATCATTCCTTTAATGTGCTCTTCCATGCGGCTAGCCAGCTCTTTTACTGGCGGTACACCTGAAAGAAGCTTTTTACTACCTTCACGGATGTTGGTATAAAAGCTACCTGATAAAATACGTGCAAAATGATTGGTTAACGCGCCGACGTTTTCAGAAATCGACATTTCGTTATCATTTAAAATGATCAGCATATCTGATTTCACATCACCTAAGTGATTCATCGCTTCAAAAGCCATACCAGCGGTAATAGCGCCATCGCCTATAACCGCTACGGTTTTACGACCTTTGCCTTCTTTTTGCGCAGCAATAGACATACCCAATGCCGCTGAAATAGAGGTACTTGAATGGCCAACACTAAACGTATCGTATTCACTTTCGTCTCTAAATGGAAATGGGTGCAATCCATCTTTTTGACGAATGGTGTGCATTTGGTCACGACGTCCCGTTAGTATTTTATGTGGGTAGGCTTGATGACCTACATCCCAAACTAAACGGTCGTCGGGAGTGTTGTACACATAATGTAATGCAACGGTAAGTTCTACGGTTCCTAAACCAGACGCTAAATGGCCGCTACTTTGCGATACTGAATTGAGTAAGTAATCACGCAATTCATGGCTAAATGCAGAAAGCTTATCTTGTGCTAAGTCTCGCAAGTGGACTGGTTCGTTCACCAAATTAAGTAATGGATACTTGCTGCTATCAAGTGTCATGGTTTTTTATATATCCTTCGCTAATATTAACTTTCCTCAAAAGTTAGATTTAAGAGGTAAACTAATATTCAGTAATAATTTTGTTCTAAGAGTTAATACGTTTTAGCCATGTTTAATGGTCACGTTCAATTAAATAGTTTGCCAATGCCGCTAAGTCGGTCGTGTCTGCGTCAATATTGGCTAACGCCTCATGGGCTTGCTGTATCAAATTTAGTGCTTTTTGCTTAGCACCTAGCATACCTAATAAAGCGGGGTATGTCGCTTTATTAGCAGCAATATCTGACCCTTGAGGCTTACCTAAAGTCAGTGTGTCGCCCTCAACATCTAAAATGTCGTCATGAACCTGAAAGGCCAGCCCAATAGCATACCCAAAAGTAGATAAGTTATCTAAAGTATGTTGGCTAATATTAGGAGCGCAAAGTGCGCCCAAAGTAATCGCACAATTTATTAATGCGCCGGTTTTAAGTTTATGAATACGTTCTAATTCATCAACCGTAATAACTTTATCTGTTGCTGCAATATCGCGGCCTTGTCCGGCAACCATTCCTTGCAAGCCTGAAGCATGGGCTAATTCTGCAATCATTTTTAACTGAGCTTCTGTTGAGCATTTAAATGTGTGCTTAGCAATAAGCTCAAATGCTAAGGTTTGCAGTGCGTCACCTGCTAAAATAGCTTGTGCTTCACCATAGACAATATGACATGTAGGACGGCCACGACGTAAATCATCGTCATCCATAGCGGGCAAATCGTCATGCACTAATGAATAACTGTGAATGCATTCTATCGCTGCTGCAAGTACATCTAAATCACGCTTGTCAGCACCTAACATTTTACCTGTGGTATAAACTAAAAAGGGCCGCAATCTTTTCCCACCATTCATTAAACTATAATGGGTGGCTTCTTTTATGGTGTTGTCGCTTTCAAGAGGTTGTTCGAAATAAAGATTGAGAGTATTGGCTACATCATCTTGAGCAAGCTTTATTTGTTCTTTTATGCTCACAATTATTCCATATCGTTATTAAATTGAGTAAGCGGTGCTTTTTCGTCATTACCCATTAATATCGACACCTTTTGCTCGGCTTGTTGAAGTTTACCGGAAGACGCACTGGCTAATGCAATGCCGCGCTCAAATTGCTTTAAAGACTGTTCAAGCGATAAATCACCTTGTTCCATTTCACTGACAATTGTTGTTAGTTCTTCTAGTGCTTGTTCGAAACTTAAATTTTCAGGTTTTTTAGTCGCCATCTTTATTTTCAACTTACATAATAAATTTAAACGCCAATTTTAGGGGGAATGCTAAACTAGGTCAAAGAATGTTATGTTTTTTTGATAGATAAATGCTGTTAATTGGGTTTTACTGCGCTTCAGCGTTATTTTTTAAATTATAAATTCTGATTAGTTAGATTGATTACCTATGTTGATCTAAAATAGGACTAATCGTAATTTTATCGTTTATCATAAAAATCACTTAAGTATTTCAGTATCTTGCCGATATACATTTAATAACAACGCTTGCGAAGAAAAAATATAAAACCTTTGGAGGGAATGTGGATTTAGCAACCATTATTGGGATCCTTGGCGCAATTGGCTTAATTGTCATGTCCATGTTTATGAGTAGTAGCGGCGAAGTCGGTATGTTTTACAATACTCCTTCCGTGGTTATTGTATTTGGTGGCTCCCTTTTTATCGTTTTATCCAATTTTACTATGTCGCAATTTTTAGGCATTGGTAAGGTTTGTGCTAAAGCGTTTATGTTTAAAATTGAACCCCCTGAAGCCTTAATTGAAAAGGCGGTTGAGCTAGCCGATTCTGCCCGAAAAGGCGGGTTTTTAGCATTGGAAGAGGCTGAAATTCCAAATCCATTTATGCGCAAAGGCGTTGATATGCTCGTAGATGGGCATGATGCAGATGTAGTGCGCGCTACATTACAAAAAGATATTTCCCTCACTACAACTCGCCATGAAATGGGCGCAAGCTTATTTAAATCGTTAGGTGATATTGCTCCTGCAATGGGGATGATTGGTACATTAATCGGTTTGGTGGCTATGTTATCAAATATGGATGACCCAAAAGCAATCGGCCCAGCAATGGCTGTAGCCTTGTTAACAACGTTGTATGGGGCATTTTTGGCGAATGTTGTCGCCATTCCTATTCAGGTAAAACTTGAATTGCGTAAAGACGAAGAAGCAATGAACCAGCGACTTATTTTGGATGCAGTATTAGGCATTCAAGATGGCCAAAACCCTAAAGTAATTGAGGGGATCTTGAAAAATTATTTGGCTGAGTCTAAACGCGCGGTAAACACTGAGGAATAGTTATGTCTGATGAAGAGTGTAAATGCCCACCCCCAGGGTTACCTGCATGGATGGGGACATTTGCCGATTTAATGTCGCTATTAATGTGCTTTTTTGTACTCTTACTCGCGTTTTCTGAAATGGATGTGCTTAAATTTAAGCAAATTGCAGGTTCTATGAAGTTTGCTTTTGGTGTGCAAAATAAAATTGAAGTTAAAGATATCCCAAAAGGCACCTCGGTTATTGCGATGGAATTTACTCCAGGTAAGCCTGAGCCGACCCCCATTGAAACTATTCAGCAGCAAACAGTTGAAATGACTCAGCAAATGCTAGAGTTTCAGGCGGGCGATGAAAGCTCAGCTGGCGGACGCCAAGAACAACGAGGCGAAAAACGAGGCGGTGAGTCTAGCAGCACCTCTGAAGAAGTGGCTTCAGCGCCTGCTGTTTCTGCTGCTGATCAAGAGCAAATAAATGATTTAGTTAAAAAAATTGCACAGCAGCTTGAAAAGCAAATTATTGATGGAGCTATTGAGCTTGAGTCATTAGGTCAGCAAATCATTATTCGTATTAGAGAGAATGGTTCGTTTCCATCGGGCAGTGCGTTTTTACAACCCCAATTTAAACCTATCATTCAGGATATTGGCCGGTTACTAAAAGATGTTCCCGGGGAGATAACCGTCTCCGGTCACACTGATGACTTCCAAGTCTCTAATGAGCTTTATATTAATAACTGGGATTTGTCCTCTAAACGAGCTGTTGCGGTAGCAAGTGAGCTGCAAAAAGTTGCTGGTTTTGATAAGACACGAATGATGGTCGTGGGGCGTGCAGAAACCAGACCTTTAGTGCCGAACGACTCCCGAGAAGATCGAAGACGTAACCGCCGGGTGGAAATATCAATCTTACAAGGCAAGGCGAAAGAATCAGATCCTATTGATATTAGATAGAATTTATTGGTTTTGTTTTTTTTTTAGCATAGAATACGCCTTTGTTAACAGATGTAATTAAACTGGAGTGAATATGTTGGACAAGTATTGTAGTATGCCTGGTAACGGTACTGGCGATGACGATGATAAAAAAACGAATTTTACTAAGTAATCATGCCTGATTGGTTTGATAAAGTCTTAGAAATTTTAAATAGTAGCTGGGTGCTTATTTTGAGCCCAGCTATTTTTGTTTTTTATTTACGAAAAGATTTTTGTGCTTTAAGATTTACTTTATTAACAGCCGCTTTTTTTCTTTTTGGTGCTTTAATTCATTCATCGCTCAAAGAGCTTGATGACGGCACTTACATATACCGTTATGTAGTTTGGGCATTAAACGATTTATCTTGGATGGCACTAGTTGCTTATTGGGGTCTGAAAGATAAACTGCATTTGTGGCAATGCGTATTGGGCCAACTTGTGGTTATCGGTGCACCCATCCTGCAGTTGTTTCGTCTAGTTGACCGTCACCTTTGGGATTTATCGTACAGCACTTATATGTATAAAACTTTGCTGCCATTAATTAATGTTGGCACAGTTATAGTATGTTACCTGCCCCTTTTATATATTTTTGCTAATAAGCGAAATAAAGCTTTAAGTTAATAACTACAAAAATACCCCTCGTTTTAAAATGATATGCTAGACTACTGTTTATATGAACAGTGCTAGAGCTTGGTTATGAAACTTTATATTGCTGAAAAACCCTCTTTGGGTCGCGCTATTGCAGACGCACTTCCTAAACCGCATAAAAAGCATGATGGTTATATTGAAGTGGCAAATGGTGATTGCGTATCTTGGTGCATAGGTCATCTGCTCGAGCAAGCAGAACCCGATGACTATGATGAGCGTTTTAAAAAGTGGCAGTTTGAACATTTACCTATTGTGCCTGAGCATTGGCAACTTAAAGCAAAGCCTAAAACTCGTAAACAATTCACTATTTTAAAAAAGCTAATCAAACAAGCAACAATACTTGTACATGCTGGCGATCCTGACCGTGAAGGCCAGTTATTAGTTGATGAAGTTATAGAACAAGCAAAAATCAGCCAAGCAAAAAAACAAAATATTCAGCGTTTATTGATCAGTGACTTAAACTTAACGGCAGTTAAAAAGTCACTAAATAGTATGCGTGCTAACCGTGACTTTATTCCTTTGAGTGTTTCTGCTCTTGCGCGGTCTCGTGCTGATTGGTTGTTTGGCATGAACTTGACGCGTGCATACACATTAGCGGGGCAAAAAGCGGGATTTGGTAATGTATTGTCGGTTGGGCGAGTGCAAACACCCATTTTGGGCCTAGTAGTTAATCGCGATAACGAGATAGCAAATTTTGTATCAAAACCATTTTATGAAGTACTTGCTCACCTTGATACACCTAAGGAGCAATCATTTACTGCCAAGTGGATACCAAGTAAAGCGTGTGAACCTTATCAAGATGAAGAGGGCAGAGTGCTTCACAAAGCTTTAGGTGAAAATGTAACTTCACGTATCGCTAATCAACCAGCAAGCGTAACTGCTCTTGAGCAAAAGCAAAAAAAACAAACCGCGCCGCTTCCCTATAATTTGTCTGCTTTACAAATAGATGCCGCTAAAGCGTTCGGATTGCCAGCGCAAAAAGTGCTCGATATTTGCCAGGTTTTATATGAACGTCATAAGTTAATTACTTACCCACGCTCAGATAATCGTTATTTACCAAAAGATCATCACCAAGATGCAGCTGCGATACTAAAAGCGATTGCAGTAAATGGAGGTCAAAAAGCAGAATTTGTTAATGGAGCAGATGCAAAAAAACGAAGTAAATGTTTTAACGATTCAAAAGTAGCAGCTCACCACGCGATTGTACCAACAGCTAAACAGTTAAAAACTGTGAGTTTAGCAAGTGATGAAGAAAAAATTTATCAGTTAATAAGTCGACACTATTTAATTCAGTTTTATCCCGATTACATTTACAACGAAACCAAGGTAGAGGTAACTATAGCGGGTGGTTTATTCAAAGCTAATGCAAAACAAGATGTAAGCTTGGGTTTTAAATTGCTTATGGGTAAGTCAGAACTTAAAGAAGAAGCAACATTGCCTTATTTGGAAAAAGGCATGGTACTTACCTGTACTAAAGGTGAGGTGGTGCAAAAGCATACAACTCCTCCTGCTCATTTTACCGATGCAACCTTACTTGCTGCTATGACGGGAATTAGCCGTTATGTAAAAGACTCGCAAATCAAAAAAATATTAAAAGAGACAGATGGCCTTGGTACTGAAGCCACTCGCGCAGGTATCATTGAACTATTATTTAAACGTCGCTTTTTGAAACGTGAAGGAAAAGCAATTAAAGCAACTGAAACAGGT